>DATFHM010000028.1:0-30539 GCA_035248385.1 Nocardioides sp. | reverse complement strand
CGAGTCGATCCTGACCGAGCGCGGGTTCGACATCGTGCACGACCTGGTCGTCGGGGTGCTGCTGGATGGCTCCCCGTCCTGACGTGGTGGTCGTGGACCACCACGACTCCTACACCTGGAACCTCGTCCACCTGATCGCCGCAGCGACCGGGGTCCTACCGACGGTGGTGGAGTCCGACGAGGTCGTCGCGGCCGACCTGGCGACGTACTCGCACGTCGTGCTGTCGCCCGGCCCCGGCCACCCCGACGAGTACGACTGGGGGATGCTCGACCTCGGCCTGCCCGTGCTCGGCGTCTGCCTGGGCATGCAGGGCATCGTGACGAGGTACGCCGGCGTGGTGGATCGTGTCGCCCCGGCCCACGGCCAGGTCGCGCACGTCCGGCACGACGGTCGCGGGGTGTTCGCCGGTCTGCCGCAGGGGCTGGCCGCGGTCCGCTACCACTCGCTCGCGGCGGTCGCGCTGCCCGACGAGGTCGTCGCGACCGCGTGGGCGGGCGCGCCGGACGGCGACGAGGTGGTGATGGGGGTGCGGCACCGGCACCTTCCGATCGAGGGCGTGCAGTTCCACCCCGAGTCGATCCTGTCCGAGCACGGCGCCGCCATGATCCGCAGCTTCCTGGACCGGGCATGAGCGACTTCGAGCAGGTGGTGGCCACGTCGCCGCGGTGCGCCTGGATCGGCGACACCCTGGCCTGGCTGGAGCCCGACGACATCTCGATCAGCTACTCGGCGAGCCGCGGCGAGGTCACCCGGCACACCGCCGGTCGGGCCGAGGTCGTCGGCGACGACCCCTTCGCCGTCCTCGAGCGCGAGCTGGCCGAAGGCCCCGAGGACGCCCGCTGGTACGGCTACTTCGGCTACGCCTCCCGCTCCGACCTCCCCGCCTCCCCCGATCCCCACCAGCCCGACGCCGTCTGGATGCGGCCGAGCCATCGCGAATCGTTAGTTGTTGCCCATCGAAATGCCGTTCTCGGCGGACCACAACTAACGATTCGCGGGACAAGAACTGCCGATTCGGCGTACGTGGAGGCGTTCGGCCGGGTCCAGGAGGAGCTGCACGCGGGCAACTCCTACGAGGTGAACCTGACCCACCGGGTCGAGGTCGAGAGCGAGCTCGACCCGGCCACGGCGTACCTCCGGCTCAGCGAGCTGAACCCCGCTCCCTACGCGGGCTTCCTGCAGCACGACGTGCCCGGGGCGCGCGCCTGGCTGCTCAGCTCCAGCCCGGAGCGCTACGCGCTGATCACGGCCGACCGCACGATCGAGACCAAGCCGATCAAGGGCACCACTCCGCGCGGCACGACGCCGGAGGAGGACGAGGCCGCGCGCGTGCACCTCGCGACCGACCCGAAGTTCCGCTCCGAGAACCTGATGATCGTCGACCTGCTGCGCAACGACCTCGCGACGGTCTGCGAGGTCGGCACCGTGACGGTGCCGGGCCTCATGCAGGTCGAGTCGTACGCTGCGGTGCACCAGCTCGTCTCGACGGTGCGCGGCCGCCTGCGGCCGGAGGTGAGCACCGTCCACGCGCTGCGCAACCTGTTCCCCGCGGGGTCGATGACCGGCGCGCCGAAGCTGCGGACGATGCAGATCATCGACGCCGTGGAGGCCACCCCGCGCGGCACGTACGCCGGTGCCTTCGGGTGGATCGGCGCCGACGGCCGGGCCGACCTCGGGGTGGTGATCCGCAGCCTCACCACCAGCAACGACGGCCGCTACCGGCTCGGGACCGGCGGCGGCATCACGGTCGCCAGCGACGCCGCCGAGGAGTGGGCCGAGACCCAGTGGAAGGCGGAGCGGCTGCTCCGCGCGCTCAGCTCGCGGTGACGGTGGCCGTCGCGCTCGGGGACACCCCGGCGCCGGTCTCGTCGGCGTGCTTGGACAGCGAGGTGAGGACCGCCTCGACGCCGGCGGTGTCGGCCGGGACGTCGTACGGGGCGGGGTCGACGATGTTGACGACCTGGAAGAGGTCGCCGTTCTGCACGAAGCCGGTGATGGTGAGCAGCTTGGTCGTGTAGTGCACGACGAGCCGCGCGTCGTCGGCGAGCGCGATCTTGGGCCGCTGCACGTTCGCCTTCGTCGAGATGTGCATCGCCTTCCAGTACGTCTCGAGGTCGATCGGCGTGAGCTGGTAGGTCGCGGTCAGGGCGAAGCTGTCGGACTTCTGGTCGACCGGGGTGAAGCGGCAGTCGGGCTGGCTCGGCGTACCGTCGCTCTCCTTGGTCTGCACGCCGAAGGAGCGGTGGACCAGCGCCGGGTCGATCGCGTCGCAGGGGTTCCACAGCGCCGGCGCGTCCGAGGAGAACGCGGGCTTGGCCGACCCGCCGCCGCAGGCGGCGAGCAGGGCCGCGAGGGGCAGCAGGGCCAGGGTCTTACGCATCGATGTGTTCCCGTCCGGGTAGGCGGAGGACCAGGCGGGCGCCTCCGGTGGAGTTGTCGGTGGCGATGACGTTGCCACCGTGGCGTTCGGCGACCTGGCGGACGATCGACAGGCCGAGCCCGGAGCCGGGCATGGTGCGGGCGTCGGGGGAGCGCCAGAACCGGTCGAAGACGCGGGTCCGGTCGGCCTCGGCGATGCCGGTGCCCTGGTCGTCGACGGTGAGGACGCCGTCGCTGAGGCGCACCGTCACCTGGCCGCCCTCCGGGCTCCACTTCGCGGCGTTGTCGAGCAGGTTGGTGACGGCACGTTCCAGCTCGGCCGCCTCGCCCTCGACCCACCAGGGCCGGGTGAAGACCTCGAAGGTGATGCCGGGCGCGCGGCGTCGTACGCGCTGGACGGCGTGGTCGACGACGTCGGTGAGGTCCACCGGCTCGACCTGCACGGTGACCGGCTCGTCGCGCGCGAGCTCGGTGAGGTCGCCGATCAGGGTGGTGAGCTCCTCGATCTGCGCGCGTACGTCGTCCATCAGCTCGTCGCGCGCCTGCGTCGGCAGGGCCGCGGGGTCGGCCGCGACCATCGTGAGCAGGTCGATGTTGGTGCGCAGGGCGGTGAGCGGGGTGCGCAGCTCGTGGCCCGCGTCGGCGACCAGCTGCCGCTGCCGGGTGCGCGAGGCGTCGAGCGAGGTCAGCAGGTGGTTGAACGCCGTGGCGAGGCGGGCGACCTCGTCGTCGCCCTCGACCGGCAGCGGGGTGAAGTCCTCGGTGCGCGCGACCCGCTCGACCGACGCCGTCAGCCGGCGGACCGGCCGCAGGCCGTTGGTTGCGACCAGCCAGCCCGCGAACGCCGCACCCACGACGCCGATCAGCCCGAACGCCAGCGTCACCCAGCCCAGCCGCGACAGCACGTGGTCCTGGGTCGCGAGCGGCTGCGCCAGGATCACCGCGACGCCCGAGGTGTCGGTGGGCACCGTGACCATCCGGTAGCGCTCGTCGGCGATGAGGACCGTGCGCACCTCCTGCTTGCGTTGGCCGGCGGCCACGGCGAGCTCCGCGCTGCTCAGCGGGATGGTGCTGCCGTTGTCGAGGATCGCCTCGGTGCCGTCGGCGTCGACGAGCGCGATGCGGACGTCGGCGGCGCCGATCTCCCACGGCGACAGGCTGGTGCCCTGGGTGCTGAGCAGCGCGTCGATGTTGGCGGCGTAGTGCGCGCGCTGGATCAGGGAGCGGTCCAGGTCCTGCTGCATCTGCACGCGCGCGGTCAGGTAGGCGCCCGCCGCGACGAGGGCCACCGCGAGACCCACCGCCATCGTGGTCAGCACGATGACCCGGCTCGCGAGCGATCGGCGGTAGTGCCACCGCCCTGCCGGGAGGTTCCCCGGCCGGATCAATCGCCCGCCTTGAGCACGTAGCCGATCCCGCGCACGGTGTGGATCAGCCGCGACTCGCCCTCGGCCTCGGTCTTGCGGCGCAGGTAGCCGACGTACACCTCGAGCGAGTTGGCGGTCGTGGGGAAGTCGTAGCCCCAGACCTCCTCGAGGATGAAGTTGCGGTCGAGCACGCGGCGCGGGCGGCGCAGGAACATCTCCAGCAGCGTGAACTCGGTGCGGGTCAGCTCGATCGGGCGGCCCGCGCGGGTGACGTCGCGGGTGGTGACGTTCATGGTGAGGTCGCCGAAGGTCAGGACCTCCTCGCCCTCGTCGCCGACCGGGGTGACCCGGCGCAGCAGCGCGCGCAGCCGCGCCAGCAGCTCCTGCAGCGCGAACGGCTTGGTCAGGTAGTCGTCGGCGCCCGCGTCCAAGCCCTCGACCCGCTCGCCGATCGCGTCCCGCGCCGTCAGCACCAGGATCGGTACGTCGTTGCCCGCGGCCCGCAGCGCGCGGGTGGTCTCCAGCCCGTCCAGCCGCGGCATCATCACGTCCATCACGACGACGTCCGGCGCGATCGCCCCGATCCCGGCGAGCGCCTCAGCGCCGTCGCCGGCCAGGTGCACGTCGTACCCGTTGAACTCCAGGGATCGGCGCAGCGACTCGCGCACGGCGCGATCGTCGTCGACGACGAGCACCTTGGAGGACGGGACGGACGTGGGCACGGGTCCATTGTGGCCGATCCGGCTGAAGAGGTGCTGAGAGTCAGAGGTAGCGGCTCGCCAGTCGCGCCGCCCGGGCGCCGTACTGCCCTCCGAACAGGCACGCGTGGACGAGCAGCGGGAACAGCTGGTGGAAGGCGACCCGGTCCTCCCAGCCGTCGGCCAACGGGGTCACCTCCTGGTAGGCGGAGAGGACCGCCGGCAGCTGCGGCAGCCCGAAGAGGGCGAGCATGGCGAGGTCGACCTCGCGGTGCCCGGCGTACGCCGCCGGGTCGATCACCACGACGTGGTCGGTCGTCCACAGCACGTTGCCGTTCCAGAGGTCGCCGTGCAGCCGGGCGGGCGGCTCGGCGGGCACGACCTCGGCGGTCCGCGCGACCGCGCGCTCGACGGTGGCGGCGTCCTCGGCGCTGATCTGGCCGCGGTCGCGCGCGATCTTGAGGTACGGCGTGATCCGCCGCTCCACCCAGAACTCGGCCCAGGTGGGGAGCGGCCGGTTCGCCATGGGCAGCTTCGCGATCCACCCGTCCGCGGGCCCGCCGAACGCCTCGGCCCCGGCCGCGTGGGTGCGGGCCAGCGCCCGGCCGAACCCGGCGGCGGCGTCGGCGCCGGGCCGGTGCGGCTCGATCCACTCCAGGATCAGGCAGTCGGCGTCGACACCGAGGACCTCCGGCGTGGCCACGCCGTCCGGGACCTCGGCCAGCCACGCGAGGCCGGCCGCCTCGCGCTCGAAGAACTTCGGCGGCGCGGGGTGCAGCGTCTTGAGCAGCGCCGTGCGCCCGCTGGACAGCCGCAGCTTCACCGCCGTCGAGATGTCACCGCCGGCGACCGGCGCGGTCGCCACCACCGCCGAGCCGAGCAACTGCTCGGCCCGCTGGGCGACCACAGGTTGGCGTGCCACCCGCGTTCACCCCCTCTGTGCCGTCTCGGTCAGGTGCGCCTCAGGACTTGCCCTTGAGCGCCTTCGGGATCTCGCGCCCCTGCTCGATCGCCCGCTGCGGCGCCTTCACCTTCTTCTTGAAGATACGGATCGCGATCAACACGAGGACCGCCGCGATCAGCGTGTAGCCGCCGAAGACGATCAGGAACGCCCAGTGCAGCGCAAGGCCGTGGCCGTTCCAGTTGATGAAGTAGGCGATCGCCACCGACAGCATGATCACGCCGAGCAGCAGCAGGAAGAGCGCCGCGCTGATCAGGCCGAGCCCGACCGCACTCGCCGTCACGCTCACCTTGAGCTCGGACTTGGCAAGCTCGATCTCCTTGCGGACCAGCAGGGAGAGGTCGGTCTGCGCGTCCTTGATCAGTCGCCCGATGGTGGGCTCGTCCTGGAGCGGTTCGGTGGCCATGCGTCCGACCCTACCGATAACTTCCCGCTAGGGTGGAGCGCGGTGAGCCGGGAAGTCTGGTCGGCACGTGTCCGTCGTGCCCCGATCCCAGGAGCTGCTCGTGCCCTTGAACCTCCCGCCCGGTGAGCGTCCGCCGTCGAAGCTGTGGCGCAACGGCCCGGTGTGGGTGGCCGGCGACACCCCGCTGGCCCGGTACGTCGCCCGGCCGCTCCGCGAGTTCCTCCGCGTCGAGTCCACGGCCTCGCTGGCGCTCCTCGTCGCGACCGTCGTGGCCCTGGTGTGGGTGAACGCGGGCGGCGCGGCGTCGTACGAGCACCTCTGGCACACGACGCTGGGCGTCGACCTGGGTCACTGGCGCTTCGAGCAGTCGCTGCAGCACTGGGTGGACGACGGGCTGATGGCGATCTTCTTCTTCGTGGTGGGCCTGGAGATCAAGTACGAGCTGGTCAACGGCGACCTGCGTGACCCGCGCACGGCCGCGCTGCCGGTCGTCGCCGCCGTCGGCGGGATGGTGGTGCCCGCCGGGCTCTACCTCGCGATCGCCGGCCGCGGCGCGGGCGTCGACGGGTGGGGCATCCCGATGGCGACCGACATCGCGTTCGCCGTCGGCGTGCTGGGGCTGCTCGGCCGCCGGGTGCCGTCCTCGGTGCGCCTGTTCCTGCTCACCCTCGCGATCGTCGACGACGTCGGGGCGATCGTCGTGATCGCGGTCTTCTACACCGGCACGCTGCACTGGGGCTGGCTCGGCCTCGCCGTCGCCCTGCTCGCCGCCGGCTACCTGCTGCGGCGGCGGCGCGTCTGGACGCCGTGGATCTACGCCGGCCTCGGCATCGTCGTGTGGTTCGCGACCCTCCAGTCCGGGGTGCACGCGACGCTCGCGGGGGTGGCCCTCGGCCTGCTCGCCCCCGCGACGCCGCTGCTGCGCGAGGACACCGCCAAGGAGTACGCCGTCGCGGCCCTGGCCGACAACGAGCTGGACGCCGAGGAGCAGCACCGCCTGCGCTTCCTGCTCGCGGAGTCGGTGCCCGTCGTCGAGCGCTGGCAGCACATGCTGCACCCCGTCTCGGCGTACGTCGTCCTGCCGGTCTTCGCCCTGGCCAACGCGGGGGTGGACCTCCGCGGCGGTGTGCTCGGCGACGCGCTGTCCTCGCCGGTGGGCCTGGCGGTCGTGGTCGGCCTGGTGCTCGGCAAGCCGCTCGGGATCGTGCTGGCGTCGCTGCTGGCGGTCCGGCTCGGCGTCGCACGGCTGCCCGAGGGCGCGCGCTGGACCCATGTCGTCGGGGTCGGTGCCGTCGCGGGCATCGGCTTCACCGTCTCGCTGTTCATCGCCGGCCTGTCGTTCCCCGGCTCAGCGGGCCTCACCGCCGACGCGAAGGTCGGCATCCTGGTCGGGTCGCTGGTCGCGGCCGCCCTCGGTGCGCTGCTGCTGAGCCGGCTGCGCCCGGAGGTCAGCGCTGCTGGGTGAGCTGCTGGGTGACCTGGTGCGTGGGCTGCGGGACGGGGGCCGGGTGCGGCTTCTCGAACCGGGCGCGGGCCGGGCCGATGGTCACCACGCTGAGCACCGCGAACGTGATCGCGATGAGCAGCACCAGCCGGCGGACCTTGTCCTGGGGGATCGGCTCGGCGTGGTGCACACCCTCCGATCGGCAGGGGCCGGCATGCCCTGAGCGGTTCGTTCAGAGCGGCGCCTCAGCGCTCGTCGTCCCAGGCGACCGCGCTGATCTGCCAGCCCCGCGCGGTGCGGGCGAGCTGGATCGACTTCGCCCCGCGTCCGGCGTACGGCGCTCCGTCGAGGACGCCGCTCTTCGCGTAGCCGCCGAACCACTGCGCGATGTCGCCGAAGACGTCGATGCGGCCTCCCGTGGCGTGCTCGGTGAAGTCCGTCAGCCGCCCCTGGGTGAGGAGGGCGTGGCGCGGGGCGAGGAACGCCTCGACGTCGTACGCCGTCGGCTCGGTCCCGCAGGTCTGGACGATGATCGCGCCGTCGAGCATCGCGGCGCGCAGCGCGTCCATCCGTTCGTCGAGGTCCGGGCCGGTCCGGAAGGCGTCGAAGAAGCAGTCGACGAGGCGGGCGATCTCGGCGCGGTCGCCCTCGGGTCGTGCCGTCTCGATCCAGTAGCGGCGCTTCCCGTCGCGGACGTCCTCGAGCCGGCCGCCCTGGGCCTCGATGGTGCCGGCGGAGGCCAGGTTGTCCTCGTCGCAGGTCACCAGGGCGCGCTCGATGCCGAGCTCGGCCGCGCGACGCAGCGCCAAGCCGAGGGCCCGGGTCGCGTGGCCCTGCCGGCGGCGTGAGGGGCGGATCGAGTAGCCGATGTGGCCGCCGATCTGGAGCAGGAAGTCGTTGAGCCGGTGCCGGATCGCGAGGAAGCCGATCACCTCGTCGCCCTCGGTGATCCACCAGTAGTCGCTGGGCACCTTGGTCGGGTCCCACTCGCGCCCCTGCCGGCGCAGCAGCGCGACGAGGGTCTCGCAGGTGTCGCGGTCGGTGTCGTGCTGCAGGGCCTCGGGCAGGTTCCAGTTCCCCGAGCCGTGGAGCAGGCCGGGCTCGTACTCGGCGACGCACTCCGCCCAGCTGTCGTAGAGGTCGAGGGTGGGAAGCACGAGCGCGGTCACTGGCCCATCGGACCAGTGACCGCGCTCGAGGTGCAACCGGGATTGGCGGGAGGATCAGTCCTCCGTGGAGGTGGCCTGGCCCGCCGAGATCAGGTTCATGATGTTGGCGTCGGCCAGCGTGGTGGTGTCGCCGACCTCGCGCTTCTCGGCCACGTCGCGCAGCAGGCGGCGCATGATCTTGCCGGAGCGCGTCTTGGGCAGCTCCGGGACGATCATGATCTCGCGCGGCTTGGCGATCGGGCCGATCTCCTTGCGGACGTGGTCGGACAGCTCCTTGATGATGTCCGGGCCGCCGTCGCCGGCCTCGTTGCGCAGGATCACGTACGCGACCACGGCCTGGCCGGTGTCCGGGTCGGTCGCGCCGACCACGGCCGCCTCGGCGACCTTCGGGTGGGAGACCAGGGCGGACTCGATCTCGGTGGTCGAGAGCCGGTGGCCCGACACGTTCATCACGTCGTCGACCCGGCCCAGCACCCAGATGTCGCCGTCCTCGTCCTTCTTCGCGCCGTCGCCGGCGAAGTAGTAGCCGAGGTCCTTGAAGCGCGACCAGTAGGTGTCGACATACCGGCTGTCGTCGCCCCAGATCGTGCGCAGCATCGAGGGCCACGGCGAGGTGACGACCAGGTAGCCGCCCGAGCCGTTCGGCACGGACTTGCCGTCGTCGTCGACCACGTCGGCGGTGATGCCCGGGATCGGGGTCATCGCCGAGCCCGGCTTGCCGGCCGTCACGCCCGGGAGGGGGCTGATCATGATCGCGCCGGTCTCGGTCTGCCACCAGGTGTCGACGACCGGGGTGCGGTCGCCGCCGATGACGTGGCGGTACCAGACGTAGGCCTCGGGGTTGATCGGCTCACCGACCGAGCCCAGGATCCGCAGCGAGGACATGTCGTACCTGTCCGGGACCTCGTGACCCTGCTTCATGAAGGAGCGGATCGCGGTCGGGGCGGTGTAGAAGATCGAGACCTTGTTGTCCTGGATGATCTTCCACCAGCGGCCGGGCTCGGGGGCGTCGGGCGTGCCCTCGTAGAGCACCTGCGTGACGCCGTTGGCCAGCGGCCCGTAGACGATGTAGGAGTGCCCGGTGACCCAGCCGATGTCGGCCGTGCACCAGTAGACGTCGTCGTCCTTGAGGTCGAACACCGCGTTGTGGGTGAACGCGGCCTGGGTCAGGTAGCCGCCGGTGGTGTGCAGGATGCCCTTGGGCTTGCCGGTGGTGCCGGAGGTGTACATGACGTAGAGCGGGTGCTCGGCGTCGAACGCCTCGGGGGTGTGGGTCTCCGAGGCCGAGTCGACGGCGTCGTGCCACCAGACGTCGACCTGGTCGTCCCACGCCACGTCCTGTCCGGTACGCCGGACCACGAGCACCTTCTCGACCACGTCGGTCTTGGTGCGGGCCTCGTCCACGGCCGGCTTCAGCGCGGCCGCGGCACCGCGGCGGTAGCCGCCGTCGGAGGTGACGACGACCTTCGCCTGGCAGTCGTCCAGCCGCGAGGCCAGGGCGTCGGCGGAGAACCCGCCGAACACGACCGTGTGCGGGGCACCGATCCGGGCGCACGCCAGCATCGCGATGACGGCCTCGGGGATCATCGGCATGTAGATCGCGACCCGGTCGCCGGTGCCCACACCGAGCGCGGTGAGGGCGTTGGCGGCCTTGGACACCTCGCGCTGCAGGTCGGCATAGGTCAGGTCGCGCGTGTCGTCCTCGGGCTCACCGACCCAGTGGATGGCGACCTTGTCGCCCCGGCCGGCCTCGACGTGCCGGTCCACGCAGTTGTACGCCGCGTTCAGCTTGCCGCCGGTGAACCACTTGTAGAACGGCGGGTTGTCGTCGTCGAGGACCCGGTCCCACCTCTGGGCCCAGGTAAGGCGGTCGGCCGCGGCGGCCCAGTAGCCCTCCCGGTCGGCTGCCGCCTCGTCGTACGCCGACGCCTTGACGTTGGCGTTCGCCGCCAGCTCGGCCGGCGGCTCGAAGCGTCGGTCTTCCTTCAAAAGGTTCGCGAGGGTCTCGCTGTCGCTCACGGTCATCTCTCCTGGAGTCGCGGTGGATCGCGGTGTGCCACTGCTCACAGTAGGCACTCGGGTCAGTGTCCCGGCAAGGGGTTGCAAGACGGTTGCGTCTTCCCCTCACCGGGACACCGGAGGTCGGTCTGTGCGGCGCCGTCAGCCGAGGCTGGTGGGCAGGATCGGGCGCTTGAAGGTGGACGCGGCGACGCCGGCGAAGGAGGCGTACCAGGCCGCCACCGCGGTCGCGAGGCCGAACCAGCCGCCGGTCTTGGTGAGCGCCTCGCTCGGGCCGAACTCGCCGAACGCCAGCAGGAAGAACGTGATCGTCAGCAGCACGAACACCAGCACGACCGCGTGGTTCCCGGTGCCGAGCGAGGCGACCAGCATGTAGGCGGTGAAGATGCCCCAGGCCAGCAGGAACAGCCCGACGCCGTTGCCGGCGTCACCGGCGGCGACCTTGGACATGTCGGTGTGGCCGGTGAGGTACCAGAAGGAGATCCAGAAGGCACCGAACGACGTGAAGGCGGTCGCGCCGAAGGTGTTGCCCTTCGCGAACTCCCACATGCCGGCGAGGATCTGGGCGATGCCGCCGTAGGCCAGGGCGAGGCCGAAGACGACCGGCTCGGCCTTGAACAGGCCGGTGTTCATGAAGCTCAGGACGAACGTGGTGAGCGCGAACGCGGCCAGGCCCAGCGGGGCCGGGTCGGCGAGGAAGGCGCCCCTGTTCTCGGGCATCTCTGACATCTCGACTCCTTGTGGTCGACGGGTGATCGGTGTCATCGACGCTAGGGATCCTGTGACCGCGCTCACAGAGGAGCGGGGCCGTGGCTCGGTGGACGGCGTTGATCCTGCGCCGACCGCTGGGCGGGGCTGCGCCGAGCGGTCGATCCGGTACGACGAACGGCCGGGCTCGCCGCCGGGGGTGCCCCCTCGTCCTGGTTGGGAGTGCTTCGCGGACTACCCCCTATGGGTCACCTCCCGAATGTGGTTGCGAGTGCGTGGTCGATCTCGGGTGGTGACCCATAGGGGGTCACGCCCGCGAAGCACTCCCAACCAGGACGAGGGGGCCGGGTAGCAGCGAGCCCGGCCGTTCGCCGTTCAGTCGGAGACGGCACCGCGCGCCCGGAACCCGCCCCGATCGACGGCGATGGCCTCGGGGGTGTGCAGCCGGACCAGGGTGCGGGCGACGTGGGTGGGGCGGGAGTGGCGGGTGGCCAGCGAGACCGAGACCATCACCGCGAACGCGAGGGGGACCGTGCACAGCGCGGGCTGGGCGAGGACGTCGGCGAGGAAGCCGTGCGCGTGGGCGCCGACGGTGGCGGCGACCACGGCGGCGGTCGAGAGGCCGCCGCCGACCGCGAGGCCGGCGATGGCGCCGCGGGCGGTCAGGCCGCGCCACCAGATGCCGAGCAGCAGCAGCGGGCAGAAGGTCGAGGCCGACACCGCGAACGCCAGCTCCACGGCGTGCGCGACGGCCAGCCCGGAGCTGGCGGCGGTGAGGATCAGTGCGCCCGCGGTCGCGAGGACGGCACCCGCCCGGAACGCCGGGACGGCCCCGGTCCGCCGGCCGATCAGGTCCTGGCCGACCACGCCGGCGATCGACACGATCAGGCCCGACGAGGTCGACAGGAAGGCCGCGAACGCGCCGGCCGCGAGCACCGCCGTCAGCACCGCGCCGAGGTCGCCGCCGACGACGGTGCGGGGCAGGCCGAGGATGAGCGAGTCGGTGTTGCCGATGCCGCTGCCCAGGTAGCCGCGGGCGAGGGCGGCGTACACCGGCGGGAGGATGTAGAAGCAGCTGAGCAGGCCGATGACCGCGATCGTCGTACGGCGTGCGGTGCGGCCGTCGTTGTTCGTGTAGAACCTCACGACCACGTGCGGCAGGCCCATCGTGCCGAGGAAGGTGGCGGTGATCAGCGAGTAGGTCAGGTAGAGCGTGTGGTGCCCGGCGGTCCAGTCGGTCGCCCAGTCCGAGGCGTGCATCCGGTGCAGCGCGCCCGTCGTACCTCCGCCCCTGACCACGAGGAACACCGCGAGCGGGAGCAGCAGCGCGGTGAGCTTCAGCCAGTACTGGACGGCCTGGACGAGGGTGATCGAGCGCATGCCGCCGGCCGCCACGGAGAGCAGCACGACGACGCCGACCGCGACGGCGCCGACCCAGGTGGGTGCGCCGGTGAGGATCCGTACGGTGAGGCCGGCGCCGCGCAGCTGCGGCACCAGGTAGAGGACTCCGATCAGCACCACGAGCACGCTGGACACGGCCCGGGCGTGCGACGACTCGAGCCGGAACTCCGCGAAGTCCGGCACCGTGTAGGCGCGCGAGCGACGCAGCGGCGCGGCGACGAAGAGCAGCAGGACGAGGTAGCCGGCCGTCCAGCCGACGGGGTACCAGAGCATGTCCGGGCCGCGGGCTGCGATCAGCCCGGCGACGCCGAGGAAGGACGCGGCGGAGAGGTACTCCCCGCTGATCGCGGCCGCGTTCACGGTCGGCCCGACCGTGCGCGAGGCGACGTAGAAGTCACTGGTGGTGCGCGAGATGCGCAGCCCGAAGGCGCCGACGGTGAGGGTGAGCAGCGCGACCGCGGTGATCGCCGCGACGCTGAGCGTCCCGGCGAGCCCGCTCACCGGTCGCTCCAGGGCGGCTCCTGGGCGACGAGCTCGGCGAAGGAGCGCTCGTTGAGCTCGGCGCGGCGTACGTAGAGGATCGCGAGCGCGCCGAGCACCGGGTAGCAGCCGGCACCGAGCACCACCCACTGCAGCGGTACGCCGAGGAGCCGGTGGTCCGCGAGACCGGGCCAGGCCGCGATGACCACCGGGAGCGAGCCGACCGTGAGCAGCAGCAGGGTGAGGATCGCGAGCGCGAGCCGGAGCTGGCTGCGCATCAGCGAGCGGATGTAGATGTCGCCGACCACGGTCTGCGCGTCGATCTCGGCGACCACGGTGGTCCGCCGCGGACGACCCCGCCGCGGCCCGGTGACCCGGACCCGGGCCTGGTTCACCCCTCGCCCCGGCGGGTGCGGCGCAGCTGCTCGCGCAGCGCCGGGGTGAGCCGCCGCGAGACCGGGAGCTCGCGCTCGCCGACGCGGACGATGAGCCGACCGGCGGTCTCCTGGATCGCGTCGACGTGCGGCAGGGCGACCAGGAACGAGCGGTGGATCCGCACGAATCCGTGCTCGCGCCACCGCTCCTCGAGCGTGCTGATCGGCAGCCGGACCAGGTGCGAGCCGGTCGCGGTGTGCAGCCGGCTGTAGTCGCCCTGCACCTCCACGAAGAGCACGTCGGCACGCTGCACGAACCGGGTCACGCCGCCGAGCTCGACCGCGATCGCGTCGTTCCCCGCCACGGGCAGCTCGGGCTTGTCACGACCCTCGAGGATCCGGCGCACCGCCTCCCGCAGCCGCTCGGTCCGCACCGGCTTGAGCAGGTAGTCGACCGCGTGCAGCTCGAACGCCTCGACCGCGTGCTCGGCGTGGGCCGTGACGAACACGATGGCCGGCGGCGTGGGCGCGCGACCGATGACCGCGGCCAGGTCGAGCCCGGAGAGCCCCGGCATGGCGATGTCGAGGAACACCGCGTCGTACGCCGCCGCGCGCAGCTCGGCCACGGCGTCGGTCGCCACGTCGCAGCCGGTGACGGAGCTGACTCGCTCGTCGCTCTCCAGCAGGTAGACCAGCTCGTCGAGCGCGGGCTTCTCGTCGTCGAGGACCAGGACCTTCACGGGCGCACCCCGGCGGCGTACTTGGGGACACGGACGGTGACCCGGGTCCCGGCGCCGGGCGCGGTCTCGACGACGAGGCCGTAGTCGTCGCCGAAGCTGGACCGGAGGCGCTCGTCCACGTTGGCCAGCCCGACCGAATCCAGCGACAGGTCGCCCTCGAGCACCCGGCGGATCCGCTCGGGGTCCTCACCGACGCCGTCGTCGTCGATGGTGATGACCGCCTCGCGGTCCAGGTCGCGGGCCTGGATCGTCACCGACCCTCCTTCGGGCTTGGGGGCGAGGCCGTGCCGGACCGCGTTCTCCACGAGCGGCTGCAGCGAGAGCACAGGGATCACCACGGGCAGCACCTCGGGCGCGATCTGCAGCGTGACGCCGAGGCGGGTGCCGAACCGCGCCTGCTCCAGCACCAGGTAGCGCTGGATCGACTGCAGCTCCTCCTCGAGCGTGGTGAAGTCGCCGAGCTGGCGGAAGGAGTAGCGGGTGAAGTCGGCGAAGTCGAGCAGCAGGTCGCGGGCGCGATCCGGGTCGGTCCGCACGAACGAGGCGATCGCGGTCAGCGAGTTGTAGATGAAGTGCGGCGAGATCTGGGCGCGCAGCGCGCGCACCTCGGCGGCCATCAGGCGCTGCCGGGAGCTCTCCAGCTCACCGAGCTCCAGCTGGCCCGACACCCAGCGCGCCACCTCGGTGGCGGCCCGCACCCGCCCGGCCGACGCGCTCGGCGCGAACGCCTGCAGGGTCCCGACGACCCGCTCCTCGACGATGAGCGGCGCGAGGATCGCGTGCCGCAGGGGGCACTGCGGGTCCCCGCAGTCGAAGCGGCTGTGCGGCACCACGGTCGTGCCGCCGTACGCCGCCGCCTCCTCGGCCAGCGCGGCGGCGTACCGCCCGTGGATCATCCGCTCGCCGTCCCAGGCGAGCAGCCGGGCGAGGTCCGTGACCGCCACCGCCGGCGCGGACAGCAGCGTGCGCATGTGGCGCACGGACTGCTCGGCGGTGCTCTCGGTGAGGCCGCCACGCAGCGCACCGGTCATCAGCGAAGCGGTGTGCAGGGTGCGGAACGTGGCGCGGTCGGCCTGGCTGCCGAGCTGCCCGCGTCTGCCGAACACCGCTCACCTCCGGGCTCCTGTGACCGTGGCCACACTATCGGGACCGCAGGCCGTGACCGCGGACCGCGGGGAGACGTCCGAGCGTGCCGATTCTGGGTACCGGTGAACCGTGGAGAACCCGACGCTGCTCAATGATCGCTACCGGGTCGGATCCCGGGTCGGCAGCGGCGGCATGGCCGACGTCCATCGCGCGACCGACGAGCTGCTCGGCCGGGAGGTCGCGGTGAAGCTGCTCCGCGCCGGGGACACGCGCCGCTTCGCGACCGAGGCGTGCACGGCGGCGGCCCTCAACCACCCGGGCATCGTCACCGTCCTCGACGCGCGCCTGGACGAGGAGCGGCCCTACCTGGTCATGGAGCTCATCGACGGGCCGAACCTGGCCCAGGAGATCGCCGAGGGGCCGCTCGACCCTGAGCGGGTCCGGGCGATCGGCCGACAGCTGGCCGAGGCCCTGGCCCACGCCCACGCGCAGGGGGTCATCCACCGCGACGTGAAGCCGGCCAACGTGCTGCTGCGCGCGGACGGCACCGCCTGCCTGGCGGACTTCGGCATCGCGCGCACCGCCGACGGGCCCGCCACCGACACGGCGACGGGCATGGTCGTCGGCTCGCCGGCCTACATCGCTCCCGAGCAGGTCGCCGGCGAGGCGGTCGGGCCGGCAGCCGACGTTTATTCGCTGGGGCTGGTGCTCCTCGAGGCGCTCACCGGCCGTCGGGCGTTCAACGGCACCGGCGTCGAGGTCGCGTACGCACGGGTCCACTCCGCCCCCATCATCCCGGTCTCGCTCGGGCCGCGGTGGGTCAGCGCCCTCGCGGCCATGACGGCGCGGATGCCCCAGGACCGCCCGGCAGCGGCCGAGGTGGGACGGCTGCTGTCGGGCCCGGAGGCAGCGCCCGATGCAGCGCCCGATGCCGCGCCCGAGGTCGTCACGTCGGCGTTCCAGGTGGTCGCGGCACAGCGACGGCGACGCGTGGCCTGGGCGGCGGTCACCACGGCGGCCGCGCTCGTCTCGATGCTCCTGCTGATCGGGGTCGTCGAGGGAGGCACCGACCGCGCGCCCGCCGTACCGCAGGCCGGGGCCACGTCGACCACGACGCCGGTGGCCCACCAGGTGCACCGGCCGTCGCCGACCGTGCACGCGACCCACCGGGCGGTGGTCGCACGGCGGACGTCCGCACCGGCCCCGCGCCCTGCAGCGCACCGGGTGACCAAGAAGCAGCACGGCAAGGGGCACCACAAGCACGGCCATCGGTGAGGTCGTGAGGAGAAGTTGACCGGAGCCGTACGTCGGAGCGCGTCCGCCCGAAACGGCGCGATCGCACGATCGACGCATGAGCCTGAGCACCCAACCCACCACGACCGGCGCCCCCACGTCACCGGCCGCGCACCGCCGCGGCCGCTGGATCGACGACTGGCGCCCCGAGGACCCTGACTTCTGGGAGTCCACCGGCGCGCCCATCGCGCGCCGGAACCTGATCTGGTCCATCTTCTCCGAGCACCTCGGCTTCTCGGTCTGGCTGATCTGGAGCGTCTCGTCGGCGTTCCTGCTCGCCCAGGGCTTCTCCTTCACGCCCCAGCAGCTGTTCTTCATCGTCGCCATCCCCAACCTGGTCGGCGCGCTGCTCCGGGTGCCCTACACCCTGGCGGTCGGCAAGATCGGCGGTCGCAACTGGACCATGGTCAGCGCCTCCCTGCTGCTGGTCCCGACGCTGCTGTTCGCCTACTTCGTGACCCAGCCCGGAACGCCGTACTGGGCGTTCTGCCTCGTGGCCGCGACCGCCGGCCTCGGCGGCGGCAACTTCTCCAGCTCGATGGCGAACATCAACTTCTTCTACCCGACCCGGCTCAAGGGCGCGGCCCTCGGCCTGAACGCCGCCGGCGGCAACATCGGCGTCGCGATCATCCAGTTCTTCCTGCCGATCATCGTCGGCGGCGCCGGTGCCTTCGGGCTGGTCAAGGCCTCCGCGGGCGGCGTTCACCTGGAGCGGGCCGCGTGGGTGTACGCCGGCTTGGCGGTCGCCGCGACCCTGGCGGCGTACTTCTTCATGGACAACCTGAGCAGCGCGAAGACCGACACCAAGTCGCAGCTGGCCGTGCTCAAGCACAAGCACACGCTGATCATGGCGTTCCTCTACATCGGCACCTTCGGCTCGTTCATCGGCTACTCCTCGGCGATGCCGCTGCTGATCAAGCTGAACTTCTGGCGCCAGCCCGTCCCCACGGTCGTCGGCATCGGCATCAACTTCGCCTTCTACGCCTTCCTCGGTGCCCTGGTCGGCTCGCTGACCCGGCCGCTCGGTGGCTACCTGGCCGACAAGTTCGGCGGTGCCCGGATCACGTTCGCCGCGTTCATCGGCATGGTCGTCGGCACGCTCGGCATCCTGATCACGCTGGGCCGCCTCTCGGCGTTCCCGCCGGCGCCGACGCCCGACGTGCTGGCCAAGATCAAGGCCGACCCCAAGGCGTTCACCTACCCCGACGCGGTGGTCCACGCGATCCACGCCAACCACGGCGTCTTCCCGATGTTCCTGGTGATCTTCCTGTTCGTCTTCGCCTGCACCGGCATCGGCAACGGCGCGACGTACAAGATGATCCCGGCGATCTTCCGCAAGGACGCGGTCGGCGCGACCGGCGAGGGCACCCCGGAGCGTGAGCTCGCGGTCCTCGACGCCACCAAGAAGGCCTCCGCGGCCGCCGGCATCATCGGGGCGATCGGCGCCCTCGGCGGCTTCCTGATCCCGATCACCTTCTCGAACCCGTGGATCACCGACCCGCTGGGTGCCACGAAGACCGCCTTCTGGATCTTCTGCGCCTTCTACGTGGTGTGTGCCGCGGTCACCTTCACAGTCTACGTGCGCCGCAAGGGTGCGTACGCCGGCATCTGAGCTGGGCGCTGTTTCGGGCGCAGGAATCCCCGGTCGACCGGGGATTCCTGCGCTTGTCGGGTGTTGCAACGCCCGACAAGCGCGAGCAAACCTCCGCCAACCCTGCCCGCCCCGCCCCGCCTCGTGAGGGCGTGAGGACTAGTTGACACCGAAGGGCCACCGCAGGCCCCGATCCCGTTACCGGCACGACGTGGAATGGATGACATGACCGAGATCCGCACCCACTGCCCGTACTGCAGCCTGCAGTGCGGGATGACCCTGCAGGTGCAGGGTCGCGGGCGGCTCGAGGTGACGCCGTGGGAGGAGTTCCCGGTCAACGAGGGCGCGCTGTGCCGCAAGGGCTGGACCTCGACGGGCCTGCGGGGCCATCGGGAGCGCCTGACGACCCCACTCGTCCGCGATGCCGCGACCGGCGAGCTCGCCACCGCCACCTGGGACGAGGCACTCGACCTGATCGCCTCGCGGATCACCGACCTCCAGGACGCGCACGGGCCCGACGCGGTCGCCGTCTTCGGCGGCGGTGGCCTGACCAACGAGAAGGCCTACCAGCTCGGCAAGTTCGCGCGGGTCGCGCTCGGCACCAGCCAGATCGACTACAACGGCCGGTGGTGCATGAGCTCGGCCGCGAGTGCCGGCAACCAGGCGTTCGGCGTCGATCGCGGTCTGCCGTTCCCGCTGGCCGACCTCGAGCGGGCCGACGTGGTGGTGCTCGTCGGGTCGAACATGGCCGAGACGATGCCGCCGGCGGCCCGCCACCTCGACCGGCTCCGCGAGCGGGGCGGGAAGGTCGTGGTCATCGATCCGCGCCGCACCGCGACCGCCGATCGCGGCGACCTGTTCCTCCAGCCCGTCCCCGGCACCGACCTCGCGCTCGCCCTCGGCGTCCTGCACCTGCTCGACGCCGCCGGCGCCGTCGACGAGGAGTACGTCGCCACGCGCACTACCGGCTTCGACGACGTACGCCGCTCCGTCGCGGCCTGGTGGCCCGAGCGGGTCGAGCGTGTGACCGGTGTCGGCGTCGAGGAGCTGCGCGCGCTGGCGGACCTGCTCGCCGGCACGCCGAAGGCGATGATCCTCACCGCCCGCGGCGCCGAGCAGCAGGCCCAGGGCACCGCCACGGTGCTGGCCTGGATCAACGTGGCGCTCGCCCTCGGCCTGCCCGGCGGCGAGCACGCCGGCTACGGCTGCCTCACCGGCCAGGGCAACGGCCAGGGCGGTCGCGAGCACGGCCAGAAGGCCGACCAGCTGCCGGGCTACCGGATGATCGACGACCCGGCGGCGCGCGAGCACGTCGCGCGGGTCTGGGGCGTGGAGCCGGAGACGCTGCCGGGCAAGGGCCGGTCGGCGTACGAGCTGCTCGACTCGCTGGGCGACGGCGGCGGCGCGAAGGCGCTCCTGGTCTTCGCCTCCAACATCGTGGTCTCCGCGCCGCGTGCCCTCCACGTGCGCGAGCGGCTGGAGTCGCTGGACCTGCTCGTCGTCGCCGACATCGTGCTCAGCGAGACCGCCGCGATGGCCGACGTGGTGCTGCCGGTGACCCAGTGGGCCGAGGAGACCGGCACCATGACGAACCTCGAGGGACGCGTGATCCTGCGCCAGCAGGCCGCGCAGGCGCCCGAGGGCGTGCAGAGCGACCTGTTCGCCATCGCCGGGCTCGCCGAGCGGCTCAAGGCACCGGTCGGGTTCTCCCAGGAGCCCGAGGAGATATTCGCCGAGCTGGGCCGCGCGTCGGCCGGCGGCAAGGCCGACTACGCCGGCATCACCTACGACCGGATCCGCGAGGAGAACGGCGTCTTCTGGCCGTGCCCGTCGATGGACAGCCCCGGCACCCCGCGGATGTTCACCACGTCCTTCCCCACCCCGGACGGCAGGGCACGCGCCCTCGTCCAGGAGTACGTCGGCGCGGCCGAGCAGCCCGACGCGACGTACCCGATCCACCTGACGACCGGCCGGGTGCTCGCGCAGTACCAGTCCGGTGCGCAGACCCGGCGGATCCGCGACCTTCCCGACACCGGGCCCTTCGTGGAGCTGCACCCGATGCTGGCCACCCGGCTCGGGGCCCTCGACGGAGAGCCGGTCACCGTGCGCACCCGTCGCGGCGAGATGACCGCGCCCGCGCGGGTGGTCAGCACGATCCGGCCGGACACCGTCTTCGTGCCCTTCCACTGGGTCGGCGCCAACAAGCTGACCAACGACGCGCTCGACCCGTCCAGCCGGATGCCGGAGTTCAAGGTGTGCGCGGCCAGCGTGGAGGCGGTGGCATGAAGCGGCTGGTGATCGTCGGCGCGGGCATGGCCACCGCGCGGCTGGTCGAGGAGCTCGTGGCCCTGGGCGCGACCGACACCTGGTCGATCACGGTGCTGGGCGACGAGGCGGCGCCGCCGTACAACCGGATCCTGCTGTCCGCCGTGCTCGAGGGCACCCACCGCCCCGACGCGATCGAGCTCCGCTCGCCGCAGTGGTACGCCGATCACGGCATCGACCTGCGCCTCGGCTCCCGCGTCCTCGGCATCGACCGGGGCCTGTCCGACGTGATGCTGGTCGACGGCACCGTCATCGAGTACGACGCGCTGGTGCTCGCCACCGGCGCGATCCCCACCCTCCCGCCGATCCGCGGGCTGGTGCGCAGGGACGGCTCGCTGCACGAGTCGGTCCATGCCTTCCGCCACCTCGGTGACTGCGAGCAGCTGCTGAGTGCACTCCGAGGACAGAGGCGCGCCGTCGTCGTGGGCGGCGGACTCCTCGGTCTCCAGGTCGCCCGCGCCCTGGCCGTGCGCGGTCTCGAGGTCGAGATGGTGGAGGGCGGTGACCACCTGCTCCGCCAGCAGGTCTCCCGCACGGCCGGCCGGCTGCTGGCCCGCGACCTGAAGAAGCTCGGCACGCAGGTCTACACCGGTGCGCGCGTCGTGCGCCTCGTCGACGCCGGCGCCGGGCCCGGGTTCGGGCTCGCCCCGACCCGCGAGATCGACGGCCGCGTCTCGCTGGTCCTCGACAACGGCGCGAGCCTCGACACCGACCTCGTCGTCCTCACCGCCGGCGGTCGCCCCGCGACCTCGCTGGCCCGCAAGGCGGACCTCGAGACCCGCCGCGGCATCGTCGTCGACGACCAGCTGCGCAGCACCTCCTGCGGCCCCGACGAGCACATCTACGCGATCGGCGACTGCGCCGAGCACGCCGGCAGGACCACGGGTTTCGTCCCGCCGGCCTGGGAGCAGGCCGAGGTCCTGGCCCGCGTCCTGGTCGACCGGCCGGTGAAGTACGACGGACACCGCGTCGTCGCCCGCCTCCGCGCGACCGACCTGGACGTGGCGGTCCTCGGCGACCCGGAGCAGGCCGAGGGCGAGGTCGTCGAGATGACCAACCCGGTGCGGGGATCGCACCGCAAGCTGGTCGTCCGCGACGGCCGGATCGTGGCCGGCGCGCTGGTCGGCGACCTGTCGCGGATCGGCCTGATCACCCAGCACTTCGACCGGCAGACCGTGCTCGGCCCGAACGAGCCCGGCGAGCTGCTGCTCGCCGTGACCGAGGGCGAGAGCGCCCCGGTCGTGCTCCCGGACGAGGCTGAGGTCTGCCAGTGCGCCGGCGTCTCCGCCGGCGCGATCCGTGCCTGCTCCTCCCTGGAGCAGGTCCGGCAGGACACCCGCGCCACTACCGGCTGCGGCGGTTGCTCGGACGTCGTGCGACAGCTGCTCGCCTCCCGTGTTACGGCCTCGTAACGCGAAACGCCCTCAACGGTGAGGCCGTGAGAACTAGTTGACCGCCGGGTGCTCCTGAGGGATCAGGACGCGAAACCGGAGCCGCGTCCAATAGGTCGTGCACCAAGGGAAAGGGACAGTCGGATGGCACTCCGCAAGCAGTTGGTCGTGGTCGGGCACGGCATGGTCGGACACCGCTTCGTCCAGGCGGCGATCGAGCGTGGGCTCACCGAGACCTACGACATCACCATCATCGGCGAGGAGCCGCGTCCGGCGTACGACCGCGTGGCCCTGACCTCCTTCTTCGAGCGCGGCGCCGAGGCGCTGAGCTTCCTCCCCGGTGGCCGGTACGACGACCCGCGGGTCACCCTGCGCACCAACGCGGAGGTCATCGCGATCTCCCCGCGGCACCGGATCGTCACCCTCGCCAACGGCGAGGACCTGCACTACGACGAGCTGGTCCTCGCGACCGGCGCCTACCCGTTCGTCCCGCCGGTGCCGGGCAAGGACCTCAAGAACGTCTTCGTCTACCGGACGATCGAGGACCTCGAGGCGATCCGCCAGGCCTCCAAGAAGGCCAAGGTCGGTGCGGTCATCGGCGGCGGCCTGCTCGGCCTCGAGGCCGCGAACGCGCTCTACCAGCTCGGTCTGGAGACCCACGTCGTCGAGCTCGCGCCGCGCCTCATGGCGGTCCAGATCGACGACGCCGCGGGCTCCACGCTCAACCAGCACATCAACAAGCTCGGCCTCAACGTCCACACCGGCGCGATGACCGAGGCCATCCTCGGCACCGACAAGGTCACCGGCCTCGCGCTCAAGGACCGCAACCCGATCGACGCCGACCTGGTCGTCTTCAGCGCCGGCATCCGGCCGCGCGACAACCTCGGCCGCGCCGCCGACCTCGACATCGCCGAACGCGGCGGGATCCTGGTCGACGAGCACTGCCGCACCAGCGACGAGCACATCTACGCGATCGGCGAGTGCGCGGCGCCGGGCGGCCGGATGTACGGCCTGGTCGCCCCCGGCTACGACATGGCCGAGGTCGTCGCGGACACGCTGCTCGGTGGCGAGGGCACCTTCAACGGCGCCGACATGTCCACCAAGCTCAAGCTGCTCGGTGTCGACGTCGCGTCCTTCGGCGACGCCTTCGCGGCCACCGAGGACTCCCTCGAGGTCGTCTTCTCCGACGCCGTCGCCGGCATCTACAAGAAGCTGGTCGTCAAGGAGAAGGAGGACGGCGGGTACGAGCTGCTCGGCGGCATCCTGGTCGGTGACGCCAGCCAGTACGGCGTCCTGCGGCCCCTCGTCGCCTCGGGCATGACCTTGCCCGACAACCCCGAGGACCTGATCCTCCCGGCGTCCCGCGGCGGTGTGGAGATCGGGCTGCCCGACGACGCCCAGGTCTGCTCCTGCAACAACGTGACCAAGGCCGAGATCGTCGCCGCGGTCTCCGACGACGCCACGCTCAACGACGGCGGCCCCTGTGGCGACGCCGGCTGCGTCACGAAGTGCACCAAGGCCGGCTCCACCTGCGGTTCGTGCAAGCCGGTGGTCAAGAAGATCGTCGAGGACTTCTTCGCCGCGTCGGGCAGGACCGTCGACAAGAGCATCTGTGCGCACTTCAAGATGACCCGCCAGGAGCTGTTCGAGGTCATCGCGATCCACGGCTACAACCGGTTCGACGAGATCGTCGAGGCCCACGGCACCGGCCGGGGCTGCGACATCTGCAAGCCGGCGGTCGCGAGCATCCTGGCGAGCCTGCTCCACCACCACGTCCTCGACGGCTCCAACGCCACCCTGCAGGACACCAACGACGCCTACCTCGCGAACCTGCAGAAGAACGGCACCTACTCGGTGGTCCCGCGCATCCCCGGTGGCGAGATCACGCCCGACAAGCTGATCGTGATCGGCCAGGTGGCGCAGGAGTTCGGCCTCTACACGAAGATCACCGGCGGCCAGCGCATCGACATGTTCGGCGCGCGGATGGAGGACCTCCCCGCGATCTGGAAACGGCTGGTCGACGCCGGCATGGAGTCCGGCCACGCCTACGGCAAGTCGCTGCGGACCGTGAAGTCCTGCGTCGGCTCGACCTGGTGCCGGTACGGCGTGCAGGACTCGGTCGGCCTCGCCATCGAGCTCGAGCTCCGCTACCGGGGCCTGCGCAGCCCGCACAAGCTCAAGGGCGGCGTGTCCGGGTGTGCCCGCGAGTGCGCGGAGGCCCGCTCGAAGGACTTCGGCATCATCGCCACCGAGAAGGGCTGGAACCTGTACGTCGGCGGCAACGGCGGCGCCATCCCGGCCCACGCCCAGCTGCTGGCCGGCGACCTGTCCAAGGACGAGCTGATCCGCTACCTCGACCGCTTCCTCATGTACTACATCCGCACGGCCGACCGGCTGCAGCGTACGGCGTACTGGATGGACGAGGTGGGCGGCCTGGACCGGGTCCGCGAGGTCGTCGTCGAGGACAGCCTCGGCCTCGGCGCCGAGCTCGAGGCCGCCATGGCCGTCCACGTCGACAGCTACTTCGACGAGTGGAAGGCCACCATCGAGGACCCCGAGAAGCTCGCCCGCTTCGTGTCCTTCGTCAACGCCCCCGGTACGCCGGACCCGAACATCACCTTCAGCGAGGAGCGCGGCCAGATCCAGGCCGCCCTCACCACCGGCCCCGTCGAGCTCGGGTCCCGGATCCCGGTAGGAGCACCGTGATGCAGGAGTGGGAGTCGGTGTGCCGGCTGGAGCAGATCACCAAGGAGAGCGGCGTGACCGCCCTGGTGCACGGACGTGCGGTCGCCGTCATCCGGACCTACGACGACGAGGTGTTCGCGCTGTCGAACTACGACCCGATCGGGCACGCGTCCGTGCTCGCGCGCGGCATCGTCGGCACGGTCACCGTCGGTGACACCGAGGTGCCGTTCGTGGCCAGCCCGCTGCAGAAGCAGAAGTTCGACCTGCGCACCGGCCGCTGCCTGGACGACCCGTCGGTCGTCGTACCCACCTACGAGGTCCGCATCGACGACGGCGTTGTGGTCGTGGGGCCGCGGCGGGAGACAATCGCGTCGTGACCGACCTCCCTCTGGCTGGATTCCGGATCGGCGTGACCGCCGCCCGGCGCGCCGAGGAGCAGATCACCCTGCTCGAGCGCCGCGGCGCCGAGGTGGTGCACGCGCCGGCCCTGTCGCTGGACCCCAACCACATCGACGAGGTCGCCCTGCGCGCCGCGACCCACGACGTCCTGGCGAACCCGGTCGACATCTTCGTGGCCACCACCGGCATCGGCCTGAAGTCGTGGTTCACCGCCGCCGAGCGGTGGGGTCTGCTCGACCCGCTCCGCGCGCACCTGGCCAAGGCCGAGATCCTCGCCCGCGGGCCGAAGAGCGTCGGTGCGCTGCGGCGCTTCGGCCTGCGTGAGCTGTGGGCCCCGGAGTCCGAGCAGCTCGACGACGTCCTGGCCCACCTGCGCGGCCGCGACCTCAGCGGCCTGCGGATCGTGGTCCAGGAGCACGGGCAGTCGCTGTCGATGGCGGCGCACGCGCTGCGCCGCCAGGGCGCCGACGTCACCACCGTGACCGTCTACCGGGTCGAGGGCGCCGAGGATCCCGAGCCCATGTTCGGCCTGGTCGAGGACATCGCCCAGCGCCGGGTCGACGCGGTCACCTTCACCGCAGCCCCCGCGGTTGCAGCGCTCATGCAGGCCGCGACCTCGACCGGGCACCGCGACGAGGTCGAGGGCGCCTTCCAGGCCGACGTGATCGCCGCGTGCGTCGGGCCGGTCACCGCCGCCGCGTTCGAGATGTGGGGCGTCCCGACGATCTACCCGGAGCGCTCGCGACTCGCCGCCATGGTCAAGCAGCTCGAGTGCGAGCTGCCCTCGCGCGCCACCGGCACCACCCTCGAGGTCGCCGGCCACACCCTGCTCCTGCACGGCACGGACGTGCTGCTGGACGGGGTCGAGGTCAAGCTCACCCCGGCGCCGTACGCCGTGCTCCAGGCGCTGCTGGTCAACCCCGGCATCGTGGTCTCCCGGCGCGAGCTGCTCGCGGCCCTGCCCTCCGGCACGGCCGGCTCCGAGCACGCCGTCGAGATGGCCGTGGCGCGGCTGCGGGCCGCCCTCGGCACCCGTGTCATCCAGACCGTCGTGAAGCGCGGCTACCGGCTGGCGGTGACCCAGTGAGGCTGGTGACCGTCGCCCACGGGACCCGCAACCCGGCCGGCAACCTGGTCGCGGCCGAGCTCACCGCGATGGCCGCGCGGCGCCTCGGGTGGAGCGCCACGACGTCGTACGTCGAGCTCTGCGCGCCCCTCTTCGCCGACGTGGCCGCCGGGCTCGGGGCCGCCGACACCGCCGACACCGCCGTGGTGCCGCTGCTGCTGTCGACCGGCTACCACGTGCGCCACGACCTGCCCGCCCAGGCGGGCGAGCTGACCGTCGGTCGTCCGCTCGGGCCCGACCCGCTGCTGGCCGCCGCCCAGGTCGACCGGCTGATCGCCGTGGGCGCGCGCCGCTCGCAGCCGGTCGTCCTGGTCGCCGCCGGCTCCACCGACCCGGACGCCCTGACCGACCTCGACGCCGCCGCCCACCTCCTGGCCCGCGCCTGGGGCAGCCCGGTGCGGGTGGCGACGCTGTCCGGGCTGGGCCCGCGACCGGCCGAGGTCGTGCGACCCGGCGACGCAGTCTCGCCGTACCTGCTGGCCGCCGGGCACTTCGCCGACCGGGCCCGCACCGAGGCACTCGCCGCCGGCGCCACCGCCGTCGCGGACGTGATCGGCCCGCACCGCTGCGTGGTCGAGCTGATCATGACGCGCGCCCGGGCGCTCGTCCGCGCCGCGGCCTGAGCGTCAGCGGAAGTTGATCAGCAGCACGCCGGAGTCGTCGTCGGCCGGCGGCTCGGAGATGCCCGGGATGCCCTGCGCGGGCAGGCTGCCGGTGTCGTAGTCGCGGACGTAGTTCGCGGCGAGCGGCACGGTCTCCTCGCCGACGTACGTGCCGGCACCCATGGTGTCGACGACGGCGGGGTTCTCGCGGGTCACCTCGGCGAGGCTCGCGCCCGTCTCGTCGGCAGCGACCTCCACAGCCGGGCGGGGCGCCCGGTGCGGCTTGACCGCGACCACCGAGCGGTAGCACTTGGTGAGGTACGGCAGCTGCATGCCGTCGTACCCACGCCCGAAGTCGTCATAGAACGCCAGGACCTCGCGGATCTTGGCCTCGCGCTCGCCCTGCGGGAGCGTCGAGATGGTCGAGCGGGACAGTGCCAGGTCCTGGATCGAGTCGCGGTCGACGACCTGCCAGTGCTTGAAGATCGCCTCGTCGGGGATGCCGAAGTACGGCGATTCCTCCAGTGCATCGTCCGGGCCCGCGCTGCGTTCCGCCTCGGACACGCCGAGCAGGCGGCCGAGCCGCCTGACCCACGGGATGCTCTCGTCCTTGATGTTCCACGCCAGGGCGAGATGACCGCCGCGCTTGAGCACCCGCGCGATCTCCGGCAGCGCGAGCTCCTTGTCGAACCAGTGGTACGCCTGGCCCACGACCACGACGTCGATGCTGGAGTCGGGGACCGGGATCTCCTCGGCGCCGCTCTGCGTCACCCGCAGCTCCGGGAAGCGCTGGGTGAGCCGGTCGAACATCTGCGGGTCGGGCTCGGTCGCGTGCAGATCGTGCCCCAGGGCGAGCAGCTGCTCGGTCAGCTTGCCGGTGCCGGCACCCAGCTCGAGCACGGTCGCCGGCTCGCCGCCGGTCAGCCAGCGGGCGGCGTCCAGCGGGTAGCCGGGGCGGGCCCGGTCGTACGCGTCGACCACGGCCCCGAACGACAGGGCGAGGTCTGGTGAGTTCTGCTCCGACATCAGCGCAAGGCTACGCCCGCCGACCTCGAAAAATGGGCAGCGGCGCGGAGGTGGACGCCGCACTACAGTGCCCCCATGGCGGACGACGACGGCCTCCTCGCGTACGACGACACCGGATCCGGCCCGCCGCTGGTGCTCGTGCACGGGCTGACCTTCAGCCGGCGTACCTGGGACCCGGCGGTGGAGCGGCTCGCGGACCGGTTCCGGTGCGTCGCCGTCGACCTGCCCGGCCACGGCGACTCGTCGGGGTCCGGGGCCGACCCGCTCCAGGTGGTCGACCGCCTGCACGCGACGCTCGAGGCGATCGGGGTGGCGGACCCGGTGGTCGTCGGGCACTCCGCCGGCACGATGGTGGCCCTGGGCTACGGGGCGCGCTACCCGGTGCGCGGTGTCGTCGACGTCGACCAGCCGCTGGTGGTGGGTCCGTTCGCCGGCTTCGTGCAGCAGCTCGCCGACGCCCTCCACGGGCCTGACTTCGGCGCCGCGTTCGCGCCGTTCGAGGAGAGCATCGGGGTCGACCGGCTGCCCGAGCCGGAGCGCACCCGCGTCGTCGGCACCCGGCAGGTGGAGCAGGCGGTCGTGCTCGACCACTGGCACACGCCGCTGACCACGCCGCCGCCGCAGATGCAGGCGCTGGTGGACGGTCTGCTGGACGCCGTCACCACCCCCTTCCTGTACGTCGCCGCGGAGGAGCCGCCCGCGCCGGTCCGCGAGCACCTGGCCGCCCACCTCGACGACCTCGAGGTCGTGGTGATGCCGCCCGGCGGCGGGCACCTGGCGCACCTGGCCCACCCCGACCGGTTCGCCGAGGTGCTGGCCGGCTTCGCGGGGCGCGTCGTACCGCCCGAGGCCTGAGGTCTCGGATCCGAGACGGTCTCTCAGCAACCCCGCCTTGTCGCGACCAAGGCCGGCTCGCGACGATGCCCCCATGGCGATCCCGCGCTTCGACCTCAGCGACCTGTCCTTCGACGTCACGTCGGACGTGGTCCACCAGGCGCGCGAGCAGAGCTGGTACGCCGAGACCAACTACGGCCTGGCCGTCCTGCGCTACGAGGAGGCCAACGCGATCCTCAAGGACCGCCGCTTCCAGCAGGGCACCGCGCAGTGGCCCGCGCAGAACGACGTGCACACCGGTCCCTTCCACGACTGGTGGGCCAAGACCCTGCTCGCGCTGGAGGGCGAGGAGCACACCCGGATCCGCCGGCTGCTGTTCCCGGCGTTCAAGCAGCGCCCGATCGCCGCGATGCGCCCGCGCTTCCAGCAGATCGCGAACGAGCTGATCGACGGGTTCGCGGACCGCGGGTCGGTCGAGTTCATCTCCGAGTTCGCCGAGCCCTACGCCTCGCGGATCATCTGCGGCCTGCTCGGCCTGCCCGACGAGGAGTGGCCGCAGGTCGCGCACTGGGCCGACGACCTCGGCAAGAGCTTCGGGGTCAACCTCAAGGCCGACCTGCCCCGCATCGAGGCGGCGCTCGACGGCCTCTACGGGTACGTCGGCGAGGTGGTCGCCGACCGGACGGCGCACCCGACCGACGACCTGGTCAGCGACCTCGTGCGGGCCCAGCAGGAGGAGAAGCTGAGCGCCGAGGAGCTCGGCGTCGCCCTGGTCTTCCTGGTGTTCGCGGGCATGGAGACGACCCGCAACCAGCTGGGCCTCGCCCTGCAGACGCTGCTCGCCCGCCCCGACCAGTGGAAGCTGCTCGGTGCCGACCCCGACCTCGGCCCGAACGCGGTCGAGGAGGTCATGCGGGTCAACCCGACGGTCACCTGGATCACCCGCGAGGCCCTCGAGGACGTCGAGGTCAACGGCCTGCTGATCCCGAAGGGCGGCATCGTGCAGCTGCTCTCGCACAGCGTCGGCACCGACCCGCGCGCGATGCCGGTCACCGACTTCGACATCACCTCGCCGCGGCCGACCCACATGGGCTTCGGCGGCGGGGTCCACCACTGCCTCGGCCACTTCGTCGCCCGCATCGACATGGCCGTCGCGCTGCCGCTGCTGGCCCAGCGAATGCCCGACGCGCAGCCGGACGGCCCGGGGGAGTGGCTGCCGGTGAGCGGCAACACGGGCGCGATCCGCTTCCCGATCCGGTTCACGCCTGTCGGCTGAGGCCTCCTAGGCTTGCGCGTGTGACCGACCTCCCCGCCGCCACCGCCGGCTGGTTGCAGTCGCTCGAGGGCGTGCCGTCGGCGTACGCCGGAGCGCGGGACGGCATCGACGTCGTGCTGCGTGACCGCGGGCTGCGCCGGACCAGCCCGGAGATGACCGCCGAGTCGCTGCTGCGCGGCGCGCACGCGAGCGCGGCGCTCGAGGGGTCGCGGTCCACGCTGGCCGAGGTGCGTGACGGTGAGGGCGACGAGATCGCCCAGGACGCCGTACGTCTCTCGACCGAGCTGCTCGGCCTCGCGCCCGCCCTGCGCGCCCAGCCGCTGCAGGCGCTCGCGCGGATCCACGCGCTTGCGGCCGCCACCTCGCTCCCCGCAGAGCGGCTGGGCCGCCCGCGCGACGCTTCGTCGGCGGAGGTGCTGCGTGCCGTCGCCGAGCTGATCACCACGCCGTCCGAAGCCCCGGCGCTCGGCATCGCCGCGATCGTGCACGCCGACCTGGCCGCCGCGGCCCCGTTCCCGAGCCACAACGGCATCGTCGCGCGCGCCGTCGAGCGGCTGGTGCTGGTGGCCCGTGGCGTCGACGAGAAGTCGCTGATCGTGCCCGAGGCCGCCCACCTGGCGCTGCGCGCCCAGTACGAGTCGAACCTGCGCGGCTGGGCCACCGGCACCCCCGCCGGCCGCCACTCCTGGCTGCTCTACTCCGCCGAGGCGTACGCCGCCGCCGCGGAGGCCAGCCCCCTGCGGCGGGCTGCCGAGTAG
>DATFHM010000027.1:0-6075 GCA_035248385.1 Nocardioides sp. | reverse complement strand
CCAGCAGTCGCTGCAGGCGGCGCTCGGCGTGCGCTACCGCTCGAACGCGCTCGCCCAGGAGAAGACCGGCGAGATGTACGTCGACGGCCGGCTCTACGGCGGCCACACCAAGGGCGACTTCGAGCACGCCGAGGTCGTGGTGTTCGTCGGCAAGAACCCGTGGCAGTCGCACTCCTTCCCGCGCGCCCGGCCGGTGCTCAAGGAGATGGCGGCCGACCACGACCGCTGCATGGTGGTCATCGACCCGCGGCGCAGCGAGACCGCCGCGATGGCCGACATCCACCTGCAGGTGCGCCCCGGCACCGACGCCTGGTGCCTGGCCGCGCTGGGTGCGGTGCTGGTCCAGGAGGACCTGATCGACCACGACTTCGTGCGTGACCACACGACCGGCGCGGAGGCGGTCCTGGCGGCGTACGCCGAGGTCGACGTCGCCGGCTACGCGGAGCGGTGTGGCGTGGAGGAGTCGCTGATCCGGCGTACCGCCCGGCGGATCGCGGCAGCCGCGAGCGTGTGCACCTACGAGGACCTCGGCATCCAGCAGGCGCCGCACAGCACGCTGAGCTCCTACCTCAACAAGATGCTGTGGATCCTCACCGGCAACTTCGCGAAGCAGGGCGGGATGTTCCTGCACTCGACGTTCGCGGCCCTGGCCGGCGGGACCGGTGGCGGCGGTTCGAAGGTCACCCCCGTGACCGGGGCGCGGATCATCTCCGGCCTGGTGCCGTGCAACTCGATCGCCGAGGAGATCGACACCCACCACCCCGACCGCTTCCGCGCGATGTGGATCGACAGCGTGAACCCCGCGCACTCCCTCGCCGACTCGGCGTCCTTCCGCCGGGCGATGCGCAAGCTCGAGCTCAGCGTGGTCATCGACATCGCGATGACCGAGACGGCGCGCGAGGCCGACTACGTGCTGCCGGCTGCCACCCAGTTCGAGAAGTGGGAGTGCACCTTCTTCAACGTCGACTTCCCCGAGAACGTCTTCCACCTGCGGGCGCCGCTGATGGAGGCGTTGGAGGGCACCCTCGACGAGCCGGAGATCTACGCCCGCGTGATCCGCGCGCTCGGGGTCGTCGACGACGCCACCCTCGAGCCGCTGCGTGCGGCCGCGGCCGCCGGGCTGCCGGCGTTCGCCGACGCCTTCTTCGCGGCGATCGGTGCCGATCCTCGGCTGATGGGGCTGGCCGGTCACGTCCTCCACGAGACCCTCGGCCCGACGCTCGGCCCGGCGCGCGGGACCGCAGCCCTCTGGGGCGTCGCGCACCTGTGCGCGATGGCGCAGCCGGCGTCGGTGGCGCGGGCCGGCTTCGGCGGCACCGGGTTCGAGCCGGGCAACGCGCTGTTCTCGCGGATCCTGACCGGCGAGGCGGTGGTGTTCACCCGCGACGACCACGAGAACGCGTGGGACTACGTGCGCCGCCCGGACCGCCGGTTCACCCTGGAGATCCCGGAGCTGATCTCGCACTTGAGGTCCTTGGCCACCGAGCCGAGCTCGTGGACCACCGAGGAGTTCCCGATGGTGCTGTCGGCCGGTGAGCGGCGGGCCTTCACGGCCAACACGATCATCCGCGACCCGTCCTGGCGGCGACGTGACGCGCAGGGCGCGCTGCGGCTGTCGCCGGCCGACGCGTCGGCGTACGGCGTGGAGTCGGGCGACTCGCTGCGGGTGGTGACCGAGCGCGGGGCGGCTGTCGCGGTGGTCGAGGTGACCGACCAGATGCAGGCCGGCCACATCTCGCTGCCGAACGGCCTCGGGGTCTCCCACGACTCCGGGACACCCGGGGTGGCTCCGAACGAGCTCACCTCGCTGCACCACCGCGACTTCCTGGCGGGCACGCCGTGGCACAAGTACGTCCCCGCACGGCTGGAGCGGGTGTGACGACCGCACGGGAGACGATGATCGACGGCGCCATCGACCTGTTCGCGCGCCGCGGCGTGGCCGGTACGTCGCTGCGCGACGTCGTCGACCACAGCGGAGCACCGCGGGGGTCGATCTACCACCACTTCCCCGGCGGCAAGGACGAGCTGGCGGCGGCCGCGGCTGCCCGGGCCGGCGTGCTCACCGGCGGGCTGATCACGAAGCTGGCCTCGGCCGGGGACCCCGGCGCCGCGGTCACCGAGCTGGTCGAGATCTGGTGCCGGCGGCTGGAGCGCAGCGACTTCGAGCAGGGCTGCCCGGTCGCGGCGTCGGCGCTGGCGGCGGATGACACGCCCGCAGCGCGAGCCGCCGCGGGCGAGGCGTTCGCCCGGTGGTCGGGTCTGCTGAGCGAGGCGTTCACCCGCTCCGGCGTACCTCTCGAGGAGGCGGCGGCGCGGGCCAACCTGGCGATCTGCGCGATCGAGGGCGCGCTGCTGGTCAGCCGGTCACAGCGATCGGTGGAACCGCTACGCGCGGCCGGGCGCAGCCTCGTGGCGATGTGGGGCGCGGCCTGACCTCGGCTTGACACCGGCTTCAGATGTAAATGAGAATCGTTCTCATGTTGAAGCCGATCCTCGGAGCGACCGCCCTGGCCCTGACCCTCTCCGGCTGTGCCGCGTTCTCCGACGACGGCCCGAGCGCGAGCAACGGGCTCAGCGTCGTCGCCGGCCTCTACCCGCTGCAGTGGATGGCCCAGCAGGTCGTCGGCGACCACGCCCAGGTCGAGGACCTCACCCAACCCGGCGCCGAGCCGCACGACCTGGAGCTCACCCCGAAGGAGGTGGGCGACGTCGTGTCGGCCGACGTGATCGTCTACGAGAAGGGCCTGCAGGCCGCCGTCGACCAGACCGTGACCCAGGCGAACAGCGACGCCGCGTTCGACGTCACGACCGTCGCCGGGCTCGAGCCGCTCTCCCACGGCGGCCACGACGACGTCAGCCACCACGCCGGTGTGACCTCGGACCAGGAGGCCGAGCAGTCGGCCAAGGACCTCGGCGACCTCGACCCGCACTTCTGGCAGGACCCGCTCAAGCTCGCGGGCGTGGGCCAGGCCCTGGCCGACAAGATGGCGTCGGTCGACCCGGCGAACGCGGCGTCGTACCACGCGAACGCGGACGCGCTGTCGACGAAGCTGAAGGAGCTCGACCGGGCCTATGCGACCGGGCTGGCGCACTGCCAGCGGAACGTGATCGTGGTCAGCCACAACGCGTTCGGCTACCTGTGGCGCTACGGGCTCGACATCGAGCCCATCGCGGGCCTCTCCCCCGACGCCGAGCCGACGCCGGCCGACCTCGGCCGGCTGCAGCAGCTGATCCGGAGCGACGGGATCACGACCGTCTTCGGCGAGCGGCTGGTCTCCCCCGCCCTCTCCCGGACCATCGCGCACGACACCGGCGCGAAGACGGCGATCCTGGACCCGATCGAGGGGCTCAGCTCGGCGACGTCGCAGGACGACTACCTTTCCCTCATGCGCGCCAACCTCGCCGCACTCCGCACCGCGAACGGCTGCCGGTGAACCCGGCACCCATCGAGCTCACCGGCGGCGCCGTCGCCGCCGGAGGCCGCCTGCTCATCAGCGACGTCGACCTCCGGGTCGAGGACGGCGACTTCATCGCCCTGATGGGGCCGAACGGGTCGGGAAAGTCCACGCTGGTGCGCGCCCTGACCGGGCTCCGCCCGCTCGCCGCCGGTTCGCTGCGGCTGTTCGGCGAGCCGGTCGACCGGTTCAAGGACTGGCCGCGGCTCGGCTACGTGCCGCAGCGGGTGAACGCCTCCTCCGGCATCCCGACCTCGGTCTGGGAGGTCGTCGCGTCCGGCCGGCTGGGGCGGCGGGGCCTGTTCCGGCCGCTCTCGCGTGCCGACCGCCGGGTCATCGGCTCGGCCCTCGAGACGGTCGGCCTGAGCAACCGCGCGACCGACCCGGTCACCGACCTCTCCGGCGGGCAGCAGCAGCGCGCGTACATCGCCCGCGCGCTCGCCGGCGAGCCCGACCTGTTCTTCCTGGACGAGCCCACCGCCGGGGTCGACCTGCCCAACCAGCAGGTCCTCGCCGACACCCTCGGGATGCTCAAGGAGCAGGGCCGCACGATCGTGCTCGTCGCGCACGAGCTCGGCCCGCTGGCGGGCCTGGTCGACCGGACCGTGGTGATGCGGGACGGGCACAAGGCGTACGACGGCGTACCGCTGGCCGACCACGACGTGCACGGTCCGGTGTTCTTCGGCGAGGAGCACAGCCACCACCACCACGAGGTGCCGGAGCGCCACGACCACCCACCGACCCCGCAGGTCGCCTCACCGCTGGAGTGTGATCACGAATGAGTGCCTGGGACCTCTTCTCCTACGGCTTCATGCAGCGGGCGCTGATCGCGGCCACGCTGACCGGCCTGGCGGCGCCGATCGTCGGCACCTACCTGGTGCAGCGCCGGCTCTCGCTGATGGGCGACGGGCTCGGGCACGTGGCCGTGACCGGTGTCGCGCTCGGCCTGCTGACCGGTACGTCGCCGACGTGGACCGCCGTCATCGTGGCGGTCCTCGGTGCGGTCGCCATCGAGCTGATCCGCGAGCGCGGGCACGCGGGCGGCGACGTCGCGCTGGCGCTGCTGTTCTACGGCGGTCTCGCGGGTGGCGTGCTGCTCTCGGGCCTGGCGGGCAAGTCGGCGGCGACGCTGCAGGAGTACCTGTTCGGCTCGATCACCACGATCGGGGTCGGCGACGTCCTCATCACGATGGCGCTCGCCGCGGTGGTGCTGGTGATCGGCCTCGGCCTGGCGCCCCAGCTGTACGCCGTCGCGAACGACCGTGACTTCGCCCAGGTCGCCGGGCTGCCGGTGCGCTGGTACAACCTGCTCGTCGCCACCCTCGCGGCGGTCAGCGTCACGGTCGCGATGCACACCGTCGGGCTGCTGCTGGTCTCGGCGCTGATGGTCATCCCCGTCGCCACCTCGCAGCAGCTGACCCGGACCTTCCGCAGCACGCTCGGGCTCGCGATGGTGCTCGGCCTGGTCGCCTCCCTCGGCGGGCTGCTGATCTCGACCTTCGCGTCGTTCCACGCCACGGTCGCCCCCGGCCCGAGCATCGTGCTGCTGGCGCTCGCCTGCTTCGTCGTGGCGTGGCCGACCGGGGTGCTGCTGCGGCGCCGGCGGGTCGGCGTACCGACCGCTGATCCGCCTGCCTAGACCTGGTTGGGGACGGCTCCGCCGTAGCGCCGGTCGCGGCGCGCGTAGGTGTCGATCGCCTGCCACAGGTGGCGCCGGTCGACGTCGGGCCAGAGCACATCGGAGAACACGAACTCGGCGTACGCGGCCTGGTAGAGCATGAAGTTGGAGAGCCTCTCCTCGCCGGAGGTGCGCCAGATCAGGTCGGCGTCGGGGAGCTCGGGGACGTAGAGGTAGCGGCCGAGCGTCTTCTCGTCCACCTTGCCCGGCTTGAGCCGGCCGGAGGCGACGTCCTCGGCGAGCCGGCGGGCGGCGTCGCCGAGCTCGGAGCGGCCGCCGTAGTTGACGCACATCGTCAGCGTCATGACGTCGTTGTCCTTGGTGAGCTCCTCGGCGACCTTGAGCTCGTTGATGACCGACTTCCAGAGGCGGGGCGCGCGCCCGGCCCACCGCACGCGGACGCCGAGGTCGTTCATCTCGTCCCGGCGCCGGCGGATGACGTCGCGGTTGAAGCCCATCAGGAACTTCACCTCGTCGGGGCTGCGGCTCCAGTTCTCGGTGGAGAAGGCGTACGCCGACACCGCCTTCACGCCGATCTCGATCGCGCCCTCGACCACGTCGAACAGGCTCGACTCCCCCTGCTCGTGGCCCTTGGTGCGCGGCAGGCCGCGCTCCTTGGCCCACCGGCCGTTGCCGTCCATCACGATCGCCACGTGGTGCGGCACCAACTCGGCCGGGATGGCCGGCGGCCGGGCGCCGCTCGGGTGCGGGGTCGGCGGGCGGACAGGGGTACGACGGGGCACGGGCCGAGCCTATTGCGGGGCTGCTGCAGTTTTCCCAAGGGATGCAGCGTTCTCTGCAGACAGAGCCCCGCTGGGTGGTGGGCTTTGAGGGGATCCTCGGTGCCCTACTCGCCACTCTCGATGGCGGCGTGATCACCAGTATCCACGGGGTCGTTGAGCAGCGCCATGGACTCCTCTGAGAGGTAGCGGCGGTCGCCGG
>DATFHM010000026.1:0-10791 GCA_035248385.1 Nocardioides sp. | reverse complement strand
CTGGGCCTCAGGCCCGGGCAGCAGCATGCAGTAGTTGAGCGCGTGCAGGAACCGCTGCTGCCCGATCCAGCGCTTCTCGTCGACGAGCTTGTGCTGCATGACGGCGATCTGGCCCGCCGGTCCGCCGAAGGTCTGCGCAGCGATCGAGGCCCACGCCCGGGTCGCCTCGCTCAGCGGGATCACGTCTCGGTCACGGCCCACATCTGAAGGCTAGTGACCAGGGCGCCCGACCCTATGCTGGGTCCATGTCTGTCCGCGCCCCCAGCCTCGCCGAGGTGACGTCGAGCGAGGCGTCGCTCAAGCGCTTCCTGCACGGTCTTCCCGGGGTCGACCAGGTCGGCGCCGAGGCGCGCGCGGCCGGGCTCGGCACCCGCTCCATCAAGACCACCGCGAAGGCCTACGCCATCGACCTGGCGATCTCGATGGTCGACCTCACCACGCTCGAGGGGCAGGACACCCCGGGCAAGGTCAAGGCGCTCGCGTCCAAGGCGCTGCACCCCGACCCGGCCGACCCGACCTGCCCGATGGTCGCGGCCGTCTGCGTCTACGGCGACCTCGTGGCCGCCGCCAAGGACGTCGTCGGCGACAAGGTCAACGTGGCCGCGGTCGCGACCGCGTTCCCGAGCGGCCGGGCCTCGATGGCCGTCAAGCTCGCCGACACCGCCGACGCGGTGGCCGCGGGTGCCGACGAGATCGACATGGTCATCGACCGGGGCGCGTTCCTGGCGGGCCGCTACCAGCAGGTCTTCGACGAGATCGTCGCGACGAAGGAGGCGTGCGGCGACGCCCACCTCAAGGTGATCTTCGAGACCGGCGAGCTGCAGACCCTCGACAACGTACGACGCGCCTCGTGGCTGGCCATGCTCGCCGGCGCGGACTTCATCAAGACCTCGACCGGCAAGGTGCAGCCGGCCGCCACGCTGCCGGTGACCCTGGTGATGCTCGAGGCCGTCCGCGACTTCCGCGAGGCGACCGGCACCCAGGTCGGCGTGAAGCCGGCGGGGGGCATCCGCACCACGAAGGACGCGATCAAGTACCTCGTCATGGTCAACGAGGTCGCCGGCCCCGACTGGCTGACCCCGCACTGGTTCCGGTTCGGTGCGTCGACCCTGCTCAACGACCTGCTCATGCAGCGCACGAAGCTCACCACCGGCCGCTACAGCGGTCCCGACTACTTCACCATGGACTGATCCCGATGACGAAGTTCGAGTACGCCCCCGCGCCCGAGTCGCGCAGCATCGTCGACATCAAGGCGTCCTACGGTCTGTTCATCGACGGTGAGTTCGTCGACGGCCGCGGATCCTCCTTCAAGACCCTCAACCCGGCGACCGAGGAGACCCTCGCCGAGGTCGCCGAGGCCTCCGAGGCCGACGTCGACCTCGCGGTCAAGGCAGCCCGTCGCGCCTTCCGCGGCTGGAGCCGGATGGCCGGCGCGGAGCGGGCGAAGTACCTCTACCGGATCGCCCGGATCATCCAGGAGCGCTCCCGCGAGCTGGCCGTCCTGGAGTCGATCGACAACGGCAAGCCGATCAAGGAGAGCCGCGACGTCGACGTACCCCTCGTCGCCGCGCACTTCTTCTACTACGCCGGCTGGGCCGACAAGCTGTCGTACGCCGGGCTCGGCCCGGACCCGCAGCCGCTCGGCGTCGCCGGCCAGGTGATCCCGTGGAACTTCCCGCTGCTCATGCTGGCGTGGAAGGTCGCGCCCGCACTGGCGTGCGGCAACACCGTGGTGCTCAAGCCTGCCGAGACCACGCCCCTGACGGCCCTGCTGTTCGCGGAGATCTGCCAGCAGGCCGACCTGCCGCCGGGTGTCGTCAACATCGTCACGGGTGCCGGCGCCACCGGCCAGGCCGTGGTCTCGCACCCCGACGTCGACAAGGTCGCCTTCACCGGCTCGACCGAGGTCGGCAAGGCGATCGCGCGGGCGGTGGCGGGCAGCCACAAGAAGGTCACCCTCGAGCTCGGCGGCAAGGCCGCCAACATCGTCTTCGAGGACGCCGCCATCGACCAGGCGGTCGAGGGCATCGTCGGCGGCATCTTCTTCAACCAGGGCCACGTGTGCTGCGCGGGCTCGCGACTGCTGGTGCAGGAGTCCGTCGCCGACGAGCTGCTGGCGAGCCTGAAGCGGCGGATGGGCACGCTGCGCGTCGGCGACCCGCTCGACAAGAACACCGACATCGGCGCCATCAACTCCGCCGAGCAGCTCGGCAGGATCCGCGAGCTCGCCGGCATCGGCGACGACGAGGGCGCGGAGCGCTGGTCGCCGCCGTGCGACCTGCCCAGCTCGGGCTTCTGGTTCCCGCCGACGATCTTCACCGGCGTCTCCCAGGCCCACCGGATCGCGCGCGAGGAGATCTTCGGCCCGGTCCTGTCGGTGCTCACCTTCCGCACGCCGAGCGAGGCGGTCGAGAAGGCGAACAACACGCCCTACGGCCTGTCCGCGGGCGTCTGGACCGAGAAGGGCTCGCGGATCCTGCACATGGCCAGCGAGCTGCGGGCCGGCGTGGTCTGGGCCAACACGTTCAACAAGTTCGACCCGACCAGCCCGTTCGGCGGCTACAAGGAGTCCGGCTACGGCCGTGAGGGCGGCCGCCAGGGCCTGGCCGCGTACCTGAAGGGAGCGTCGCTCTGATGGCGCGCGTGGACGTCCGCAAGACCTACAAGCTCTACATCAACGGCGCCTTCCCGCGCTCGGAGTCGGGCCACACCTTCGAGGTCACCGACGCCAAGGGCCGCTTCCTCGCCAACGCGAGCAAGGCCTCGCGCAAGGACGCGCGCGACGCGGTCGTGGCGGCGCGGGCCGCGTTCCCGAAGTGGTCCGCGCGCACGGCGTACAACCGCGGACAGGTGGTCTACCGGATCGCCGAGGTGCTCGAGTCGCGCGCCGACCAGTTCGTCGCCGAGCTGGTCCGCACCGAGGGCGTCACCCAGACCAAGGCGCGCACGTACGTCGCCGCCGCCGTCGATCGCCTCGTCTGGTACGCCGGCTGGGCGGACAAGATCGGCCAGGTCATCGGCAGCCAGAACCCGGTCGCCGGGCCGTTCTTCAACATCTCGACCCCCGAGCCGACCGGTGTCGTCGCGGTGCTGGCGCCGAAGGGCGCGCTGCTCGGCCTCGTCAGCGTGCTGGCGCCGGTCATCGTCACCGGCAACACCGCGGTGGTCCTCGCCAGCCAGGCCCACCCGCTGACCGCGATCACCCTGGCCGAGGTCCTCGACGCCTCCGACGTGCCGGCCGGGGTCGTCAACATCCTCACCGGCCCGGTCGCGGACGTGGCGCCGTGGCTGGCCTCGCACATGGACGTCAACGCCATCGACCTGACCGGTGTCGCGGACCCCGCCCTGGCGGCCTCGCTGGAGGTCGCCGCCGCGGACAACCTCAAGCGCGTACGCCGTGCCCCCGACGCCGCTCCGGACTGGCTCGCCGAGCCCGGGATCGACCGGATGACCGACGTCCTGGAGCTGAAGACCGTCTGGCACCCCATCGGTGTCTGAGGGGCTCGCCAAGGTCGTCGTGCTGGCCGGGCCCTCCGGCGCCGGGAAGTCCCGGCTCGCCGAGCGGCTCCGGCGCGCCCGGGGCTGGCCGACGCTGCGCCTCGACGACTTCTACAAGGACGGCGACGACCCGTCGCTGCCGCGGATCGAGTCCGGCTCGAACCACGGCCTCGTCGACTGGGACGACCCGGCGAGCTGGCACTGCGAGGCGGCCGTGGCCGCGCTGCTCGAGCTGTGCCGCACCGGCCGCACCGACACCCCGGTCTACTCGATCCCGCTGAGCCGCACCACCGGGCACCAGGTCCTCGACCTGGCCGGGGCCACGGTGTTCTGCGCGGAGGGCATCTTCGCCGACCAGGTCGTGGCTGCCTGCGCGCAGGCAGGCGTGCTGACGGCGGCGTACTGCGTCACCCAGCACCCGCTCGTCACCTTCACCCGTCGTCTCTCCCGCGACCTGCGCGAACGGCGCAAGCCCCCGCTCGTGCTGGTCCGTCGCGGCCTCGCGCTCGCCCGCGCCCAGCGCCGGAACGTGCGCCGTGCCGAGGCGGCCGGCTGCACGGTGGCGACGGGCGACCAGGCCTACGCCGAGCTGACCACGGTCAGCAGTGGTCGGCGTACCACGGCTTGATCACCTCGTTGATGATCCGCAGCCGCTGGTCGAACGGCAGGAACGCCGACTTCATCGCGTTGAGCGTGAACCACTCGACGTCGCGCAGGCCGTAGCCGAACGCGTCGCTGAGCAGGCCGAACTCGCGGCTCATCGAGGTGCCGCTCATCAGCCGGTTGTCGGTGTTCACCGTGACCCGGAAGCGCAGGTCGGCCAGCAGCCGCAGCGGGTGCTCGGCGATCGAGGCGGCCGCGCCCGTCTGGACGTTCGACGACGGGCACATCTCGAGCGGGATCCGCTTGTCCCTGACGTACGCCGCCAGGCGGCCCAGCTCCGGCGCGCCGTCCGCCCCCAGGTCGATGTCGTCGACGATCCGCACGCCGTGGCCGAGCCGGTCGGCGCCACACCACTGCACGGCTTCCCAGATCGAGGGCAGCCCGAACGCCTCTCCGGCGTGGATGGTGATGTGGCCGTTCTCCCGGCGTACGTGCTCGAAGGCGTCGAGGAACCGGGACGGCGGGTAGCCCGCCTCGGGGCCCGCGATGTCGAAGCCCGCGACGCCCAGGTCGCGCCACTCGATGGCCAGCTCGGCGATCTCCATCGCCCTCGCGGCCTGGCGCATGGCGGTGCACAGCTGGCGCACCACGATCCGGCCGCCGGCCGCCTCCATGCCCTGGTCGAACCCGATCCGCACCGCCTCGACCACGTCGCCCAGGCTCAGGCCGTCGGCCAGGTGCAGCTCGGGCGCGTAGCGGATCTCGGCGTACACGACACCGTCCGCGGCGAGGTCCTCGACGGCCTCCCGCGCCACCCGGGTGATGGCGTCCGCGGTCTGCATGACGGCGAGCGTGTGCGCGAAGGTGTCGAGGTAGCGCACCAGCGACCCGCTGTCGGCAGCGTCACGGAACCAGCGGCCCAGCTTCTCGGGGTCGGTCGTCGGCAGCTCGTGGCCCACCTGCTCGGCCAGCTCGACGATCGTCGCGGGGCGCAGCCCGCCGTCGAGGTGGTCGTGGAGGAGGACCTTCGGCGCGGACACGAGCAGCTCGTCGGTCACGGAGCGGGTAGGTTCCATGACGGCATTGTTCCACTGGGCCACGGCGGCCCACGGGTAGCACGGAGGAGACGGTTTCGATGCGGGTTTTCACCACGTTCGACGAGCTCGAGCAGGCCGCTGGCGAGGAGCTCGGCGCGAGCGAGTGGGTCACCATCGACCAGCGACGGGTCAACCAGTTCGCGGACGCCACCGGCGACCACCAGTGGATCCACGTCGACCTCGAGCGCGCCAAGGAGGGCCCCTTCGGCGGCACCATCGCGCACGGCTACCTGACCCTCTCGCTGGTGCCGTGGCTCGGCAGCCAGGTCTTCAGCCTCCAGACGCCCGGCGCCAAGCTCAACTACGGCGTCAACAAGGTCCGCTTCCCCCACCCCGTCCTCGTCGGCTCGCGGGTCCGGGTCCACGTCAAGATCGCCACCGTCACCGACATCCCCAAGGGCAAGCAGCTCACCGTCCAGCACACTATCGAGATCGACGGCGTCGACAAGCCCGCCATGATCGCCGAGACGGTGGTCCTGCTCCTGCCCTGAGCCCGGCCCTCCGTCGTACCCACCGGAACTGTCGTGATTTCGAGGATTTCGCGACGTTGGTGGTGGGTACGACGCGGCGTCACGAGATCCGGTCGAGGATCAGCGGCGTCGGGGTGTACGGCGTCCCCGCGGGCGAGACGTCATAGCCGCCCTCGAGTGCCGCGAGGGCTCGGTCGAAGCGCTCGGGGGTGTCGGTCAGCAGCGTGAACAGCGGGTCGCCGGCACGGACCTCGTCGCCCGGACGGGCGTGCCAGACGATCCCGGCCCCGGCCTGGACCGGGTCCTCCTTGCGCTCGCGACCCGCGCCGAGCCGCCAGGCCGCGATGCCGACCGCCATCGCGTCGAGGCGGGTGAGCACACCGTCGGTCCGCGCGGCCAGGACGTGCGACTCCCGCGCCACCGGCAGGGGCGCTGACGGGTCACCGCCCTGCGCGGAGATCATCCGCCGCCAGGCGTCCATCGCCGACCCGTCCGCGAGCCGGTCGGCCGGGTCCACGTCGTCGACCCCGGCGGCCGTGAGCATCTCCCGCGCCAGCGCGACGGTCAGCTCCACGACGTCGGCGGGCCCGCCACCGGCGAGCACCTCGACCGACTCGGCAACCTCGATCGCGTTGCCCGCGGTGAACCCCAGCGGGGTGTCCATGTCGGTGAGCAGCGCGACGGTGCGCACGCCGGCGTCGCTCCCCAGCGCGACCATCACCTCGGCGAGCTCGCGCGCCCGGTCGAGCGACTTCATGAACGCGCCGCTGCCGACCTTCACGTCGAGCACCAGCGCGCCGGTGCCCTCGGCGATCTTCTTGCTCATGATCGAGGAGGCGATGAGCGGGATCGCCTCGACGGTGCCCGTCACGTCGCGCAATGCGTACAGCTTGCGGTCCGCCGGCGCGAGCCCGTCACCGGCCGCGCAGATGACCGCGCCCACCGACTCGAGCTGCTCGAGCATCTCCGCGTTCGACAGCAGCGCCCGCCAGCCCGGGATCGACTCGAGCTTGTCGAGGGTGCCCCCGGTGTGCCCGAGCCCGCGGCCGGACAGCTGCGGCACGGCGACGCCGCACGCCGCGACGAGCGGTGCCAGGGGCAGGGTGATCTTGTCCCCGACGCCGCCGGTGGAGTGCTTGTCCGCCGTCGGCCGCGACAGGGACGAGAAGTCCATCCGCTCCCCCGAGGCGATCATCGCGGCGGTCCAGTCGGCGATCTCGCGGCGGTCCATGCCGTTGAGCAGCACCGCCATGGCGAGCGCCGACATCTGCTCGTCGGCCACCACGCCGTGGGTGTAGGCGTCGATCACCCAGTCGATCTGGCTGGTGCTCAGCGTCCCGCCGTCGCGCTTGGCGGTGATGACCTCGATCGCGTCGTGGGGTGCGGCGCTCATGACGCGAACCCCACGGGCACCCGGTGGTAGCCGCGCAGCACGAAGGTCCCCCGCGACGCGGGCTCGCCGGCCAGCTCCAACGCAGGCGCGGCGCCGAACAGAGCGGCGACCGACTCGGCCAGCTCCATCCGCGCCAGCGGCGCGCCGAGGCAGAAGTGCACGCCCACCCCGAAGGCGACGTGCGGGTTCACCGCCCGCTCCACGTCGAAGTCGTCCGCATCGTCGAACACCTCCGGGTCCCGGTTGGCCGAGCCCAGCAGCACGGCGATCTTCTGGCCCTTCTCCACGGTCACCTCCCCCACCTCCACGTCCTCGGTCGCGGTCCGCTCGAACAGCTGCAGGGCGGAGTCGAACCGCAGCATCTCCTCCACCGTGACCGGTACGTCGGCGGCCGGCCGCAGCCCGCGCCGCAGCATCGCGACCAGCCCGTTGCCGAACACGTTCACCGATGCCTCGTGCCCGGCGTTGAGCAGCAGCACGGCGGCGGCGACGACCTCGTCGTCGCTCAGCTCGGTGCCGACGAGGTCGGTGATCAGGTCGTCGGCCGGGTCACGACGCCGGGCATCCGCCAGCTCGCGCACGAGGGCCGCGAAGTCGGTGGCCGCCGCCACGGCCGCGTCCACGACCTCGGTCGACGGGGACGGCTCGTACATCCGCACGATCGCCTGCGACCAGGCCCGCAGCGAACCGACGTACGACGCCGGCACGCCGAGGAGCTCGGCGATGACGAGCACGGGCAGCGGCTCGGCGTACTCACCGATGACGTCGAAACCGGCAGGGTCGACCGAGGCCAGCAGCGACGCGGCGAGCTCGCGGACCCGCGGCCGGAGCCGCTCGATGTGCCCGCGGTTGAACGAGGCCGCGACGGGTCGGCGCAGCCGGGTGTGGGTCGGCGGTTCGTTCTCCATCATCTGGTTGCGGTGGAGCAGGTTGAACGGCTCCAGGTACGCCGCCGGCTCCCGGTCGCGCCAGATCCGGCCCAGTCTCCGGTCGCGCTGCACGGCGCCGACAGCGGCGTGCGAGAACGCCAGCCACATCCCACTCGGCTCGTGCCACGCCACGGCGTGACGGGCGCGCTCCTCGGCGAAGAACGGGTACGGGTCCGCGATGACGTCGGCGGCGGTCAGGTCAAGCGAGGTCGTCGGCGCCGAAGGCATCGGGCAGCACCTCCTGCATGGACTTCACACCCGACCCGGTCCACAGCAGCAGCTCCGGGCCGCCGTTCTCCCACAGCAGCTGGCGGCACCGGCCGCACGGCATCAGCAGCTCGCCCTTGCCGTTGACGCAGACGAAGTGGGTCAGCCGGCCGCCGCCGGTCCGGTGCAGCTGCGAGACCAGGCCGCACTCGGCGCAGAGCGCCACTCCGTAGGCGGCGTTCTCGACGTTGCAGCCGCTGACGACGCGCCCGTCGTCGACGCGGGCGGCCGCGCCCACCGGGAACGAGGAGTACGGCGCGTAGGCGCACTCCGACGCGGCCACCGCCTCGGCCCGCAGCGCGGCCCAGTCGGCCTCGCCGAAGGAGGTCATCCGGCGGATCCCTTGCGGTACGGCTGACCGTCCGCCGCCGGCATCCGCAGGCTCTGCGAGGCGACCGACAGCACCAGCAGCGTGACCAGGTACGGCGTCATGCCGCCCAGGTCGTGCGGGATCGAGTCGGTCAGCAGGAACCACAGCAGCACCACGACACCGATGACGCCGTTGACGATCGCGGCACGGATCTGCCGACGCCACAGCCGCCACAGCGTGAGCAGCAGCAGGCCGATGGCCAGCAGGAGCAGCAGCGCGTGCAGCGACGAGGCGCTGCGCAGGCGGAGGGCGTCGGCGTACCCGAACAGCGCGGACGCGCCGAGCGCACCGAACGGGTTCCAGTTGCCGAAGATCATGGCCGCGAGGCCGATGTAGCCGCGGCCCTGGGTCTGACCGACGGTGAACGTGCTCGACGCGACGGTGGACAGGTAGGCACCACCGAGGCCGGCGAAGGCGCCGGAGATCAGCACCGCGATGTACTTGTAGCGGATCACGTTGACGCCGAGGGACTCCGCTGCCGCCGGGCTCTCGCCGCACGAGCGCAGCCGCAGGCCGAAGGTCGTGCGTCGCAGCAGCCACCAGCTCAGCACGACCAGCACGATGACGATGAGCGAGACCACCGAGATGTGGCTGACCAGCGCCCCGAGGAGACCGGCCACGTCCGAGATCAGGAACCAGTGCTTGGCGTTGAGGTCGGACAACCAGCTGTCCAAGCCGCCTATGTTCACCGTCGGCAACGAGTAGAGGCCGGACAGGTTGCGCGGACCGCCGTTCGGGACGATGTCGCTGAAGAACGCCTTGGACAGGAAGTCCACCGCACCAGCCGCGATGATGTTGACGGCCACACCGGAGACGATCTGGTCGACGCCGAAGGTGATCGTCGCGATCGCGTGGAGCAGGCCGCCGACCACGCCGAGCAGGATGCCGCCGGCGAGGCCGGCCCAGGCGCCGTAGTACCAGTTGAAGTACGCCGCCCCCCACGTGCCGAGCAGCATCTGGCCCTCGAGGCCGATGTTGACGATGCCCGCGCGCTCGGCCCACACACCGCCGAGACCGGCCAGCGCGATCGGGCAGGTGGACAGGATCGCGGCCGTGAACGTCGTCGTGGCCGTCAGGGGCGTGGAGCTCGTGACGAGACGGACGAACGGCACCACGACGAGGCCACCGAGGATCAGCACCCACATGAGCGGCGAGAGCCCGAGGACCCGGCGCGCGCCCAGCACCCGCTGGGTCGCGGAGTCGACGACGGCGCTCATGCCGCCACCGCCTCGGGTACGGCGCTCGCGACCGCTCGTTGCTCGGCCCGGGCCCGGTAGCGCTGCACCAGCTCGTAGGCCACGACCACCGCGAGGACCGCGATGCCCTGGGTGATCTCGACGATCTGCGGCGCGATGTCGGTGCCGATCTGCAGCGCGTTGGACTGCGAGGAGAGCCACGCGAACAGCAGCGCGCCGAGCGCCATCCCGCCGGCCCGGTTGCGCCCGAGCAGGGCGACGGCGAGGCCGGTGAAGCCGAGCCCGCCGGAGAAGGTCGCGTTGGAGTAGGTGTGGGCGCTGCCGAAGAGCTCGGGCATCCAGACCAGGCCGGCGACACCGCCGGAGAGCACCATCGCGATGATGACCATCTTCTTGGCGCTCACGCCGCTCGCGGACGCCGCGCTCGGGGAGAGCCCGGTGGCCCGCAGGTCGAAGCCGAGCCGGGTGCGGTTGAGCAGCAGCCAGAACCCGACGCCCACGACGACGGCGATCAGGCCGAGGGTCCAGATCTCGCCGCCGTTGACGCCCCAGGGCGCCCAGCCGGGGACGGTGTTCGAGCCGGTCAGGATCGAGGTGTGCACGTCGAAGCCGTTCTTCTCGGCGTACTTGTTGTAGAAGTGGGTCACGATGATCGGCGAGATCGCGTTGAGCATCAGCGTGGTGATCACCTCGCTCACGCCGCGGTAGACCTTGAGCAGGGCCGCGATGCCGGCCCAGGCCGCGCCGACCACCACCGCCAGCAGGATCGCCACGGCGACGTTGAGCGGGCCCGGCAGGAAGCGACCGCCGGCGAACACCGCGGCGACGTACGCCGCCAGGCCGTACTGGCCCTCGACGCCGATGTTGAACAGGCCCATCCGGAAGCCGATCGCGGCCGCCACGGCCGCGATGTAGAGCTCCACGGCCAGGTTGATCATGTCGACCTTCACGTTGGCCTTCGGCGCGGA
>DATFHM010000025.1:0-4717 GCA_035248385.1 Nocardioides sp. | reverse complement strand
GTTGAGCGGCTCGGTGTAGCCCAGCGCCCACTGACCCTCGGCACGACGCGGCCGGGGGATCTCGGTGAACTGGGCCTTGCTGGCCTGGAAGCGCAGATCGGGCATGGTGGAAGCAGGTCCTTCGCTGACGGACGGCGCCGGTTTCGGCGCGGGAGGTTGAGCTGGTCGGGCGGAGTCAGCGAGGCCAACACATCGCGCTGCGCGTACGCCCGAGGTCCACGTGGCGACGTACCACGAGGAAGGCGTGAGTTGCGGCGGAGACCATGTCAACAAGTCTCAGGTTTCGGACGGCCATCCCACAAACGTCGATCTCATGATGTGGATAGTGAGACCACGATATGAGACGGGAGTTCCGCTCGTCAGGCGCAGAATGCGGTCCCGTGCGACTCAGGTCACAGCGTAGGGCTGGGCACGTCTCCCGCCGCCGGCTCCCGCCACTAGTCTGTGCCGCATGAGCGAGTCGCCGTCCATGAACCTCGTCAGCAGCGCCTACCAGCAGGCCCTCGAGGTGATCGCCTCGGTGGAGCCGCGGATCGCCGAGGCCACCAAGCAGGAGCTGATCGACCAGCGCGCGTCCCTGAAGCTGATCGCCTCGGAGAACTACGCCTCCCCGGCCGTCCTGCTCACGATGGGCACCTGGTTCTCCGACAAGTACGCCGAGGGCACCGTCGGCCACCGCTTCTACGCCGGCTGCCAGAACGTCGACACCGTCGAGTCGCTCGCGGCCGAGCACGCCAAGGAGCTCTTCGGCGCCGAGTACGCCTACGCCCAGCCGCACTCCGGCATCGACGCCAACCTGACGGCGTACTGGGCGATCCTGGCGCAGCGCGTCGAGGGCCCCTGGCTCGAGAACGCCGGCGTCAAGAACATGAACGACCTCACCGAGGCCGACTGGGAGAAGCTGCGCAACGAGCTCGGCAACCAGCGGCTGCTCGGCATGAGCCTGGACGCCGGCGGTCACCTGACCCACGGCTTCCGCCCGAACATCTCCGGGAAGATGTTCCACCAGAACCAGTACGGCACCGACCCCGAGACCGGCCTCATCGACTACGACGCCCTCCGCGCGAAGGCCAAGGAGTTCAAGCCGCTCATCCTGGTCGCCGGCTACTCGGCGTACCCGCGCCGCGTGAACTTCGCGAAGATGCGCGAGATCGCCGACGAGGTGGGCGCCACCCTGATGGTCGACATGGCGCACTTCGCGGGCCTCGTGGCCGGAAAGGTCTTCCAGGGCGAGGAGAACCCCGTCCCGTACGCCGACGTCGTCACCACCACGACCCACAAGTCGCTGCGCGGCCCGCGCGGTGGCCTGATCCTCGCCACCAAGGAGTACGCCGCCAACGTCGACCGCGGCTGCCCGATGGTCCTCGGCGGCCCGCTGTCCCACGTCATGGCCGCCAAGGCCGTGGCCCTGGCCGAGGCGAAGACCGAGGGCTTCCAGACCTACGCCCAGAACGTCGCCGACAACGCCAAGAGCCTGGCCGAGGGCTTCCTCAAGCGCGGCGCCAAGCTCGTCACCGGCGGCACGGACAACCACCTGGTCCTGCTCGACGTCACGAGCTTCGGCCTCACCGGCCGGCAGGCCGAGCAGGCCCTGCTCGACGCGGGCGTCGTCACCAACCGCAACTCGGTCCCGGCCGACCCGAACGGCGCCTGGTACACCTCCGGCATCCGGTTCGGCACGCCGGCGCTCACCACGCGCGGCTTCGGCCACGACGAGTTCGACACCGTCGCCGACCTGGTCGTCAACGTCCTCAGCAACACCGCGCCCGGCGTGACCAAGGACGGCGGCTCGTCGAAGGCGACGTACACCCTCGCCGAGGGTGTGGCGGACAAGACCAAGGCGATCTCCGCGGAGATGCTCGACAAGCACCCGCTGTACCCCGGTCTCGACCTGGCCTGACGTCGCGGTCACCGGGGCCCGAGACCTTTGGTCCCGGGTCCCGTGACCCGCCCGGGCTACGACTCGCGATCCGCCCGGACAGACCTCGCCGAGGCGGGCCCGCGGATGCTGACGTGGCCGGTCCCGATACGCCAAGGTGTGCCCATGGCGAGGGATTTCGGACCGTGGGTACGGATGGACTGGTGCCCCACCTGCTGCACGACCACCGAGCAGTCCAGGTGGCACTCCTACGTGGCACCCGGGTCCGAGCTCAACGGGCTCAAGGTGCGCTGCAACGTGTGCATGCAGGCGGTTCCGAACGGCATCGAGGAGCTCGTGCGCAACGTCGTGGAGCCGGTCGCCGTGGCGGTCGGCGAGGCGCCGCGGGGACGCCACGCCCGCTGACCTCGTCGTGCGGGGCATCCGATCCGGAGTGGTGGGTACCCCTGGGTTGAGTCCAACCGAGGAGGAGACCCATGTCCCGCGTACTGCACGACATCAAGAGCGATCTCGAGGGAATGCCCACCGACCTGTGGGCCGATCTGAAGCAGCTGGTCGAGGACGCGCGTCCGGCCGCGGGCACGACCTTGCAGGACGCGCGGGAGCGCGGCGCGGCTGTCGGCGCGACCCTGGTCAGCCATCTCCCCGAGCGGGTGATGGAGAAGGTGCCCGACGCGGTCAGCGACCGCCTGCCCGGCACGACGTCGCACGGATCGCGCACCAAGAAGCTGCTCCTGCTGGGCGGCCTCGCCGGCCTCGCGGCCGCCGGGGTGGCGTGGTTGCGGCGCGGCTCGGCGCCCTTCCAGCCGGCGGCGAACGCGTACCCGCCCGCTCCGGCGCGGCCGACCACGACGGAGGACGAGGCGCTCGACCTGCCGGTCAACGACGACGTTCCGTGACGTGGCGGGTCAGCGGGGGAGCAGCTCGAAAACCTTGATCTCCCGGTCGGTGCGCTGCTCGTAGCGAGCGAAGTTCGGCCACGTGGCGACCATGGTCCGCCATGCGGCCGACCGCTCCTCGTCGAGCAGTCGTCGCGCGAAGAGATCTGCAGTCCGGCCACGGAAGCGCACGTTGACGGCGGGATGCGCCTCGATGTTCTTCACCCACAGCGGCTCGCCGGGCCCGCCGAAGTTGGATCCCGCGATCAGGATCCGGTCATGGTCGGGCACGCACAGCAGCGGCGTGCTGCGAGGCAGGCCGCTGCGCCGCCCGGTCGTGGTCAGCATCAGGTTCGGCAGGCCCGCGATGTCGAGCACCGTGAGCCGTCCATCGGTCGCACGCTGGATGAGCTTGTCCGTGGCCACGATCTGCGGCAGCAGTCGCGGCATCCAGGAGATCGCGCCGATGCGTACTCCGAGCGGCGCGAGCGGCCCCTGGGGCCGGGGCGACATGTCGAGCGGTGTGCTGGGCATCGGAGCCTCCTCGTGATGCGGAAACGGCCCCGGCTGCATCGCTGCTGCCGGGGCCGATCTTGTGCTGGGTGGGTGATACTGGGTTCGAACCAGTGACCTCTTCGGTGTGAACGAAGCGCGCTACCACTGCGCCAATCACCCGCGCGGTGGCGACTCTAACGCATCGTTCGCCACCAGCTCACATCGGTGGGTGGAGGAGCGAGGCCTCGTTCGCACGCCAGGCGGCCGTCGCCTCCCGGGTGACCGGCCCAGGGGCCGGGAGAACGCGGTCGTCCCAGCGGTGGACGCCCTGCACGTCGCGCGTGGTAGAGACCAGGAAGATCTCGTCGGCGCCCGCGCAGACGTCGGTGGGCTCGTCGACCTCACGACCCCCGAACCACTCCAGGACCAGGTCGCGGGTGACGCCGGCGAGACATCCGCTGGCCAGCGTGGGGGTGCGCAGCTCGCCGTCGACGACGTAGAAGACGTTCGAGCCGGTGCCCTCGCAGAGGTTGCCGGCGAGGTTGGTGAAGATAGCCTCGCTCGCCCCGCGCGCGGTCGCGTGGGCGAGGGCGACGACGTTCTCGCCGTACGACGTGGTCTTGAGACCGGCCAGCGGGCTGCGCTCGTTGCGCGGCCACGGGACCGTCACGACCGCCGTGGTCTCGGCGGCGGTGGCCATGGGCGCCGCGACGACGACCGTGGTGAGCGGCGAGTCGCCGCGGCCCGATCCGAGCGGCGCGTTGCCGCCGGTGACCGTGATGCGCAGCCGGCCGAGGGGGAGCGTCTGCTCCGCGAGCACGGCGGAGACGCCCCGGCGTACCTCGTCGAGGTCGAGGCCGATCAGGCCCAGGCCCTCGGCGGAGCGGCCGAGCCGGGCCAGGTGGCGATCGAGGGCGAAGGGCAGTCCGTCGACGACCTTGACGGCCTCGAAGACCGCGTCGCCGACGGTCAGCCCGTGGTCCGTGACGGGCACCGCGGGACTCGTCGGATCGGCCAGCAGACTCCCGTTCACCCACGCACGCATGCCTGAACTCTAGGGCGGTGCACCCGGCGCGACGCACCGAAGTGGACCCCGTTTTGGCGGCTCCTGGGGGATCGGCTAATGTTCTCGACGCAGCAGGGAACGGGCCGGAAACGGAACGTGAGCAGCTGCAATGCGGACGTAGCTCAGTTGGTAGAGCACGACCTTGCCAAGGTCGGGGTCGCGAGTTCGAGTCTCGTCGTCCGCTCGGAGTGGTCAGACCACTGGCTGACCCCGGCCAGATCATGACCACCGCGGTGGGTTGGCCGAGAGGCGAGGCAACGGACTGCAAATCCGTGTACACGGGTTCAAATCCCGTACCCACCTCGTAACAACTCAACAAGCTAGGGCGATTGGCGCAGCGGTAGCGCGCTTCCTTGACACGGAAGAGGTCACTGGTTCAAACCCAGTATCGCCCACCAC
>DATFHM010000024.1:0-6452 GCA_035248385.1 Nocardioides sp. | reverse complement strand
GGTCCTCACCGCCGCCGAGCGGCGCGACGTCCGCACCCGCATCGCCCAGCAGCTCGACCAGGCGCCCACCCTGCTGGTGCTCGACAACTGCGAGCACCTGATCGAGGCCGTCGCCGACCTGGTCGCCCACCTGGTCGCGGCCGCCCCCCGGCTGCGCGTCCTGACCACGACCCGGATCCCGCTCGCCATCGCGGCCGAGCAGGTCTTCCCGCTGCGCACGTTGGACGTCGGCGACGCGTCCGAGCTGTTCTGCCGGCGCGCGACGGCGGCCCGGCCCGGTGTCGCGCTGCCCGCCGATGCCGTCGCGAGCATCGTCACCCGTCTCGACGGCCTGCCGCTCGCCATCGAGCTGGCGGCGGTGAAGGTGCGGGCGATGAGCGTCGCCGAGGTCGACGCGCGCCTGGAGAACCGCTTCGCGCTGCTGCGCGGGGGAGACCGCAGCGCCCCCGACCGGCACCAGACGCTGCTCGCCGTCATCGACTGGTCGTGGAACCTGCTCGACCCTCGCGAGCGCCGTGCCCTGCGCCGGCTGTCGGTGTTCCACGACGGCTTCACCATCGGCGGCGCCGAGGCGCTGCTCGGCCCGGACGCGCTCACGTCGGTGGAGCAGCTCGTGGACAGCTCGCTGCTCGTCGTCGCCGAGGAGCCGACCGGCGTGCGCTACCGGATGCTGGAGACGGTGCGGGAGTTCGGCCGGATGCAGCTGGTCGACGCGGGGGAGCGAGACGACGCCGTCGCGGCCCAGCACCGCTGGGCGGTCGACTTCTCCAGCACGTGGGGTGCCCGGCTGTTCACGGCCGACCAGGTCGAGGCGGTCGGCGAGCTGCGCGCGGAGAGCACCAACCTCGCCGACGTGCTGCGGCAGGTGATCGCCGCGGGCGACCGCGCCGCCGTCGTCCGCATCTACAGCGCGCTGGGCGGCTACTGGGCGATCGTCGGCGACCACCCGCGCGCGTTCACCGTCGGCCCCGCCGTCGCGCGGGCGATCGACGGCTGGAGCCCGCCGGCCGAGCTGGTCGAGCCGGCCCGGGTCACCCTCGCCAGCTGCCTGATGGGGGCGATCCTCACCGGCGCCGAGGACGAGGCGGTCTCCCGGCGGGTCGCCGAGCGGATCGGCATCGACTCGCCCAGCGCCCACCTGCGCACGATGCTCACCATCCTGCTCGCCCACGACCGCCGCGGCACGAGCGAGGCGGAGGCCCTGTTCGAGCGGCTCAGCCACGACCCCGACCCGCGGGTGCGGGCGACGACGTACCAGTTCCTCAGCCACGAGCGCGAGAACGGCGCCGACCCCGCGGGAGCGATCGAGGCGGCGACCAAGGCGCTCGAGCTCACCACCGGCGAGCACGGTCCCTGGCTCGGTGCCGTGCTGCACGCCCAGCTCTGCGCGCTGCACGCCCAGACCGGCGACGTGCGCGGAGCTGCCCACCACGCCACCGCCGCCCTGCCGGGATTGCGCCGGCTCGGGGCGATCGACGACGTCGTGCAGTCCGAGGCGATCCTCGGCATGGCGGCGCTCGAGCTCGGCCGCGTCGACGAGGCCCAGCGCATCGCCGACGCGCTCGGTGAGATCAGCGGTCAGGGTCCGTTCGGCTCGCAGGGCGCCGTGCTGTCCTTGCGCGGCGAGGTGCTGCTCGCGCGTGGCCGCGTCGAGGAGGGGCTGGCCTGCTTCCGCGACAGCATCGAGGCGATGTCCCAGCTGCGGTTCCCGGGCGCCGCGGACGAGCCGAACATGGTGCCGTGGGTGATCTTCACCGAGGCCAGCGCCCTCGCGGCCCACGTGCGGCACGCCGAGGGTGACGACGGCTCCGACCTGTACGCCGCGCTGTCGGCCAAGGCGCTTCCGGTGCTCGCCGAGTCGCGCCAGATGATCGACCTGCCCGTCGCGGGTGTCCTGCTCTTCGCGGTCGGTCTCTGGGCGCTCAACCGGTCGGCCCTGCCCGCCGAGGACGCGCTCCGCCTGCTGGTCGTCGCCGACGGCCTGTCGTACCACCGCTTCGCCCCGGCGCTGCGCTGGGAGCGCGCCGTCAAGGACGCCGAGCGCATCGCCCCGGGCGTCCTGGACCGGGTCACCGACGAGTACGCCGGACGCCGCGGAGCAGATCTGCTCGACGACGCCCGGCGCCTGGTCGACCGGCTCTTCTGAACCGGCTCACATCTTGCGGGCGTACCCCCGCACGGCCAACGGGGCGAAGATCGCGACCACGATCGCGCACCCGCCGAGGGCCCAGAGCACCTCGAGCGTCACGTCGCCGTTGTTCATCAGGTCCCGGACGGCGGTGACCACGTGGGACACGGGGTTCACCTGGACGAACGCCTTGAGCCACCCCGGCAGCGTGCTCGTCGGCACGTACGCGTTGGACAGGAAGGTCAGCGGGAACATGATCATCATCCCGATGCCCTGCACGGCCATGGCCGACCGTGCGATGGTGCCGAGCGCCACGAAGATCCAGGACAGCGACCAGCCGGCGATGATCGTCATCAGCCACCCGGCGGCGACGCCCAGGACGCCTCCGCCCGGGCGGTAGCCCATCAGCATCCCGACCGCGATCGTGATCGTGGCGGCGATGCCGTAGCGCAGCAGGTCCGCGATGACGGGGCCCGCCAGGGGCGCGATCCGGGCGATCGGCAACGACTTGAAGCGGTCGAAGACGCCCTTGTCCATGTCCTCGCGCATCTGGGTGCCGCTGGCCATCGAGGCCGTCAGGGTCGTCTGCGCCAGGATGCCGGGGATCATCAGCGGCAGGTAGGCGCTCACCGAGCCGGAGATCGCGCCGCCGAAGATGTAGCCGAACATCGCGGTGAACAGGATCGGCTGGAGCGCCACGTCGAAGAACTGCTCCGGGTTGCGGCGCATCTTCTTCAGGGCCCGCCACGCCATCGCCATCGTCTGGTCGACGGTGTCGCGCACGCTGGGCCGCAGCGACAGCCCGGCAGTGGGGTCGACGACGCGTGCGCCGATCGAGGTCTCAGGGGTGCTCTGGAGGGTGGTCATCAGGCCACCTCCCTTCCGGTGTCGTCGTTGTCGTCCTCGGAGTGGTGGCCGGTGAGGGCCAGGAAGACCTCGTCGAGGGTGGGCTGGCGCACCGAGGCGGTGGTGATGTCGAGCCGTGCCTCCCGCAGCGCGATGAGTACGTCGGCGGCGCGGTTCGCGTCCGGCAGCGCCACGTTGAGCCCACCGGCCTCGGGCGTCAGGACGGGCGCCTCGCCGAGCAGCCGCTCGACGATCGCCGCGGCCTCGCTCGTCCGCTCCTTGTCGGAGAACCGGACGTGCAGCGTGGAGTCCCCGACGCTGGTCTTGAGCTGCTCGGAGGTGCCCTCGGCGACCTTGCGGCCGCGGTCGATGACGGCGATCCGGTCGGCGAGCTGGTCGGCCTCGTCGAGGTACTGCGTGGTCAGCAGGATCGTCGACCCGTTCGCGACGAGCTCACGGATCGTGTCCCACATCTGGCCGCGGGTCCGCGGGTCCAGGCCGGTGGTCGGCTCGTCGAGGAAGATCAGCGGCGGCTGCGCGATGAGCGAGGCGGCGAGGTCGAGCCGGCGCCGCATGCCACCCGAGAAGTTCTTGATCTGGCGGGTGGCGGCCTCGGTGAGGTCGAAGCGGGACAGCAGGTCGTCGGCGATGACCCGCGACTGCCGGGTCGACCGGCCGAGGAGCCGGCCGAACAGGACGAGGTTCTCGGCAGCGGTCAGGTTCTCGTCGACCGAGGCGTACTGCCCGGTCACGCCGACGAGCTGCCGGATCTGGTGCGGGTGGGCCTTGACGTCGATGCCGAAGATCGAGGCGCGACCGCCGTCGACGGGCAGCAGGGTCGCGAGCATGGACAGGGTCGTGGTCTTGCCGGCGCCGTTCGGGCCGAGCACGCCGAAGACCTCGCCCCGGCGTACCTCCAGGTCGATGCCGTCGACCGCCCGGAAGTCACCGAAGGTCTTGACCAGACCGACCGCCTCGACGGCGAGGGGAGTGGTGGAGTTCATGGCTCTACTGTGCGGCTGGTCGGTTTCAATCCGCCTTCACATTTCGGCCCGACCGGTTTCAGGAGGCCCGGATCGACCGTGTCGATGAATCACGGCGGCGGTCGCCGAGCGCCTAGACTGCCCGCGCCGTGGAGTGCCGACCACGGCGGCCGTGACACACGAGGGGGCATCCTGATGACCGGCGTCGCCGATCCCGTCCGGGCGGGTGCGTCCGCCGAGACCCCTCCCCGCTCGCGGAAGGTCTCGGCGCTGCGTCCCGACATCGAGGGGCTCCGTGCGGTCGCGGTCGGATCGGTCCTGCTCTACCACGCGGGTCTGGCGTGGATCCCGGGCGGATTTGCCGGGGTGGACATCTTCTTCGTGATCTCGGGCTTTCTGATCACCTCGCTGATGCTGCGCGAGGTCGAGACCACGGGCCGCCTCCGGCTGGGGGCCTTCTGGGCCCGCCGGGCGCGTCGCCTGCTGCCCGCGAGCACCGTGGTCCTGCTGACCAGTGCCCTGATCACGGTCTTCTGCCTGCCCGCCGGCAGCCGCAAGGACTTCGGCGGCGACATCATCGCCGCCGCGGCGTACGTCGTGAACTGGCGGCTCGGCTTCCGCGAGGTCAACTACCTGGCGGAGGACGTGGGCGCCTCGCCCGTCCAGCACTACTGGTCGCTGGCGGTCGAGGAGCAGTTCTACGTGATCTGGCCGCTGATCATCGGCCTCATCGTGCTCCTGGTGGCGCGACGACAGCGCCGTCGTGCCATCTTCGGCGTCGTCCTCGCGATCACGGCCGTGTCGTTCGCCTGGAGCCTGCACTACTCGGTCGCGTGGCCCGGCCTGGCCTTCTTCGTCTCGACGACCCGTGCCTGGGAGCTCGGCGTCGGCGCTCTGCTCGCCGCCCTGCACCCCGTGCTGATGCGCAGGATCCCGGCCGTCGGCAGGATCGTGCTGGGCGTCCTGGGTCTGTGCGCCATCGCCATCGTCTTCGTGGCCTACGACGCGACCTGGCCCTGGCCCAACGTGGGGACGCTGCTTCCGGTCCTCGGAGCGGCCGCCGTGATCGTCGCGGGCGGCACGACCGGTAGCGCTCCGGGCACGTCATGGCTGCTGAGCCTGCGTCCGGCGGTGTGGATCGGTGGGCTCTCGTACTCCCTCTACCTGTGGCACTGGCCGCTGCTCGTGGCCGCCCACGGCCTGTGGGGCGACCACCTGCGCGTGCGCTACACCCTCCTCGTGGTGCTGGTCTCGGTCGTCCCGGCGTGGCTCTCGCACCACTTCCTCGAGGCGCCGATCCGGCACAGCCCGCGGTGGGCGCCCACCGCCCGCGCGCTCTGGCTGGGTGCTGCCACGACCGCCACGTCCGTGGTGATCGGGCTGGTCGTCGTGCTCAGCTTCCACTGGGTGCACACGGTCCCGCTCGCGACCGCCCAGCAGGCGCCCGGCGCCGCGGTCCTGCTCGATCCGAGCGACACGACTGACTGGGCCTCGATCCGCTCGGTGAGCGCCATGCGCCCCTCGCCCCTGGTCAACGACGAGCCGTCGGTCTACCGCTCCGCCGACTGCACGGCCGCTCCGCTCGGCAAGCAGAACACGATCTGCGCGTACGGTCCGGCGGACGCCGACCACGTCGTGGTGCTCGTCGGGGACTCGAAGGCCGCGCAGTGGTTCACCCCGGTCAAGGACCTGGCGGTCAGGAACGGGTGGCGGCTGGAGTTCATCAACAAGGGCTCGTGCGAGTTCGCCAACGTCATCCGGGTGCTCAACGGGGTCGGGAACCCGACCTGCGACGCGTGGAGCCAGTGGGCCCTCGACACGGCGATCTCGCTGCACCCCGACCTGGTCCTGACGACCACCCGCTACAGCACCGCGGTCCCCGTGGGCGGCGACCTGTCGCAGCCGCCGACCCAGCGGGCCATGGTGGACGGCCTGGTCTCCCACTGGCGTGCGTTGAGCGCCGCCGGCGCCGTGGTGGTTCCGCTGGTCGACACGCCGGCGCGGGTCGGCGGTGAGATGCCGGAGTGCGTCCAGGCCCACCTCCACGACCTCCAGGCCTGCACCTACCGGCTGAAGGACGGCCTCGCCGTCTCCGGTGCGCCCGCCCAGTACGCCGCCGCCGCCCGGCTGCCGCAGGTGCATCCTGTCGACCTCACCGACTTCATCTGCCCCGACCACACGCTGTGCCCGCCGGTGATCGGGAACGTGCTGGTCTACCGATCGGGCACCCACCTGTCGGACACGTACGCGACCACCCTGGAGCCGATGCTCTCCGATCGCCTCGCCCGTGCGACGAACGGTCTGTTCGGGGAGCGCCTCACCGACCAACCCTGATGCAGGGACATGCATGACCATGTATGATCATGCATATGGACAAGGTCAAGGTCGCCGTCGCCGGCGCCAGTGGGTACGCCGGGGGCGAGGTGCTCCGGCTGCTGCTCGGCCACCCCGGCGTGGAGATCGGTGCGCTCACCGCCGGCTCGAACGCGGGGGAG
>DATFHM010000023.1:0-10873 GCA_035248385.1 Nocardioides sp. | reverse complement strand
AGCCGCTCGGCCAACGGCCGCTGTCGCGGGTGATCGTGCGCCAGTGGAAGTCACCGCTCCACGAGTCCTCGCTGATGACGATCTCGTCGGCCGACACGACCCGCTCCACGTAGGCGACGTGACCGCTGGAGCCGATGCCGTTGTCGTAGCGGTCCCACCACGCGACCGCACCGACGGCCGGCCGGCCGTCGGTGATGCCGGACTTGGCGTGGCCCCAGTTGTAGGCCATGCCGGAGCCGTCCCACGGTCGCTCGGTCGACATGCCGGCCTTGATCATCCGGTAGGCGGCGTAGTTGGTGCAGTTGTGGCCGGAGTACATCCGCCAGTACATCGTGCCGTTCGCGGCGCCGTAGCCGGCGTCGGAGTAGCCGGCCGAAACACACGCGGCATAACCGCTGCAGAGGTAGGTGGTGCCGGCCGATGGGACGAACGGCTCCCGGACGGGTGCGGACGACGGTCCGGCGAGGACGAGGTACGACGCCAACATCGCGCTGGCGGCAGTGGTGGTCCCCCAGCGCGCGGCCCGGCCTGGTGTGCGCATGCCGAACACCATCGGGCACAACAGCCCCAGAACGCAACAAAAACCCCGAAAATCTCTCCTGTCACCGGCGTGTCGCGTTGACGAATGTGAATGACAGCGTTGTAGTTCGCGCCCGTCGTTCCGATTGTCCGACAACTTCCTGCGGATGCAAGGATTGCTGCCATGCCTGGCACCAACCTCACCCGCGACGAGGCGGCTACCCGCGCCGCCCTCGTCGACGTGACGTCCTACGTGATCGACCTCGACCTCTCCGGCGCCACCGAGGAGGGCGCGGCGACCTTCGGGTCGACGACCACCCTGACCTTCACCTGCCGCCAGCCCGGATCGGCCACCTTCGCCGACCTGGTCGACGCGACGATCCACGAGATCACGCTCAACGGCACCGCGCTCGACCCCGCGACGGCGTACGTCGACAGCCGGATCGAGCTGCCCGACCTGCAGGCCGAGAACGTGCTCGTCGTCAAGGCCGACTGCGCCTACTCCCACACCGGTGAGGGCCTCCACCACTTCGTGGACCCGGCCGACGGCAAGGTCTACCTCTACTCGCAGTTCGAGGTCCCCGACGCCCGCCGCGTCTACACGACCTTCGAGCAGCCCGACCTCAAGGCGCCGTTCACCTTCACCGTCCACGCACCCGCCGAGTGGCTGGTCGTGTCGAACGCGCCCACCCCCGAGCCCGCGCCACTGCGCGAGGGCTTCGCCACGTGGTCGTTCGCGCCCACCCACCGGCTGTCCACCTACGTCACCGCGATCGTGGCCGGGCCCTACTACGAGGTCCGCGACGAGTACGTCGGCCCCAACGGCACCATCCCGCTCGGTCACTTCAGCCGGCAGTCGCTCAAGGCCGAGCTGGACCGCGACCGCGAGGAGGTCGTCACGCTGACCAAGCAGGGCTTCGAGTTCTTCGAGGCCCAGTTCGGCGTGCCCTACCCGTTCGGCAAGTACGACCAGCTGTACGTCCCTGAGTTCAACGCCGGCGCGATGGAGAACGCCGGCGCGGTGACGCTGCGCGACGAATACCTCCCCCGCTCCCGGCAGCCGCGCTCGTTCTACGAGTTCCGCGCGTCGGTGATCCTGCACGAGATGGCCCACATGTGGTTCGGCGACCTCGTGACCATGAAGTGGTGGGACGACCTGTGGCTCAACGAGTCGTTCGCCGAGTGGGCCTGCTACCACGCCGAGGCGCTCGCGACGTCGTACGACGACGCCTGGACCGGCTTCACCAACGCGCGCAAGCAGACCGGCTACCGCGCCGACGCCCTGCCGAGCACGCACCCGATCGCGGCCGACATGGTCGACCTGCACGCGGTCGAGGTGAACTTCGACATGATCACCTACGCCAAGGGCGCGTCGGTGCTCAAGCAGCTGGTCGCCTGGGTCGGCCTGGAGCCCTTCCTCAAGGGCCTCGGTCAGTACTTCCGCGACCACGCCTTCGGCAACACCACCTTCGACGACCTGCTGACCGCCCTCGAGGCGGCATCGGGCCGCGAGCTGACCAGCTGGGCGCAGGAGTGGCTGCAGACCGCGGGCACCAACACCCTCGCCCCCGCGTTCGAGGTCGCCGCCGACGGCACCTACGCCTCCTTCGCCGTCGAGCAGACCGCGCCCGAGGCCTACCCGACGCTGCGCCGGCACCGCCTCGGCATCGGTTGCTACGACAAGGACGACTCCGGCCGGCTGGTGCGCACGTCGTACGTCGAGGTCGACGTGGTCGGCGCGCGCACCGAGATCTCCGACCTGGTCGGTCACCGGCAGCCGGACCTGCTGCTGCTCAACGACGGCGACCTGGCCTTCGCCAAGATCCGGCTCGACGAGCGGTCGCTGGCGACCGCGATCGCCGACCTCGCCGCGATCGAGGACTCGCTGGCCCGGGCCCTGGTCTGGGGCGCGGCGTGGGACATGACCCGCGACGCCGAGATGGCGGCGACCGACTTCGTCGAGCTGGTGCTCGGCAACATCGCCTCCGAGACCGACTCGTGGGGCCTGAGCCGGATCCCGACGTACGCCGCCCAGTCGGTCAGCGTCTACAGCGACCCGGCCCGTCGCGACGCGCTGCGCGACCGCTGGGAGGCGGGTCTCAAGGAGCTGCTGCTCGCGGCCGCCCCCGGCTCGGACCACCAGCTGACCTTCGCCCAGTCCTACGCCGCGGTCGCGCACACCGAGGCCGCCATCGCCGACCTCGAGGCGCTCCTGGACGGCTCGCTGGTCGTCGAGGGTCTCGCGGTCGACCAGGAGATGCGCTGGCTGCTGCTGGCCAACCTGGCCCGGGTGGGTCGTGCCGACGACGTACGCATCGATGCGGAGCTCGCCGACGACCAGACCATCACCGGTCAGGAGAAGGCCGCGGCCGCCCGGGCGTCGATGCCCACGGCCGAGGCCAAGGCCCGCGCCTGGGAGCAGGCCATGGTCGACGGCTCGGTCCCCAACGAGACCGCCCGCAGCGTGGCGGTGTCGTTCTGGCGCGCGGGTCAGGAGGAGGTGCTGGCGCCGTACGTCGAGCGCTTCCTCGCCGACACCCCCGCGACCTGGGACCGCCTCGGCAGCCACAAGGCCGCCGTCGCCCTGACCGCGCTGTTCCCGCGGCTGGTCGCCACCCAGGCGACGCTCGACACGGTCGACGCGTGGCTCGCCGCCAACGCCGACACGGTCAACCCGGGTGCGGTGCGCTACGTCCGCGAGGGCCGCGACGACGTCGCCCGCTCGCTCGCCGCGCAGGCTCGCGACGCCCGCTGACCCGTCACGCAGGAAGGGCCCGCACTCCTCGGAGTGCGGGCCCTTCCTGCTTGTTCAAGTTGTTGGGACGCTCAGACGGAGGCTTCCCTGCCGAAGCGCTCGACGCCGACGGTCAGGCCACCGAGCAGGTCGCCCGCGGCGAACGCCTTGGTCATCTCAGCGACGATCGCGGCGACCTTCTCGTCGGGCAGCGACGCGCGCACGCGGCCGCCGGTGACGACCTCGACCGCACGGCGGTCGGGGTCGACCAGCACCAGGATGCTGCGGCTCGGCAGCACCAGGGTGTTGTGCAGGCTGGTCGCGAAGTCGCGGATGTCACCCTCGGCGGCACCGAGGTAGACCGAGATCTCGGCACGGCACGACTGCTCGGCCGCGCGGATCGTCGCGTCGAGGCGAGCCTGGTCGGTGTGGCTCAGGTGTGCGTGGGCCACGAGGTCACCAGGTGCCGCCGGCGCCGCCGGCCGCAGAGTCCTCGGTGTCCGGCTCGGCGAGCTCGCCGACCGCCTTGCGCGGGCCACCCAGCCACTGGCCCTCGGGCTCGGCGTCGCCGGAGTAGAACAGCTTCTCGCCGCGCGCGAGAGCGGGCGCCAGGACGAGCGCCGAGATCACCAGCAGCACCAACACCGGGATGCCGACGAAGGTCAGCCAGGCGTGCAGGTCGTTGACGTTCGGCTTGCTCTGCCAGCCGCCCCCGGGGATCGGGGTGTCGGCGAACGCGACATCGCCGGAGGCGACGAGCGCGGCGGTGAGCGCGATGACGGCAGCGGAGCGGCGTACGGCGGTCCTGATCACGGGTCACAGGGTATCGGCTCCCCCGGACTTCGGCCCAGCGCCCTGGCCCTGTTGACTGGGTGGATGCAGTTGTTCCCCTTGGACGTGACCTCCCCGGCCGTCTGCGACGGCCACATGGTGTGCGACCTGACCTACCGGGTCACCGGCAGCACCGAGCTCGCGAGCTGGTCCAGCGTCGTCATCGGACGCCCGTTGGCCATCCTGGGACTGATCGCGCTCGGAGCGGTGATCCGGTGGCTGCTGCAGCGCCTGGTCGACCGGATCGCCCGGCGGGCCGAGCGCGGCGTGCTCCCCGAACGCGTGGAGAGCCCGGTGGCCGCCCGCCGCAAGCAGCGCGCCGCGACCATGGCCGGCCTGCTCAACAGCATCATCACGGTGATCGTGATCGCGGTGATCGGGACCATGGCCCTGAGCGTCATCGGCGTCAACATCGCGCCGATCATCGCCAGCGCCGGCATCATCGGCCTGGCGCTCGGCTTCGGTGCCCAGTCGCTGGTCAAGGACTTCCTGGCCGGCATCTTCATCTTCATCGAGGACCAGTACGGCGTCGGGGACGTCGTGGACGTGGGCGACGCCTCCGGCACCATCGAGGCGGTCACCCTGCGGATGACACGGCTGCGCGACGTGCACGGCACGGTCTGGTACGTCCCGAACGGCACCATCGCCCGGGTCGGCAACCAGAGCCAGAACTGGTCTCGCGCCGTCATCGACGTGCAGGTCGACCCGACCGCCGATCTCGGCAAGGTCCAGCAGGTCATGCGCGACGTCGCCCACGACATGTGGGAGGACGAGGACTACAACGGCATCATCATCGAGGAGCCGGAGGTCACCGGCGTCGAGGCGATCACCCTCGACGCGGCCACCGTCCGGGTCATGGTCAAGACCGCGCCGCTGCAGCAGTGGGCGGTCGCCCGCACCCTCCGGCAGCGGATCAAGGCGCGCTTCGACCACGAGGGCATCCGGATCCCGTTCTCCCAGCGCGTCGTGTGGCAGAGCGAGGACCGGGCGAGGCAGCCGGCTGCCGCCGAGGGATGATGGCGTCGTGAGCGAGGTCAGCTTCTACGAGGAGATCGGCGGCTTCGAGACCTTCCGCGGGATCGTGGCCCGGTTCTACGCCGGGGTCGCGCAGGACGAGGTCCTCCGGCCGATGTACCCCGAGGCCGACCTCGGTCCGGCCGAGGAGCGGTTCCTGCTGTTCCTGGTGCAGTACTGGGGCGGCCCGACGACGTACTCCGAGCGCCGCGGCCACCCGCGGCTGCGGATGCGGCACGCCCCGTTCGCGGTCGACCTGGCCGCCCGGGACCGCTGGCTCTCCCACTTCCGGGCCGCTCTCGACGAGGCCGGCCTCACCCCGGAGCAGGACGCCCGGTTCTGGGAGTACGTCACGCACGCGGCGACGTTCATGGTCAACACCCCAGGCTGATCCGAGGAGCGGGAACGAGATTCCCGAAAAAGTTCTGCGACCGCTGTAACAATCGCCCGGGGCCGTGACAGGTATCACCTGAGTACGTCCCCTGGCCGGGCCCGACCCCACATCGGGCCCGGCCGCTCAACCGAGGAAAGTTCGATGGCCCCCACCTCCCGGCACTCCCCGCTCCGGATCGAGATCCCGACCCTCGATCCCGACGACGTGCTGCTGGAGCGGCTGGCCGCGGCAAGCGTCGTCTCGACGCCCTCACCGGGGACACCGTGGTTGATAGGACTGCGCGCAGCGCTCGTCGCGGTCGTGGTCGCACTTCTCGGTGCGACCACCTGGGCCGCGGGTGCTCTGGCCGGTGTCGACACCCCCTTCCGACACCGCGAGATCATGCACGCGCCGATGGTCCCGACCACGCCGGCAGGAGTCACCGGATCCCCACAATCCGGTGACTCCTCGTCCGGCAGCCCCGCGGCGCCGGGGCTGCCGGACGAACCGGGCCGTGCCGCGAAGGGCCATGCCCACAGCAAGAGCGCGGCGCACCGGCACGGCACTCACTCGGCGCCCCGACGCGGTACCGGGCCGGGCCCGATCACGACCGAGCCCTGGCCGGGGTTCGGCGACGGGCACCACTTCGGCTGGGGCAAGAACCGCGGCCGGCACCTCGGCGCGCGGCCCGAGCCGCGACACATCGGCTGACCCGCCCTGCGCGCGGCGTAGACTCCCGCTGCCAGATCCACCCACGGACTCGGGGACAGGAGCGGATCACGCCAGGTGCACGACGACGACGCGATCGTCGCCGCCGCGAAGGCCGGTGACCCTGATGCCTGGCGTGCGCTCTACCGAGCCCACGCGGGCCGTCTGCTCGTCTGGCTGGAGTCGCGCAGCACCGGCATCGGGGACGCTCCCGACGACATCGCTGCGGCCGCCTGGCTGGTGGCGGCCGAGAAGGTCGCCGACTTCACCGGCACCAGCGACGACTTCGCCGGCTGGCTCTTCGGCATCGCGCGGAACTTCGGCCTGAACACGCGGCGCCGCGACGCCCGACGCGCCGCGTCCGACGCCGCCCAGCCGGTGGCCGACGGCCTCGTCCCCGGCCCGGAGGTCCTGCTGGCCGAGAGCGACTGGGTGCGCCGCACCCTCGCCGGCCTCCCGGACCGGGAACGCGACGTCCTGACCTGCATGGAGGTGCTCGAGCTGGACGCCGCCGCCACATCAGAGGCACTCGGCATCAGCGCGGTGGCCGTGCGCGTGGCGCGACACCGAGGCCTGAAGAAGCTGCGCGGTCAGCTCGGGGCGACGAAGGTCTCCAACAGCGCCCGGTAGCCCGGGGGCGGCTCGACCGACCGGTTGGCCACCGGGTCGAAGACGACGAGCACGACACGCGCCGTCGCGTGGTCGGCGCCGGTCTCGTCGCGGATCACCGACTCGACGGTGAGCGACTTGTTGCCCACCCGCGCGAGCCGCGTGAAGCAGTCGTACGCCGCCGGCCGGTTCAGCACCGGACGCAGGTAGTCGATGTCGGTCTGGGCCACCACCCACCGCACCTTCCCGCGCTCCAGCCCGTCGCGCATGATCCGGTCGAAGAACCCGATCCGCGCCTCCTGGAAGAACTCCACGAACGCCACGTCGCTGGCGGCGCCCGTCACGTCCAGGTCGCCGGCGCGCACCTGGAGGGCGTAGTGCCGGTCGGCGGCCGAGCGCACCACGACCGGGGCCGAGCCCGGCGCCGCGTCGCCGAGGAACGTCCGTGCCCGCAGGTGCACCACCGGGTCCGACCCGCCGCCGAGGATCTCGTGCTCGACGACCGCGCCCCGCTCGGACCGGTCGGCGAACCACGACTCGACCACGACGGGCTCGCGGCTGAACATCAGCGGAGCAAGGAAGGTCAGCTCGTGGCGGCGTACGGGAAGGGAGGTGGGGTCCGGGTCGATGCCCGAGGCCCGCAGCAGGTCGTCACGGCCGACGCGCAGGTAGTCGGCGTACCGGACGTTGTTGACGTGCCCGAGCAGGTCGAGGTCCGCCCAGCGCAGCGGACAGGAGGAGCGGTGACGCACGCGGATCATGCTCGCAGACAGCCGCGCGCGGTCTGCTCAGTGGGATAAGTAGAACGTGTTCCAGTTGCGGCCGGTAGGCTCTGGCCGACCCGCACCCGACCCACCTGGGGAGTTCCGCATGCCCGAAGCAGTCATCGTCTCCGCCGCCCGTACGCCGATCGGCCGGGCCAACAAGGGCTCGTTGAAGGACTTCCGGCCCGACGACCTGACGGCGTTCATCGCCCAGGCCGCCCTGGAGAAGATCCCGGCGCTGGACCCCAACGACGTCGACGACTTCTACCTAGGCTGCGGCCTGCCGGGCGGCGAGGCCGGCAACAACATGGCGCGGATCGTCACCACGCTGATGGGCTACGAGATCCCGGGCGCCACGATCACCCGCTACTGCTCCTCGTCGGTGCAGACCTCCCGGATGGCCTTCCACGCGATCAAGGCGGGCGAGGGCGACGTCTTCATCTCCGCCGGAGTCGAGACCGTCTCGCGCTACCAGTTCGGCACCTCGGACCACATCCCGAACACCAAGAACCCGCTGTTCGCCGACGCCCAGGCGCGCACCGAGGGCTACGCCGCCGGCGGCCAGGACTGGCACGACCCGCGCGAGGACGGCCTGCTCCCCGACATCTACATCGCGATGGGCCAGACCGCGGAGAACGTCGCCCGCATGCGGGGGCTCAAGCGCGAGGACCTCGACCGGTTCGGCGTCCGCTCGCAGAACCTCGCCGAGAAGGCGATCGCCGATGGCTTCTGGGAGCGCGAGATCACCCCGGTCACGCTCGCGGACGGCACCGTGGTGAGCGCCGACGACGGCCCGCGGGCCGGCGTCACGTACGAGTCGATCTCCCAGCTCAAGCCGGTCTTCCGCCCCGACGGCGTCGTCAACGCCGGCAACTGCTGCCCGCTCAACGACGGCGCCGCGGCGGTGGTGATCATGTCCGACACCAAGGCGGCCGAGCTCGGCCTCACGCCGCTCGCCCGGATCGTGTCGACCGGCGTCAGCGGCCTCTCCCCCGAGATCATGGGCCTCGGCCCGGTGGAGGCCAGCCGTCGCGCGCTGAAGAACGCCGGCATGACCATCGACGACATCGACCTCGCCGAGATCAACGAGGCGTTCGCGGCGCAGGTGCTGCCGTCCGCGGAGGACCTGGGCATCCCGATCGAGAAGCTGAACGTCAACGGCGGCGCGATCGCCGTCGGCCACCCGTTCGGCATGACCGGAGCCCGGCTGCAGAACACGATGATCAACAGCCTGGACTGGCACGACAAGTCGACCGGCCTCATCACCATGTGCGTGGGCGGCGGCCAGGGCATGGCCATGATCCTGGAGCGGCTGAGCTGATCGATCTCTAGACTGCCCGGGTGGACGTGAGGCCCGAGCAGATCGACGCGGCCGGCGTGGACCCGGACGACATCGCCTGTGCGACCGTCCGGGAACCGCGCTGGCTCGACGCGGAGCAGCAGCGCGCCTGGCGGGCCTACATGCTCGGCACCACGCTGCTGCGCGACCGCCTCGATCGCGACCTGCAGAAGGTCTTCGACATGTCGCTGGTCGAGTACGAGGTGATGGTCCGCCTCTCCGAGAACGACGGCCACCTGCGCATGGCCCAGCTCGCCGACTCCCTGGCGCACAGCCGGAGCCGGCTGACCCACACCGTCAAGCGGATGGAGGCCGACGGCCTCGTCAGCCGCTGCAGCTTCGACGAGGACCGGCGCGGCGTCGTCGCGCGGCTCACCGAGAAGGGCTGGGACAAGCTGCGCGAGGCCGCGCCCGTCCACGTCGAGGGCGTACGCCGCTACCTCGTGGACCTCGCCGAGCCCGCCGACCTCGAAGCGGTCCAGCGGGTCTTCGGCGCGGTCTCCGACCACCTGATCGCGGACCACCCCGAGCTGGAGATCCGCGACCAGTAGGTCGGGTCAGTCGCGGGTGAGGCGGCGGTGGGTGACCCGGTGCGGGCGGGCCGCGTCGGCACCGAGGCGCTCGACCTTGTTCTCCTCGTACGAGGCGAAGTTGCCCTCGAACCAGAACCACTTGCCGCCGTCCTCGTCGTCGCCCTCCCAGGCGAGGATGTGGGTGGCGATCCGGTCGAGGAACCAGCGGTCGTGGGAGGTGACCACGGCGCAGCCCGGGAAGTCGAGCAGCGCGTCCTCGAGGGAGGACAGCGTCTCGACGTCCAGGTCGTTGGTGGGCTCGTCGAGCAGCAGCATGTTGCCGCCCTGCTTGAGGGTCAGCGCCAGGTTGAGGCGGTTGCGCTCACCACCGGACAGGACGCCGGCCTTCTTCTGCTGGTCGGGTCCCTTGAAGCCGAACGACGCCACGTAGGCGCGCGAGTTCATCTCGAAGTTGGCGACCTTGATGAAGTCGAGCCCGTCGGACACGACCTCCCAGACGTTCTTGTTGGGGTCGATGCCGCCGCGGCTCTGGTCGACGTACGAGATCTTCACCGTGGTGCCGACCTTCAGCTCGCCGGAGTCGGGCGACTCGCCGCCGGTGATCATCCGGAACAGCGTGGTCTTGCCGACGCCGTTCGGGCCGACGACGCCCACGATGCCCGCGCGGGGCAGGGTGAAGCTGATGTCGTTCCACAGCGTGCGGCCCTCGAAGGCCTTGGTCAGGTCGTGCGCCTCGAGGACGATGTCACCGAGCCGCGGGCCCGGCGGGATGTTGATGTCGGCGGTGTCGACCTTGCGGGCCTTGTCCGCCTCCGCCGCGAGCTCCTCGTAGCGGGCCAGACGCGACTTGGACTTGGTCTGCCGCGCCTTGGCGTTGGAGCGGACCCACTCCAGCTCCTTCTCGAGCATCTTGGCGCGCTTGGCGTCCTTCTGCCCCTCGATCTTGAGGCGCTCCTTCTTGGTCTCCAGGTAGGTGGAGTAGTTGCCCTCGTAGCCGTGGATCTGGCCGCGGTCGACCTCGGCGATCCACTCGGCGACGTTGTCGAGGAAGTACCGGTCGTGGGTGACGGCCAGGACGGCGCCCGGGTAGCTCTTGAGGTGGCCCTCCAGCCACTGGACCGACTCGGCGTCGAGGTGGTTGGTGGGCTCGTCGAGGAGCAGCAGGTCGGGCTGCTGGAGCAGCAGCTTGCACAGCGCGACCCGGCGGCGCTCACCACCGGACAGGTTGTCGACCAGGGCGTCGGACGGCGGGCAGCGCAGGGCGTCCATCGCCTGCTCGAGGCGGCTGTCGATGTCCCAGGCGTTGGCGTTGTCCAGGTAGGTCTGCAGCTCACCGGTCTCGGCCATCAGGGCGTCCTGGTCGGCGTCGGGGTCGCCCATCTCCATGTAGGCGTCCTCGAGGCGCTTCATCTTCGACTTGATGTCGTGGACGGCCTCCTCGACGTTCTC
>DATFHM010000022.1:0-3138 GCA_035248385.1 Nocardioides sp. | reverse complement strand
TGGGCGACCCAGTTCCCCTACCTGCCCTATCCGAGCACCTGGCCGCTCTTCACCCCGAAGGAGAAGCTCGCCGACTGGATGGAGTCCTACGTCACCCTGATGGACCTCGACCTGTGGACCAGCACGAACGTCCACAGCGCCACGTACGACGAGGCGCAGGGACACTGGACCGTCGAGCTCGACCACGGCGGCGAGCGGCGCACCCTTCACCCGCAGCACCTGGTCTTCGCCACCGGCCGCGAGACGATCGCACACCAGCCCGTGGTTGAGGGCATGGAGAAGTTCACCGGAACCGTCGTTCACTCCAGCACGCACCTGGGCGGCGAGGCACTGCGGGGCAAGAAGGTCGTGGTGGTCGGAGCCGGCGCGAGCGCACACGACATCGCCCAGGACGCCTACGAGCACGAGGCCGCCTCGATCACGATGGTCCAGCGCAGTCCCGTTCTGGTCTTCTCCCAGCGGCACGGCCTGAAGAATATCTTCGGCACCTACTACGGCGAGAACGGTCCGGAGTCCAGCACCGCCGACCTCCTCGCCAGCGCGAACCCGCTCGCGCTCAGCACCGGGCTGGCGCCGGTCGTGACCCGCAGGATCGCCGAACTCGACGCCGAGATGCTGGCCGGTCTGGAGGCGGCGGGTTTCCGCACCACCCTCGGACCGGGTGACGCAGGTCAGACCTACCTGACCACGCGCGGCGGCGGTGCGGTCTACATCGACAAGGGCAACTGCGCGCTGATCATCAACGGCGAGATCCGGATCCAGCCGGGCGAGATCGAGCGGTTCACCGCGAACGGCGTGGTCTACCGCGACGGAACCGAGGAGGCCGCCGACGTGGTCGTCTTCTGCACCGGCTTCCGCAACATGCGCGAGGTGGCACGCCCGATCGTCGGGGACGAGGTGGCAGACGCGCTGGCAACGGTCTGGAACGTCGACGACCGCGGCGAGCTCCGGACGACGCTGCGTCACTCCGGCCACCAGAAGCTCTGGTTCATGGCCAACGGCCTGCGCCTGGCGCGGTTCTTCTCCCAGCACGTCGCGCTGCTCATCAAGGCGATGAACGAGGGTCTGATCGACCCGAGCATCAACGTGGAGAAGAAGAAGCAGGAGCACGCCGGCTGAAGCCGGCTACCGAGGGAACGACACGGCGCCGCCGACCGACGAAGGGATCGCCGCATGAGTCAACCCAGAGCGCTGCTGGTCGGCGGCAGCGGTCCGACCGGCCCGCACGTGGCCGCCGGGCTCGCCGAGCGTGGCTACGCGGTCACCCTCTTGCACCGTGGCACGCACGAGCTGCCGGAGCTGGATGCGTACGAGCACATCCACGCCGACCCGCACTTCCGTGAGTCGCTGGACGAGGCGCTCGCCGGGCGCTCGTACGACGTCGTGGTCGCCGCGTACGGCCGGCTCCGGGTGGTGGCCGACGCCGTCGCGGGGCACTGCGGATCCCTGGTCGCCGTCAGTGGGCTGCCCGCCTACGCCGGCTACCACGAGCCGGGACGTCTTGCACCACAAGGGATGCCGGTCCAGGCCCGGGAGGACGCCGCCGACGTCGGACGGGCGACGCGCCCCGAGGACATCGCGACGGAGGGCGGCGGCGAGGCGTTCTCCCGAAAGATCCGCGCGGCGGAGCAGCACGTGCTCGATTTGCACCAGCACGCTGCCTTCTCCGCCTCGATCTTCCGCTATCCCTCGATCTACGGACCGCGCCAGGTCTACCCGCGGGAGTGGTCGGTGGCCCGGCGGGTCCTCGACGGCCGTGACCGAATCATTTTGGCCGACAACGGACTTACCGTCACGATGCGCTGTGCCGCGGTGAACGCCGCGGCCTACCTACTTGCGGCCGTCGACCGGCCGGACGCCGCTGCCGGTGAGATCTTCAACATCGGCGACCGCGACCAGTTCTCGATGCGTCAGTGGGTCGAGATCTGCGCGGCGGCGGCCGGAGGTGCGCTGCACCCCGTCTCGCTGCCTTTCGACCTGGCGGGCCCCGGCCGTGGTCTCTACCCGCTCTCCCACGACGATCATCTGCTGGTCGACGTGCACAAGGCCGCGGATCTGCTGGGCTACGTCGAGCCGAAGCCGGCCGTGGTGGCGTTGACCGAGACGGTGCGCTGGTACGTCGAGCATCCGCCGGTCGAGGGGGCTGCCGATGCGCTGGCCGACCGCTTCGACTACGCGGAGGAGGACCGCGTCGTCGAGGCGTACCGTCGCGCGACGGCGGCACTGCGCGCCGAGCAGCCGCCGGCCACGAGGGTCGTGCACCCCTATGCCCACCCCACGGTCGCCGGGCAGCGCGACCACCGCGACCGATGAGCCTGATCACCGAGCAGATGCGGGCCTCGCTGGGCGCCGTGGCCGACTGGCGGGTGTCGTTCCCCGTCGCCGCCTCCGACATCCGGCGGTGGGCGATCGCCGTCTACTACCCCGATCCGCCGCCGGCGTGCTTCGTCGTCCCCGGCGGCGGCCTGCTCGTGGCGCCCGAGGAGTTCAATCCCTTCGCCTGGATCGTGGCCGACCGGATGGTGCCCGCGGTGGCGCCGTTACAGCGCGACACCGACCGGCTGGAGAAGGCGATCGGCATCGCCGGCCCCGGACTGCGCCACCAGATCAACGGAGGCAGCGAGGTCGTCTACGGCGCCCCGATACGCGCGGGCGACGTGATCCGCTCCGAGACCCGCCTGCACTCCTACCGCGAGAAGGCCGGACGGATGGGGCCGATGCTGGTCACGGTCACCGAGGTGGAGTGGACCAACCAGGACGGCGCTCGCGTCAAGCTCGGCCACGACACCTCGATTCGCTACTGACCCGGAGGAGGAGCCACGATGAGCGCCAGAATTGAGGTGCGGGTCGGCGACGTGATCGCAGCCGGTCCGCGCCGCACCGGATACCCCGAGTGGAACCGCTTCGCGGCCGTCAACGACGAGTTCGTCCCGATCCACATGGACGACGACGAGGGTCGCAGGGCCGGCTACCCCGGTGCCATCGCGATGGGCCGGTTGCAGTGGTCCTACGCCCACCGGATGCTGCGCGAGTGGCTGCCCGGGGCTCGGGTGGTCGCGCTGGCCCTGCAGTTCCGCGGACCGACGCTGCGCGGCGCGCTCTTCGACGTCAAGGCCCGGGTCACCGAGGTGCGCGAGG
>DATFHM010000021.1:0-22885 GCA_035248385.1 Nocardioides sp. | reverse complement strand
TCGCGCCCTGGCGGATCGAGGTGCCGAGGCAGTCGGCACCCGTGTCACCGCCACCGATGATCACGACGTGCTTGTCCGTGGCGAGGATCTGGTCCTCGACGGTCTCGCCCCGCGCGACCCGGTTGGCCTGCGGCAGGAACTCCATCGCCTGGTGGATGCCGCCGAGCTCCCGGCCCGGGGCCGGGAGGTCCCGCGCGACGGTCGAGCCGATGGCGAGCACCACGGCGTCGTACCGGTCCCGGAGCGCGTCGGCGGTCAGGTCGCCCTGGCCCACCTCGACGCCGGTGCGGAAGACCGTGCCCTCGCGCTTCATCTGGTCCAGACGGCGGTCGACCTGCGACTTCTCCATCTTGAACTCGGGGATGCCGTAGCGCAGCAGGCCGCCGGCCTGGTCGGCGCGCTCGTACACCGCGACGGTGTGACCCGAGCGGGTCAGCTGCTGCGCGGCGGCGAGACCCGCCGGGCCGGAACCGATCACGGCCACCGTCTTGCCCGACAGCCACTCCGGCGGCTGCGGCTTGACGTTGCCCTGGTCCCAGGCCTTGTCGATGATCGAGACCTCGATGTTCTTGATCGTCACCGGGTCCTGGTTGATGCCGAGCACGCAGGCGGTCTCGCAGGGAGCGGGGCAGAGGCGACCGGTGAACTCCGGGAAGTTGTTGGTCGCGTGCAGCCGCTCGATGGCGGCCTCCCAGTCGTTGCGCCAGACCAGGTCGTTCCACTCCGGGATGATGTTGCCCAGCGGGCAGCCCTGGTGGCAGAACGGGATGCCGCAGTCCATGCAGCGGCCGGCCTGCGTGGTGATGATCGGCAGCAGGGTGCGGCCGATGCCACCGTCGGGGTAGACCTCGTTCCAGTCGTTGACCCGCTCCTCGACGGGGCGACGGGTCGCGACCTGGCGGCCCGCCTTGAGGAAGCCCTTCGGGTCAGCCATGAAGCACCTCCATGATCCGGTTCGCGATGGCGGCCTCGTCGAGGCCCTCGGCCTCGGCGGCGGCCGTCGTCTCGAGAACGATGCGGTAGTCGCGCGGCATGACCTCGGTGAAGCGGGCCAGCGCGGCGTCCCAGTCGGCCAGCAGCTCCTCGGCGACCGCGGAAGCGGTCTCCTCGAAGTGCCGGGTCACGAGGGACTTGAGCTCCTCGGTGTGCTCGGCCGGAACCGCGCGCAGCTCGACGAGCTCCTTGTTGACCCGGCCCTCCTTGAGGTCCAGGACCCAGGCGATACCGCCGGACATGCCGGCCGCGAAGTTGCGCCCGGTCTTGCCCAGGACCGCGACCCGGCCACCGGTCATGTACTCGCAGCCGTGGTCCCCCACGCCCTCGGTGACGATCGTGGCGCCCGAGTTGCGCACGCAGCACCGCTCGCCCACGCCGCCGCGGACGAACATCTCGCCCGAGGTCGCGCCGTACGCGATGGTGTTGCCCGCGATGATGTGCTCGTCGGCCTTGAACGTCGAGGCCCGGTCGGGACGGATCGCGATCCGGCCGCCGGAGAGGCCCTTGCCGACGTAATCGTTGGCGTCGCCCTCGATCCGCAGCGTGATGCCGCGGGGCAGGAAGGCGCCGAACGAGTTGCCGGCCGATCCGGTGAAGGTGATGTCGATCGTGCCGTCGGGAAGCCCGGCGCCGCCGTACTTCTTGGTGACCTCGTGACCGAGGATCGTGCCGACGGTGCGGTTGACGTTGCGGATCGGGAGCTGCGCGCGCACGGGCTCGCCGTGCTCGATCGCGGCCTTCGCCAGGGGCACCAGCTGGGTGACGTCGAGCGACTTCTCCAGACCGTGGTCCTGTACGCCGGTGTTGCGCACCGCCTGGTCCGGGAAGTGGGTGTCGGCGACCTCGACCTTGTGCAGGATCGGGGACAGGTCGAGACCCGCTGCCTTCCAGTGGTTGATCGCGTCGAGGGTGTCGAGCGCCTCGACCTGGCCGACGGCCTCCTCGATGGACCGGAAGCCCAGCTCGGCGAGGATCTCCCGCACCTCCTCCGCGATGAACTCGAAGAAGTTGACGACGAACTCCGGCTTGCCGTTGAAGCGCTCGCGCAGGACGGGGTTCTGCGTCGCGACGCCCACCGGGCAGGTGTCGAGGTGGCAGACACGCATCAGGATGCAGCCCGACACCACGAGCGGAGCGGTGGCGAAGCCGAACTCCTCGGCGCCCAGCAGGGCGGCGATGACGACGTCACGACCGGTCTTGAGCTGGCCGTCGGTCTGCACCACGATGCGGTCGCGCAGGCCGTTGAGCAGCAGGGTCTGCTGGGTCTCGGCGAGGCCGAGCTCCCAGGGACCGCCCGCGTGCTTCAGCGAGGTCAGCGGCGAGGCACCCGTGCCACCGTCGTGACCGGAGACCAGGACGACGTCCGCGTGCGCCTTGGAGACACCCGCGGCGACCGTGCCGACACCGACCTCGGAGACCAGCTTGACGTGGACCCGGGCCGCCGGGTTGGCGTTCTTCAGGTCGTGGATCAGCTGCGCCAGGTCCTCGATCGAGTAGATGTCGTGGTGCGGCGGCGGGGAGATCAGGCCCACGCCGGGCGTGCTGTGCCGCGTCTTGGCCACCCACGGGTAGACCTTGTTCCCGGGCAGCTGGCCACCCTCGCCGGGCTTGGCACCCTGCGCCATCTTGATCTGGATGTCGTCGGCGTTGGTCAGGTACTCCGACGTGACGCCGAAGCGACCCGAGGCGACCTGCTTGATCGACGAGCGACGCTCGGGGTCGTAGAGGCGGTCGGGGTCCTCGCCACCCTCACCGGTGTTGGACTTGGCGCCCAGCCGGTTCATGGCGATCGCGAGGTTCTCGTGCGCCTCCTTGGAGATGGAGCCGTAGGACATCGCACCCGTGGAGAACCGCTTGACGATCGACTCGACCGGCTCGACCTCGCTGATGTCGATCGGGGTCCGGCCGAACGCGGCTGCGTCCTTGAACTTGAACAGGCCGCGCAGCGTCATCAGCCGCTCGGACTGGTCGTCGACGAGCTTCGTGTACTGCTTGAAGATGTCGTAGCGACCGGTGCGGGTGGAGTGCTGCAGGCGGAACACCGTGTCCGGGTTGAACAGGTGCGGCTCGCCCTCACGACGCCACTGGTACTCGCCACCGATGACCAGCTCCCGGTGGGCCGGCGCGATGCCGTCCTTCGGGTAGGCCATCGCGTGCCGGGCCGCGACCTCCTTGGCGATGTCGTCGAGGTCGATGCCCCCGAGCTTGGAGGTGGTGCCCGTGAAGTACTTGTCCACGACCTGCTGGGACAGGCCCAGCGCCTCGAAGATCTGCGCACCCGTGTACGACGCCACGGTGCTCACGCCGATCTTCGACATCACCTTCACGACGCCCTTGCCGAGCGCCTTGATCAGGTTCTTGACGGCGAGCTCGGGGTCGGTCTTGACGAAGTAGCCCTCGCGCGCCAGGTCCTCGACGGTCTCCATGGCGAGGTACGGGTTGACCGCGGCAGCGCCGTACCCGATGAGCAGGGCGACGTGGTGGACCTCGCGGACGTCACCGGCCTCGACCAGCAGGCCGACCTGGGTGCGGGTCTTCTCCCGGACCAGGTGGTGGTGCACCGCGCCGGTGAGCAGCAGCGACGGGATCGGCGCGAGCTCGGCGGTGGAGTGCCGGTCGGACAGCACGATGATGCGGGCGCCCTCGGCGATCGCCTGGCTGACCTCGGCACAGATCTCGTCGATCCGGGCCGCCATCGCGGCGCCGCCGCCCTCGACGTCGTACAGACCGCGCGAGACGTGGGTGACGAAGCCGGGCATGTCGCCGTCACGGTTGATGTGGCGGACCTTGGTCAGGTCGTCGTTGGAGATGACCGGGAACGGCACCACGATCTGGCGACAGGACGCCGGCGTCGGCTCGAGCAGGTTCGACTCCGGGCCGATGGTGCCGTTGAGCGAGGTGACGAGCTCCTCGCGGATGGCGTCCAGCGGCGGGTTGGTGACCTGCGCGAACAGCTGCGCGAAGTAGTCGAAGAGCAGGCGCGGCTTGTCGCTCAGCGCGGCGATCGGCGAGTCGGTGCCCATCGAGCCGAGGGCCTCACCCCCGGTGTTCGCCATCGGGCTGAGGATGACGCGCAGCTCCTCCTCGGTGTAGCCGAAGATCTGCTGGCGGCGCGTGACCGAGGCGTGGGTGTGCACGATGTGCTCACGCTCGGGGATGTCGTCGAGGTGGACGATGCCGGCGTGCAGCCACTCCCCGTAGGGGTGCTCGGCCGCGAGCGCGGACTTGATCTCGTCGTCCTCGACGATGCGGTGCTCCTCGGTGTCGACCAGGAACATCCGGCCCGGCTGCAGACGGCCCTTGCGGACCACCTTGGCGGGGTCGATGTCGTCGAGCACGCCGGCCTCGGAGGCCATCACGACCAGGCCGTCGTCGGTGACCCAGAAGCGCGACGGGCGCAGGCCGTTGCGGTCCAGGACCGCGCCGATCTGGGTGCCGTCGGTGAACACCACCGAGGCGGGGCCGTCCCACGGCTCCATCATGGCGGCGTGGAAGCGGTAGAAGTCCCGCTTCAGCTGGTCCATCTCGGTGTGGTTCTCCCACGCCTCGGGGATCATCATCAGCACCGAGTGCGGCAGCGAGCGGCCGCTGAGGTGCAGCAGCTCGAGGACCTCGTCGAAGGAGGCCGAGTCGCTCGCACCGGGGGTGCAGATCGGGAACAGCCGCTCCAGGTCGCCCGGGATCACGTCGGAGGACAGGAGCGCCTCGCGGGCCCGCATCCAGTTGCGGTTGCCCATGACGGTGTTGATCTCGCCGTTGTGCGCGATGAACCGGAACGGGTGCGCCAGCGGCCAGCTCGGGAAGGTGTTGGTCGAGAACCGCGAGTGCACGACGCCGATGGCCGAGGCGATCCGCTCGTCGCGCAGGTCGGGGAAGAACTCGTCAAGCTGCTCGGTGGTGAGCATGCCCTTGTAGCCGAGGGTCCGCGAGGACAGCGACGGGAAGTAGACGTCGGTCTCGTGCTCGGCGCGCTTGCGCAGGCAGAAGGCCAGCCGCTCCAGGGCCATGCCCGTGATCCGCTGACCGGCACCCTGCACGAAGAGCTGCGAGAACGTCGGCATGACGTCGCGCGCCATGACGCCGAGGATGTCGGGGTTGACCGGCACGTCGCGCCAGCCGATGACCGCGAGGCCCTCCTCGACCGCGATCTCCTCGATGCGCTGGCGGGTCTTGGCGACCTGCTCCTCGTCACCCGGGAGGAAGGCCGTGCCGACGGCGTAGCTGCCGGGCGCGGGAAGCTCGAAACCGGCGACCGCTCGGAGGAACGCGTCCGGCACCTGGATCAGGATGCCCGCGCCGTCGCCCGAGTTGGGCTCGGCACCGGCAGCACCCCGGTGGTCCAGGTTGCGCAGGGCGGTCAATGCCTTGGCCACGATGTCGTGGCTGGCCTCTCCGGTGAGGGTCGCGACGAAAGCGACGCCACAGGCGTCCTTCTCGTGGCGCGGGTCGTAAAGACCCTCCGGCGGTGGGAACGAGTGCTGGTAGGGCACCAGAGTTCTCCCGTCGACTCGTCTCCTGCCTGGTTCCGGCGTCATTGCACGACCGGGACAGAAGAAGGTGGGGCGCAGGGGACAGCATTGGCCCACGCGGCGGAAAGGTCAGGTTACCACCGTGAAACGTGCCCGCGCGCGCCGCTATTCGCCGGTGGACTCCCCGGGGACCGCCTCGGCAGCGGCGTCAGTCGGCGCCTCGGCAGGCTCCCTGCCCTCGACGTACGGCACCGGGCCGGTCCCGGGGTGCCTCTTCCGGGAGATCCAGAAGTAGGTGGCCCCGCCCACGAAGCACAGGATCGAGATCCAGTCGTTGAACCGCAGCCCGAGAACATGTTCGAGCTGGACGTCGTCGATCCGCAGATATTCGATCCAGAACCGCCCGACGGTGTAGATCATCACGTACGTCGCCATGGTGCGACCCCACCCGAACCGGAACTTCCGCTCCAGCCAGAGCAGCAGCGCGAAGCCGGCGAGGTTCCACAGGCACTCGTAGAGGAAGGTGGGGTGGAACAGGGTGCCGGGAGCGAAGCTGCAGGCCAGCCCGTTGTAAGGGTGATCACAGTTCTGCGGCCAGTGGTTCGAGTCGATCTGCAGGCCCCAGGGCAGCGTCGTCGGCCGGCCGTAGAGCTCCTGGTTGAACCAGTTGCCCCAGCGGCCGATCGCCTGGGCGACCAGGAGGGCCGGCGCGATCGTGTCCGCCATGGCGGCGAAGCGGATGCCCTTGCGGCGGCAGCCGATGTAGGCGCCCAGGGCGCCCAGCAGCACCGCACCCCAGATGCCGAGGCCGCCGCGCCAGACGTAGAGCGCGGTGACGGGGTTCTTGCCGTCGCCGAAGTACTTCTCCCAGTCGGTGGCCACGTGGTAGAGCCGGCCGCCGACCAGGCCGAAGGGGACGGCCCAGATGGCGATGTCCTGGACGTCGCCGTAGGTGCCGCCCCGGGCCTTCCAGCGCCGCTCGGCGATCCAGATCGCGGCGACGATGCCCGCGATGATGCACAGCGCGTACCCGCGGACCGGGAAGGCACCGATGTGCCACACGCCCTCGGACGGGCTGGGGATGGAGAGTACGGACACGTCAGTCCTCGCTGAGCAGGGTGTGGATGTCGGACGCGAACTGGTTGGCGGTGGTGCCCTGCTTCCACAGCGCCACGGCCTTGCCGTCCTCCATGCCGAGGACGAGGGTGGTGTGGCCGCCGAGGTCCCGGCCGCCGCTCGGCAGCAGCTTGCCGCTGCTGATGTAGATGTGGAAGGGCGTCGCGACCTTGGTGATCGCGGCGAGCGAGCCGGTCAGCCCCACGAAGCTGCTGTTGTAGCGGTCCAGGTAGCCGCGGAGCACGCTGCCGGTGTCGCGGGCCGGGTCGGAGGTGATGAAGACCATCCCCGTGTCGGCCCGGTCGCTGCCGTCCAGCTGGTTGAAGGCCGCGGCGATGTTGTTCATCGTCAGCGGGCAGAAGTCCGGGCAGTGCGTGTAGCCGAAGAAGACCAGCGTCAGCTTGTGGTCCTCGGTGCTCTTCGCGAGGGAGTACGGCGCTCCGCTCGTGTCAGTGAGCTCGATCGGGGAGGCCGGCCAGGTGTTCTCCAGCCGGTCGCCGGAGAACGAGGTGTCCTTGCTGCCGCAGCCGGCGAGGGTCAGCGCGGCGACGACGAGCGCCACCGCGACGACGACTGTCCTACGCACGCACCGCACCTCGGACTCCCCGGGCCAGCTCCTCGGTCAGGGTGGTGAGCGCGGCGGCGCCGGCGACCAGGTCGCCGGCGTTGTCCTGGACGGCACGCACGAAGGCGGAGCCGACGATCACCGCATCGGCGTACGCCGCCAGGTCGGCCGCCTGGGCGCCGGTGCTGACGCCGACGCCGACGCCGACGGGCACGTCGGTGGTCGCCTTGGTGCGGGCGATCAGCGGGGCCACGCCGGCCGCGGTGGCCTGCTTGGTGCCGGTGACGCCCATGATGCCGGTGGCGTAGACGAAGCCGCGGCAGGCGGCGGTGGTGCGGGCGATCCGCTCGTCGGTGCTCGACGGCGCCACCAGGAACACCTTGTCGAGGTCGCGCGCGTCGGCCGCGGCGATCCACTCCTGCGCGTAGTCGGGCGTGATGTCGGGCGTGATGAGCCCGGCGCCGCCGGCGTCGTACAGGTCCTGCGCGAAGCGCTCGACGCCGCGCTGGGCGACGGGGTTCCAGCTGGTCATGACGAGCGTGGGCGTGCCGGTCGCGGCGACGGCCTCGACCACCCGGAACAGGTCGTCGACCTTGAAGCCGGTGTCCAGCGCCTGCTGCACCGCGGCCTGGATGACCGGACCGTCCATGACCGGGTCGCTGTAGGGCAGGCCGACCTCGATGATGTCGCAGCCGGCGGCCACCATCGCCTTGAGGGCGGTGATGCTGCCCTCGACGTCCGGGAAGCCGGCGGGGAGGTAGCCGACGAGGGCAGCGCGCTGCTCGCTCTTCGACCGATCGAACGCCCGGGAAACCGACCGAGCGGAACCTTCTGTCACTCCCCCACCTTGCCTGCCTGGCCCAAGCCGAAGTACTCCAGCGCGGTGCCCATGTCCTTGTCGCCTCGGCCCGAGAGGTTGACGAGGATCGTCTGTCCCGGCCGCTCCTTCGCGAGCCGTAGCGCGCCCGCGACCGCGTGCGCCGACTCGATGGCCGGGATGATGCCCTCGGTGCGCGCCAGCAGGGCCATGGCCTGCATGGCCTCGTCGTCGGTCACCGGGAGGTACGTCGCCCTGCCGGCCGCCGCCAGCGCGGAGTGCTGGGGGCCGACGCCCGGATAGTCCAGGCCGGCGCTGATCGAGTGCGACTCGACGGTCTGGCCGTCCTCGTCCTGCAGCACGTAGGTGCGGGCGCCGTGCAGCACGCCGATGCTCCCGGCGTAGATGGTGGAGGCGTGCCGCCCGGTCTCGACGCCGTCGCCACCGGCCTCGAAGCCGTAGATGGCGACCTCGGGGTCGTCCAGGAAGCCCGCGAACAGTCCGATCGCGTTGCTGCCGCCGCCCACGCAGGCGGCGATGGCGTCGGGCAGCCGGCCGGTCATCGTCAGGCACTGCCGGCGCGCCTCGTCGCCGATGCCGCGCACGAAGCTGAGCACCAGGCTCGGAAACGGGTGCGGACCTGCGGCGGTGCCGAAGAGGTAGGCGGTGTGGTCGACGCTGGCGACCCAGTCGCGCAGGGCCTCGTTGATGGCGTCCTTGAGCGTCGCGCTGCCGGACTCGACCGGGATGACCTCGGCGCCGAGCAGCTGCATCCGCGCGACGTTGAGCGCCTGGCGCTCGGTGTCGACCCGACCCATGTAGACGGTGCAGTCCAGGCCCAGGTAGGCCGCCGCCGTCGCGGACGCGACACCGTGCTGTCCGGCCCCGGTCTCGGCGATCACGCGGGACTTGCCCATCCGCTTGGTGAGCAGCGCCTGGCCGAGCACGTTGCGGATCTTGTGCGCGCCGGTGTGGTTGAGGTCCTCGCGCTTGAGCAGGATCCGGGCACCGGCGACCTCGGAGAGACGCGTGGCGTCGTACAACATCGACGGGACGCCCGCGTAGTTCTGCAGCAGCCCCTCGAACTCGGCCATGAAGGTCGGGTCCGCGAGCGACTTCTGCCAGGCGGTGTCCAGCTCGTCGAGCGCCGCAATGAGCGCCTCGGGCATGAACCGCCCGCCGAACGCTCCTTCTCCTCCGAACCAGCCCAGCTGGTCGGCTTCGTAGGTCATGCCGTGATTCCCGTCATCGCTGCGACGGCGTCCTTGGGTGCGCCGTCCTTCACCAGTGCCTCGCCCACCAGCACAGCACGGGCACCCTCGCCCACGAAGCGCTTGACGTCGACGGGGCTGAAGATGCCCGACTCCGCGACCTTGACCCGGTCGTCCGGGATGAGGGGCGCGAGCCGGCCGAAGGTGTCGTTGTCGATCTCGAGGGTCTTCAGGTTGCGCGCGTTGACGCCGACCAGCTCGGCGCCGAGGGCGACCGCCCGCGCGACCTCCTCCTCGTCGTGGACCTCGAGCAGCACGGTGAGGCCGAGGTCGGTGGCGACGTCGAAGAGGGTGCGCAGCTCGCCGTCGTCGGTGATCGCGCTGCACATGAGCAGCGCCAGGTCGGCGCCGTTGGCGCGGGCCTCGACGAGCTGGTACTCGGTCACGATGAAGTCCTTGCGCAGCACCGGGGTGTCGACCGCGGCGCGCACGGCTCGCAGGTCCTCGAGGCTGCCGCCGAACCGGCGCTGCTCGGTGAGCACGCTGATCGCGGCGGCTCCCCCGGCGGCGTACTCCTGCGCGAGGGCGGCGGGGTCCGGGATGTCGGCGAGCGCGCCCTTGCTCGGGCTCTTCCGCTTGACCTCGGAGATCACGCTGGAGCCGGGGGCGCGGAAGTGCGGCATCGGGTCGCGCGGCGCGGGCGCGTCCGCGAGCCGAGCACGGAGCTCGCCGAGCGGCAGCGCCGCCTCGCGTACGGCGAGGTCCTCGCGGACCCCCGCGACGATCGCGTCGAGCACCGACATCCTGCCTCCGTCACCTCTGGTGAATTGTCCGGGAAACCCGGAAATCTGCTGGTTTGAGTGTGTCACGCAGCGGCTAGGGTCAGGTGCACTGCCCGGGTCTTGGCCGGGCTCGACCGAAGGGTTTGCAGATGAGCTACGGAACTCCGCCTCCCCCGCCGCCGGGACAGCCGCCGTACGGTGGACAGCCGCCCTACGGCAGCGAGCCCCCGGGCGGGCAGTACGGATCGTACGGCGGCGGCTACGCCCCGCAGCCGAAGAACTCCGTCCTCGCGATCGTCTCGCTGGTCACCGGCATCCTCGGCTTCCTGTGCTGCGGGCTGTTCATCTTCCAGATCGCAGCGATCATCACCGGCGTCCTCGCGCGCAAGGAGATCGCCGAGTCGGGCGGCGCCAAGACCGGCGACGGCCTGGCCAAGGCGGGCCTCATCTGCGGCATCGTCGGTGCGGTCCTGGCGGTCATCTACTGGATCGTCATCGCGGTGGCGGGCATCCACCCGTTCTCGTTCAGCGCCAGCACCAACAACTGAGCGACGCCTTCCGGCACCACGACGCCCCAGCGCTCCGGCGCTGGGGCGTCGTCGCGTTTGTCGGCAGCCGCGCCGGGGCAGGTGATGCGCCCATCACCCCTACCCCATGGAGAGAACATGACCAGACGGCTGCTCGGGATCCTCGCGCTGCTGACGCTCGTCAGCACCACCTTCGTCATCGCCACCGGCCAGACCGCCGCGCGGGCCGACGCCACGTGCGCGGGGAGCTACCACACCGAGTCCAACGGCGTCCTGAGCGGCAGCGAGTCGGCGTCGTACGCCGGCGGGCGGCGCGCGACCGCCACCATCTCCGGCCACGTCCGCTACTGCACGCGCGACCGGGGCACCCTGAAGCCCGACCAGAAGAACCAGTCGATCATCATCGGCACCCCCGACCAGGTGCTCAGCCGGGCGTCCTTCGCCGGGGCGATGGTCAAGCGGTGCGTCACGCAGCGGATCAGCGTCACCATCTCGCACGCGGGCAACATCCGCAGCGTCACGGTCACCAAGATCCCGTCGGCCGACCTCGACTTCGGCTCGAACACGGTGAGCTGGACCCGCAAGCGCTGCGGGACGGGCACGCCGCAGTCCTACGGCCAGTCCGATGTCGTCGTCACCGCGCCGGACCAGACCGGGTGCACGATCAGCTCGCCGGGATCGGCGATGTGGCTCTACTGCTGGAAGATGGCGCCGCACATCGACCGCGTCACCATCACCACGACCGCCACGGCCGTCTGGGCCGGGAAGACCCGCGAGGTCACCCAGACCGAGGTCGACACCTCGGCCAACACCTGAGCGGCACGCTCCGGCGTACCGCGACGACCGCCGCCGGTGTCGGGCTCAGGGGGCGAGCCAGGCGCCGGCGGTGGTGTTGCGCAGGACCGTGAACACCACCATCAGCACACCGATCGCCACGCCGCCGAGGTTGACGGCGCGCTGCGAGGGCTGCCAGTGCTCGCCGGTCCAGCAGCCATGGACCCAGCGCACGAAGAAGAAGGCGAGCAGCGGCAGGGACGCGATGAACAGCAGGTTGCTCGACGCGGCCGCACCCAGGTGCAGGTCGGTCAGGTCGTTGACCGCGCGCAGGCCGCCGCAGCCGGGGCAGTAGACCCCGAACAGCGCGTACGTCGGACACACGCCCCAGCTGCCGTGCTGGTGCGGGTCGCGCAGGTGCAGGGCGATCGTCGCCGCCGCGAGACCGCCGGCCACGAGGGCCGGCGGGACCATCCGCCGCCCGCGCCGCTGCTCCCGGTGGACCGGGAGAGCCGACTGCGCGGGCGCGGCGGTCATGTCAGGTCAGTGGCCCGACTCGTGGAACCCCAGCTTGGCCATCACACCGAAGACGACACCGGCGGCGAGGACGATCGCCACGCCGACCCAGAAGATCGCCATGTTGACGGGCTCGACCATGATGCCGACGGCACCGACCACGAAGCCGGCCAGGCCGATCAGGACGGCGGTCCAGGCTGCCGGGGTGTTGCCGTGGTTGTCGGCCATTGTCGCTCCTCGCGGGTGTTGCGGTGCTTGCGGACCGCAGTCTACGCAGTGGGGTCGTGGCCCTCGTCGAGGGACTTCCACAACTCGATGTTGGTCTGCTCCTCGGCCGGCGCCGTCGTCGCACGGGCGTCCTCGGCGGCAGCGGCGGGGGCGTCGTACCGGCTGCCCATCTCGGGCCAGGTCGGCACCAGTCGGACCGCGGCGACGGCGGCGACGAGCGTCAGGACCGCTCCGAGCAGCGTGGCCCAGAACCAGCCCGTCGGGTCGAGCGGGACGGAGTCGGTGACGCCGATCCGGTCGCTGAGGTCCGAGGCAGCGTTGCCCTTCTGCACGAAGCCGCCCACGACCAGGACCGCGAGCACGCCGGCCGCCGCGACGACCGTGAGGACGGTGACGACCCGCCGGAAGGCGCCACGGGTCACGAGCAGGACGCCCCACGCCGCGAGCACCACGAGCGCGAGCGCACCGGCGAGCGGGAAGTCGATGCCGTCGCGGGCCTGGAGCGCGGCCGTCGGGTTCACGCCGTCGAGCGTCCTCAGGTAGGCACCCTGGATCGCGAGCATGGTCTTGTGGCCACCGACCGCGGTGAGTCCCGCGCCGACCAGGCCGAGCAGCACGACCGGGGCGAACGTACGCCGGGCCGCGGGGTCAGCCACCGAGCAGGCCCTCGTCGAAGCAGGTGCGGGTGCCGGTGTGGCAGGCCACGCCGACCTGGTCGACCTTGAACAGCAGGGTGTCGCCGTCGCAGTCGAGCCGGACCTCCTTGACGAGCTGGGAGTTGCCGGAGGTGTCGCCCTTGACCCAGTACTCGTTGCGGCTGCGGCTCCAGTACGTCGCCCGGCCGGTCGTCAGCGTGCGGTGCAGCGCCTCGTCGTCCACCCACGCCAGCATCAGCACCTCACCGGTGTCGTGCTGCTGCACGATCGCGGGCAGCAGCCCGTCGGCGGTGCGCTTCAGGCGTTCGGCGATCTGCGGGTCGAGGGAGGTCACAGGTCGAGTCTAGTGAGCGAGCTGGGCGGTCCAGGACGCGTACAGCCCCGCGTAGACGCTGCCCTCCTGCTGGACCAGCTCGGTGTGCGGCCCGCGCTGGACGATCCGGCCCCTGTCGACCACCACCACCTCGTCGGCGGCTTCGGCGGTCGAGAGCCGGTGGGCGATCGTCACGCTCGTGCGGCCCTCCATCAGCCGCTCCAGCGCGCGCCCGATCCGCATCTCGAGCTCGGGGTCGACGGCGCTGGTGGCCTCGTCGAGGACGAGCAGGTCGGGGTCGGCGAGCTGGGCGCGGACGAGCGCGACGAGCTGCCGCTCCCCCGCCGACAGCGACTCCCCGCGCTGGCCGACCTGGGTGGCGAGCCCCTCGGGGAGCCCGCCGAGCCAGTCGCCGAGGCCCAGCTCGTCGGCGGCCCGCGCGATCTCGGCGTCGGTGGCGTCGATCCGGCCGTAGCGGGCGTTGGCGGCCACGGTGTCGTCGAAGAGGAAGCCCTCCTGCGGGACGAGCACGACGGAGCGGCGCAGGCTCGCCTCGCTGACCCGGGTCAGGTCGACCCCGTCGAGCAGCACCCGGCCGGTCGTCGGGTCCATCAGCCGGGTCAGCAGCTTGGCCAACGTGGACTTGCCGGAGCCGGTCTCGCCCACGACGGCCACGCGGCGGCCGGCCGGGATGGCGAGGTCGATGTCGGCGAGCACCGGCGTACCGCCCGGGTAGGCGAAGCCGACCTGCTCGAAGCGCACGTCGACGGCGCCGGCCGGGAGGGTCGTGCCGTCCGGGCCCGGGTCGACCAGGTCGGCCGGGGTGTCGAGGATGCCGATGACGCGGCGCCAGCCGGCGATGGCGTTCTGGGCGTCGGTGAGGATCTGGGTGCCCATCTGGACCGGGCCGACGAAAAGCGTGACGAGGAAGGCGAAGGCGAGCACCTCGCCTGACGTGGTGCCGCCGGACCAGAGCCGGCCTTGGCCGAGCCAGATGCCGACGATCAGCACGCCCGCGTTCGCCAGGCCGGCTGAGATGCCGCCGAGGCTGAAGGAGAACGCCGTGAAGCCCTGGGCGCGCGTGCTCGCGACCTGGTAGTCGGCGACCGCGGTGTCGATGCGCTGCTGGGTGCGCGCCTCGATCGCGTACGAGCGCACCACGGCCGCACCGACCACGGGCTCGGAGATCGCGGAGAGCAGGGCGCCGACCTGGCGGCGTACGGTCCCGTAGGCCTGGGAGAGCTTGCGCTGGAAGTAGCGCAGGCTGAGGAAGAGCGGGGCGAAGCACAGCCAGACGACGGCCGCGAGCTGCCAGCTGTACACGATCATCACGATCGTCGCGATCAGCACCTGACCGACGCTGACGACGAACAGTAGGCCTCCGAAGACGAGGAACTGGCTGACCTGGTCGACGTCGCTGGTGACGCGGGAGACGAGGGCGCCGCGGCGCTCGGTGTTCTGGGTCAGCAGCGGCAGGTCGTGGACGTGGCGGAAGGCCTTGGTGCGCAGGGTGGCGAGGCCGTGCTCGGCTGCGACGAAGAGCCGGCTAGTCATGGCGTACGACGCCCAGGCGGTGATCACGATGCCGACGGCGGCGAGGGCCGCCATGCGCACGGTGAAGCCGAGGTCGGGGCCGTCAGCGCCGTGCAGGCCGTGGTCGATGGTCTGCTGGACGGCTACGGGTACGACGACCTGGCCGACGGATGCCAGCACCGCGAGCACGAGCGTCACGCCCATGCCCTGGGTGAGCTCGGGCGAGTGTGTGATCCCGCGCCGGATCGTCTCGATCGCGCCGAGGTCCTCGCCGGTGCGCAGGCCGCTCATGCGGAGACCTCCTCAGCCGCGTCGTCGTAGGCGTTGACGAGGCGGGCGTAGTCGGGGTTGCGGGCCACCAGGTCCGCGTGCGGGCCGCGGTCGGCGATCCGGCCGTCGGCCAGGAAGAGCACCTCGTCGGCGAGCGCGATGGTGGCCTTGCGGTAGGCGACGACCACGAGCGTGGCGCCGGCCGCGCCGCGCAGGGCCGCGAGGATGCGCGCCTCGACCTCGGGGTCGACCGCGGACGTGGCGTCGTCGAGCAGCAGCAGGCGCGGGTGCCGGACCAGCGCCCGGGCGAGCGAGATCCGCTGGCGCTGGCCGCCGGACAGGCTCGTGCCGCGCTCCCCGAGCCGGGTGTCGAGGCCCTCGGGGAGGGCGGCCACGAAGCCGTCGGCCTGGGCGGTGCGCAGCGCCTCCCAGATCTGCTCGTCGCTGACGTCGGCGCCGAGCGTGACGTTGCCGCGCACGGTGTCGTCGAAGAGGAAGGCTGTCTGGGGCACGACGGCCATGGCCTCCGCCAGCTCGCCCTTCGCGAGGTCGCGTACGTCGACGCCGTCGACCCGGATCGCGCCGTGGTCGACGTCGACCAGGCGGTTCAGCAGGGTCGTCAGCGTGCTCTTGCCGGAGGCGGTCGCGCCGACGAGCGCCACTGTGCGGCCGGGCGCCACGTCGAAGGAGACGTCGCTGAGGACGGGGCGAGCCGGGTCGTAGCCGAAGCCCACACCGGCCAGCTCGAGCGCGGCCCCGGTGTCGGCGGCGGGGAGCGCCGCAGCGCCGTACTCCATGCCACCGCGGGCCGCGAGCACAGCCGACAGCCGGCGGAAGCCCACCACGCTGCGCGGGAACTCGCCGAGCAGCCAGCCGATCGACCGGATCGGGAAGGACACGACGGTCAGCAGGTAGGCGACGGTGACGACGTCGCCGGCGACCGTGGCGCCGGTCAGGACGCGGTGGACGCCGAGGATGAGCACGCCGAGGACGGCCAGGCTCGGGAGCGCGGCGAGGGTGGGGTCGAAGGCAGCGCGGATGCGTCCCACCTTGATGTTGGTGTCCCTCAGGTCTTCGGCGACCTTCCGGAACCGGGCGGTCTCCTCGGGCTCGCGGCCGAGGGTCTTGACGACGAGGGCGCCGTCGAAGGACTCGTGCGCGATCTCGCTGAGCTCGGCGCGGAGCCGCTGCGCGCGGGTCGCCCAGCCCTGCGAGAGCCGCTGGTAGATGACGTTGACCGCGATCACGACCGGGAAGACGAGGACGCCGACCACCGCGAGGACCGTGTCGGCGAGGAACATCTGGACGACCGCGATCACCATCATCGCGATGGTGCCGACGGCCATGGGCAGCGGGGCGATCGGGCCCCAGGCGGCCTCGACGTCGGAGTTGGCGTTGGAGAGCAGCTCGCCGGTCGGGTGCTGCTGGTGCCAGGACATCGGGAGCGCGAGGTACTGACGGGTGACGGCGCGGCGGTAGTGCGCCTGCATCCGGTACTGCATGACGCCCGCGCCCAGGCGGCGAGCCACGATGCCGACCGCGCGCAGCAGCGCGACGCCGACGAAGAGGCCGAGCACGGCCCACAGCCAGCCCGCGCCGATGTGACCGGTGGCGAAGGCCGGCAGCACCACGTGGTCGGTGGACCAGCCGAGCACCCAGGCGTCCGCGACGGTCAGCGCGCCGAACAGCAGGCTGCCGATGGTGGAGGCCGCGAAGATCCAGGGCTCGCGCTTGATGGCCACCCACAGGACGGCGAACCCCGCCGTCGTCGTACCGCTCGCCCTGGCCTCACTCACTCCAGCCCGCAACCGGGCACGTGTCGGGCCTATTCCCTGCGCGCGGCCGCTGCCATGCTGGCCGGGTGAACATCGCGGTCCTCCTGCTCCTGGTGGTCCAGTCGTTGATCGGGTTGCTCGCGCTGCTGCGCTGGCGCACGGCGATGCGATCCGGCGCGCGGTTCCCGACCGCGCTGGTCGCCACCCACATCGCCGTGGTCGACGTCGCGTCGATCCTCTGGATCGTCCGGCTCGTCTCGGACCGGGCTGCGTGGGGCTGGGCGGCACTCGTCGTGCTGCTGGTCGGCAACGGCCTGGGCGACCTCGTCCTCGCCGGTCGCTGGCGCCTCGACGAAGCCGTCGGTGGCCAGTGGCTGAAGGGCTGGGTGTCGGGGGCGAAGGGTCTGCTGACGCCTCGGCGTCGGGTCGGGGCTGCCCACGCGACGCTCGCCGGCGTCACGACGGTCGCGGTGCTGGTCGCCTGCCTCGTCGGCTGAACCGACCAGGGCCGCGTCAGGAGTCGTGGCGCGCATCGTACGGGCAGCGCGTCAGCGCCGAAGCAGCCGCTCCAGGTCGATCTCGACCTCACCGTGATCACCGATCTGGATCGTCGCAGTCGGGTGCTCGGCATCGAGAACGGCCGACTCGTCCCACCCATCGCCGTTGTTCGAGTAGACCCTCAGCTCGGACGCCGCTGGATCGACGACCCAATACTGCTCAACGCCAGCAGCGGCGTACTCGTGGGACTTGCGTACCAGGTCCTCGCTCCGGGTGCTCGGCGAGAGAACCTCGACGCAGAGCACGGGCGTCGTAGGAGCCCAGCTCTCGTCGAACCGGCCCTTGGTCGCCAACACATCCGGGATCCTGCTCTTGCGGTGGGGACGGGTCCAGAACCCGACCGCCGCGACGCAGAACAGCCCGGTCGCCTCTTCGATCAGGATCGCGAGACCGGCGGCGATGCGCTGGTGCCGAGCACGGGGCGATGCGTTCATGAAGATCGCCTCGCCCTCGACCCACTCGACACGGCCTTCGGGAAGGGCGAGGTAGTCCTCGAGGGACATGGGGCGGCGGATGAGTCGCTCCTCGGGGTCGTGCGGCGCTGCCGACACATCGGCTCCCTGGCTGGTGGACATCGTCGGACGCCTCTCATTCTGCCTCGGTCGGCGAGGCCCCAGCCAGCGCGCGGGCCCTTCCCCGCGCGGGGGCCACGAGGCTCCCTGCGATCGCCGCCCAACGGGCGTGGTGCTCCGGTCGCAGCGCGCGCAGCGCCTCGGCGTGGGCGCGCGGATTGAGCAACGCAGCAGCGACGTACGGCATGTCGCTCTCGGCGATCTCGTCGCGCCGTGCCCGCTCCAGGATCCGAAAGGCCGCCCTCGCGACCTCGTCCCGCCCCTCCCGCAGCTGAAGCATGACTCGCTCGTGGTCGCGAGGCGGCGTGCCGAAACGGAGAAGCTCCAGCTCCGGCACGTCGCACAACAGCTCGTAGTCCTCGCGAAGAAGAGTGTCCTGCGCGATCCGGCCCCGGCCGACCGCGACCGCCAAGCACTCCAGCCAGTCGTCGGACTTCGCGACGGCCGCTGCGAGCCGCTTCGTCACGCCGAGGGGATGCCGATCGAACATCAGCCGATCGCCAACACCGCTCGGCACGAGACGTCCCAGCACCCAGCCGTGCGGGGCGCAGGCCCGGGCGCCCAGGTCGAGGACCTCCATCCAGGCCGATGACGTCGCCTCACGGACGCGAAGCACGTGGTCGGGCAGGCTGTCGCCGATCTCGTAACCACTCATCCGCGCGTCGATCCACCCTTGAGCGAGGTCGGCGTGTTCCGCGAGGCGCCCGACCGCAAACTCGTCGATGTACGCCGCCAACGCACCGACCTCGTGGGCGGCCGCCTGGTGGAACGCCCAGGACTCGCCGAAGACACGGGCGTGGACCCGCATCGGATCGCCGCCCTCGTCGTAGCACTGCTCCATGAGTGGTTCGTGGATCGCCATCCCGACACCCGAACCGGCGAGCCTGACCCGCTGCCCGGTCTCGCCGTCCTCGCAACGAACGGCGAGGTAGGCGAGGTAGCGAGCCCAGCCCCACTCGGGCAGCTCGTCACCGACCGCGACGAGGCCGGCCAGGAGCTGGACGTTGCGGCCCTTCCCGAACATGGGCACGGCGCGGTACCACTCGAGGGCACCGACGATGTCGCCCGCCCGCTCCGCGGCGTAGGCAAGGTCGACGCACCTCATGAGGTCCGGCGTCATCCGGTCGGCGATACGAGGAAGGCGGCGGAATCCGCCAGAGGTGTTCCGAGACATGGTCGCAAGGCAACGCCCGCGGGCGCGCGGCCGCAACCGGCCCGACGTCGCTCTGTGGAGAACCGCTGATTCAGGCGGGGAGGAAGCTGAACCGGACGTCGCGCTCGGCGTTGTCGACGTTGAGGTCGACCAGGCAGATGCTCTGCCAGGTGCCGAGGGCGAGGCGGCCTCCCAGCACCGGGACCGAGGCGTACGGCGGCACCAGGGCCGGCATCACGTGGCTGCGACCGTGGCCGCGGCTGCCGTGGCGGTGCTGCCAGCGGTCGTCCTTCGGCAGCAGGTCGTCGAGCGCGGCGAGGAGGTCGTCGTCGCTGCCCGCTCCGGTCTCGATGATGGCGATGCCGGCGGTCGCGTGCGGGACGAACACGTGCAGCAGGCCGTCGCCCCGAGCATCGACGTACCGCTGGGCATCGCGGGTGATGTCGAGGACGGTCTCCTCGCCGCCGGTGCGGTAGGTCCTGAGGTCCGAGTCCATCACTCCATCCTGTCAGCCGGCAGGACGTCGTAGGTCAGCTCGGCGAACTGGCCGACCTGGCGCACCCCGACCAGCCGCAGCCGGTCGGACTCCAGGCGCCGTGGGAGCAGGGGCGCTCCGGATCCGAGGGTCACCGCGGCGACCGAGAGCATGATCCGGTCGAGCCGGCCGGCGTCGGCGAACTGGCCGGCGACGTCGCCGCCACCCATCACCCACACGTCGCGCCCCGCGGCGACCTCGAGGAGATCGGGGACGAGGTCGGCGACCGCCGAGCGGACGACGCGGAGGTCGGCGCCGGGCAGCTCCGGGAGGTCGCGCGAGGACAGCACGAACGTGGTCATGCCCGGGTAGTACTGCTGCCACTTCTCGGGATGCTCGAGCAGGGACTCGTGGTCGAGCAGCCACTGATAGGTCGTCGAGCCCATCACCAGGACTCCGACGCCGGAGGTGAACTCGGCCAGCCCGGCCAGCGACTCCTCGCCGCCGTCGACCGCGAAGAGCCAGTCCAGGGAGTTGTCGCGGTCAGCGAGGAAGCCGTCGAGCGAGGTGGCCGTGGCGTAGACGAAGCGGGTCACGTCGCGAGCGTACGGCGGCCCACCCCCACCGCTCCCTCAGCGAACGGGGTAGCCCGCCCCGGCCAGGCCGGCCTTGACCTCGGAGATGCGCATCGTGCCGAAGTGGAACACCGAGGCCGCAAGCACCGCGTCCGCACCGGCCGCGACGGCGGGCGCGAAGTGGTCGACGGCGCCGGCGCCACCGGACGCGATCACCGGGATCGCCACCTCGGCGCGGACCCGGCGGATCATCTCCAGGTCGAAGCCGTCGCGGGTGCCGTCGGCGTCCATCGAGTTGAGCAGGATCTCCCCCGCGCCGAGCTCGGCCGCGCGGACCGCCCACTCGATCGCGTCGATGCCGGTCGACTGCCGGCCACCGTGCGTGGTGACCTCGTAGCCGGAGTCGGTGCGGACGTCGCCGGACACCCGCCGCGCGTCGAGGGACAGCACGAGCACCTGGTTCCCGAAGCGCTCCGCGATCTCGCTGATCAGCTCTGGCCGGGCGATGGCCGCGGTGTTCACCCCGACCTTGTCGGCGCCGGCCCGCAGCATCGTGTCCACGTCGGAGACCGCACGGATGCCGCCGCCCACGGTCAGCGGGATGAACACCTCCTCGGCCACCTTCGAGACCACCTCGAGGGTGGTCGAGCGGCCGTCGGAGGAGGCCGAGATGTCGAGGAAGGTCAGCTCGTCGGCGCCCTCGGCGTCGTAGGTGCGCGCCAGCTCGACGGGGTCACCGGCGTCGCGGAGCTCCTTGAAGTTGATGCCCTTGACCACGCGTCCGGCATCGACGTCCAGGCACGGGATGACCCGGACCGCCAGGCTCATGCGCGGCCCTGGGTGAGCGCGAGGGCGTCCTCGAGGGTGAACTGGCCGGTGTACAGGGCGGTGCCGGCGATCGCGCCCTCGACGCCGATCTCCACCAGGCCCATCAGCGCGCGGATGTCGTCGAGGGTGGTGACGCCGCCGGACGCGACGAGCGGGCGGTCGGTGACGGCCGCGACGTCGCGCAGCAGCTGCAGGTTCGGGCCCTGGAGCATGCCGTCCTTGTTGACGTCGGTGACGACGTAGCGCGCGCAGCCCTCGGAGTCGAGGCGCGCCAGGGTCTCGTAGAGGTCGCCGCCGTCGCGCGTCCAGCCGCGCGCGGCCAGCGTCGTGCCCCGTACGTCGAGGCCGATCGCCACCCGATCGCCCCACTTCGCGATCGCCGCCGCGCACCACTCCGGCTGCTCCAGCGCGGCGGTGCCGATGTTGACCCGGCGGCAGCCGGTGGCCATCGCGGCCTCGAGCGACTCGTCGTCGCGGATGCCGCCGCTCATCTCGACCTTGATGTCGAGCTTGCCGACGATCTCGGCCTGCAGCTCGCGGTTGTTGCCGTGCCCGAACGCCGCGTCGAGGTCGACCAGGTGCAACCACTCCGCACCGGCCTCCTGCCAGCGCAGCGCAGCCTCGATCGGGTCGCCGAAGACCTTCTCCGACCCGTCGACGCCCTGCACCAGCTGGACGGCACGGCCGTCCTTGATGTCCACGGCCGGCAGGAGCTCGAGGTAGTCGCTCACAGCGAGGTCACCCAATTCTTCAGTAGCTGTGCTCCGGCGTCGCCGGACTTCTCGGGGTGGAACTGCGTGGCCGACAGCGGCCCGTTCTGGACCGCGGCCACGAACCGGTCGCCGCCGTGCTCGCTCCAGACCACGCGGGGCTGGTGGGAGTCGGGGGTGCGGTCGTTGGTGACGAGGGTCCAGTCGCGGACGACGTACGAGTGCACGAAGTAGAAGCGCTCGTCCTCGATGCCGTCGAACAGGGTCGTGCCCGCGGGGACGTCGACGGTGTTCCACCCTATGTGGGGTACGACGGGCGCCTGGAGCCGCTCGACGACGCCGGGCCACTCACCGCAACCCTCGGTCTCCACGCCGTGCTCGATGCCGCGCTCGAACAGGATCTGCATGCCCACGCAGATGCCGAGCACCGGACGGCCGCCGGACAGCCGGCGGGCGATGATCCGCTCGCCGCGGATCTCGCGCAGGCCCTTCATGCACGCCTCGTACGCCCCGACGCCGGGGACCAGCAGCCCGTCGGCGTTCATGGCCGTGTCGAGGTCGGAGGTGAGCTCGACCGACGCACCGGCGCGCTCGACCGCGCGCACGGCGGAGCGGAGGTTGCCCGACCCGTAGTCCAGGACAACCACGTTGGGCTGCGCCATCTACAGGGCGCCCTTCGTGGACGGGATCCCGGTCTCGCGCGGGTCGAGCGCGACGGCGTCGCGGAAGGCCCGCGCGAACGCCTTGAACTGGGTCTCGACGATGTGGTGCGGCTCGCGGCCGGCCAGCACCCGCACGTGCAGCGCGAAGTGGCCGTGGAACGCGATCGACTCGAAGACGTGCTGGGTCAGCGAGCCCAGGTAGGAGACGCCGGTGCCGCCGAGCTGGACGTACTGCTGGCCCTCGGGCTCACCGGTGTGCACGCAGTAGGGACGCCCGGACACGTCGACGACGGCGTGGACGAGCGCCTCGTCCAGCGGCACGGTGGCGTCGCCGAAGCGACGGATGCCGGCCTTGTCGCCGAGCGCCTCGCGCAGCGCCTGGCCCAGCGCGATCGCGGTGTCCTCGGTGGTGTGGTGCGCGTCGATGTGGACGTCGCCCTCGGTCTGGACGACGAGGTCGACGAGCGCGTGCCGGGCGAAGGCGGTGAGCATGTGGTCGTAGAAGCCGACGCCGGTGGAGATGTCGTGCTTGCCGGTGCCGTCGAGGTTGACCTCGACGATCACCTTGGACTCGCTGGTCTGCCGCTCGACGCGGGCGGTCCTGCTCATGCTCGTTCTCCATTCACCTCAGTGAGGGCGGCACGGAAGGCCGCCATCTCCTCGGGCGTCCCGACGGACACCCGCAGCCAGCCGTCCGGCCCGGTCTCCCGGATCAGCACACCCCGGTCGAGCAGACCCTGCCAGACCGCGTGCCGGTCGGCGAACCTGCCGAACAGCACGAAGTTCGCGTCGGACTCGGCGACC
>DATFHM010000020.1:0-3611 GCA_035248385.1 Nocardioides sp. | reverse complement strand
CAACGCCAAGTCGGTCGTCATCACCCCGGGCTACGGCATGGCCGTGGCGCAGGCGCAGTACCCGGTCGCCGACATGACCGCCAAGCTGCGCGCCAAGGGCGTCGACGTCCGCTTCGGCATCCACCCCGTCGCGGGTCGCCTCCCCGGCCACATGAACGTGCTGCTGGCCGAGGCCAAGGTGCCCTACGACATCGTGCTCGAGATGGACGAGATCAACGACGACTTCCCGGCGACCGACGTCGTCCTGGTCATCGGCGCCAACGACACCGTCAACCCCGCCGCCGCCGAGGACCCGTCCTCGCCGATCGCGGGCATGCCGGTCCTCGAGGTCTGGAACGCCAAGGACGTCATCGTCTTCAAGCGCTCCATGGCGACCGGCTACGCCGGCGTCCAGAACCCGCTGTTCTTCCGCGACAACAGCCAGATGCTGTTCGGCGACGCGAAGGACCGGGTCGAGGACATCGTCCGCCACCTGGGCTGACCGGGCTCTCATCGCACCTGACCATCTGGCCCCGATTCCACCGGAAAAGGGGCCAGGAGGTCAGGTGCGATGCGTTTTTCAGCCCGCGGCCCGTACGCCGGCGAGGACCGGCCGGGTCGGGAAGAGCGTGACGGCGGAGTTGACCGGGACGTGGTCCGAGGCGATCCGCGACTCGATCTCGAACTCGCCGACGAGCATCGCGAGCGCGGCGACGGACTCCAGCATCGAGAAGTGCTGCCCGATGCACGCGCGGGGGCCGGCCCCGAAGGGCATCCAGGCGTAGCGGTTCGCCGGCTCGCCCTCGAGGAACCGCTCCGGGCGGAAGGTGTCCGGCTCGGGCCACAGCTCCGGGTCGTGGTGGATCGACCAGATCGAGGCGACCGTGTCCGAGCCGCCCGGGATCGCGTAGCCGTCGACGACGCAGTCCTGCGAGAGGCGGCGTCCGACGAACGGGGCGGCGGGGTACATCCGCATCGCCTCCTGCAGGGCGGCGGTCGCCACGGGCAGCCCGGAGTGCATCTGGGCCGCCGTCAGCGGAGCGCCACCGCCGACCGCACGCACCTCGTCGCGGACCTGCTGCTGGACCTCCGGGTGCCGTCCGAGCAGGTGCAGCGCGAAGGTGAGGGCGGCCGAGGTCGTCTCGTGGCCGGCGAGCAGGAAGATCAGGATCTGGTCGCGCACCTCGGAGTCGGTGAGCCGCTCGTCGCCGTCGCGGGCGTTGAGCAGCAGCGAGATCAGGTCCTCGCCCCGCTCCCCGCTGGCACGCCGGGAGGCGGTGATGCGGTCGACGACGTCGTACAGGCTCTGCTGGGCGGCCCGGGTCGCCCGGTTGATGCTCAACGGCCACGACAGCGGGACCTTGCCGCCGAGGGCGGCGCGCTTGAGGATGCCGTGCTGGGCGATCGGGAACTCGGCGGAGATGACCTCCTCGAGCTCGTCGAGCTCCTCGCCGAACAGCACCCGCCCCACGATCCGCAGCGTCAGGTGCGTCATCGCCGCGTGCAGGTCGACCTCGTCGAGGCCGCGCCACTGCGCGGCGAGCGCCTCGATCTCCTCGAGCATGATCCGCAGGTAGCCGTCGACCCGGGCCCTGGTGAAGACCGGCTGGACGAAGCGCTTCTGCCGCAGCCACTCGTCGTCCTGCGCGGTCAGGATCCCGTTGCCGAGCACCTGGCGGAACTCCTGGTAGAGCGTGTTGTCCTTGCGGAAGTTCGGCGCCGTCCTCGCGCTGAAGACCGTCTCGGCGGCGGCGGCGGTGTGCACCACGTAGATCGAGTTGCGCAGCACCGGCGGCCCCACCTCGAGCCGTACGACGGGACCGGTCGCCCGGGTCGCGGCGAGGAACCCGACCCGGTCGTTGAGGAACTCCCCGACACCGCGGTTCAGGCCGCGCGTCGGGTGGAGCGGCGGAGCGATGGCTTCAGCGGTCACGGACGACTCCTCGGCTTCGGGGCGCAGCAGCGCCGGCGACGCGAGCGTAGGACCGCGAAAACCGCTCCGACAAGGGTGCTGGCACCCCGGCGCGGCTCAGAGCGGGATCTCGGCGAGCACCTCGTGGCGCGGCGTGTGGTTCGGGCCCTCACCGAGGTGCGAGGCGATGACCGCCACCTCGTAGACCGGCCACGCGGGGCCGTCGTACGTCTCGAGGACGTGGAACCACCGGGTGACGTCGGCCTTGTGGCGCAGCCGGGCGACGGTCAGGTGGGGGCGGAAGCGGCCGCCGTCGACCTCGATCCCGGAGACGACGGCGGCGTTGCGGGCGCGGCCGGCCATCCGCTCGAGCACGACGTCCGCGGCCTCGCTGACCGGCTGGACGCCGAGAGCGAGGACGCGGGCGCTCGCCACGTCGGGGAAGGCGATCGGGCCGCCGAGACGGAGGTCGGGGATCGGCGTACCGCTCAGGCCGTCGGCGAGGCGGTCGACGTACGCGTCGACCAGGTGGTCCTCGACCGACTCCATGAACGCCAGGGTGACGTGCAGCTGCTCCGGCCGGGTCCAGCGCAGGCCGTCGTCGCTGTCGCGGCGGGGATCGAGGAAGCGGTCGAGGTGCTCGACGGCGTCCTCGGGCGGGACGATCGCGGCGAAGACCCGGGCGGTCATCAGACCCGGGTGCCGAGCAGGCTGCCGATCGCGAGGGTCACGACCATGGCGAACACACCGCCGAGGACGTTCCGGACGACCGCGGGCAGCGGACGCGCGTAGCCGAGCTTGGCGGAGACGTAGCCGGTGGCGGCCAGGGCCGCCGCGACCGCGACACCGGTGACGTAGAACCGCTCCGGTGAGGGCAGCAGGATCGTGAGCAGCGGCAGCAGCGCACCGATCGAGAACGACACCATCGACGCCAGGGCGGCGTTCCAGGGCTTGGTGACGTCGTCGAGGTCGATGCCGAACTCGAACTCGGCGTGGGCGCGCAGCACGTCCTTCTCGGTCAGCTGCTCCGCGGCCTCGCGGGCGACGTCGTGGGAGAGGCCCTTGTCGACGAGGATCCCGGTGAGGTGCTCGAGCTCCTCCTCGGGCATCCGCTCCAGGTCGTGCCGCTCCTTCTCGATGAGCGAGAGCTCCGCGTCGCGCTGGGTCGAGACCGAGACGTACTCCCCCGCCGCCATCGACAGCGCGCCCGCCACCAGGGCGGCGACGCCGGCGATCAGGATGGCCGAGCGGCTGTCCGTCGCACCCGCGACACCCATCACGATGCCGGCCGTGGACACGATGCCGTCGTTGGCCCCGAGGACGCCCGCACGCAGCCAGTTGAGCCGGTTGCCGAGACCCTCGGTGTCACCGTGCTCGTGGACGACCTCGTTGGAGTCGGTCGGAGGAGTCATCGCGGCGGAGGTCATTGCTCCATCGTTGTCTGCGTTCCCGGCCGTCGCAAGAAAGGTGAGGCTGGGCTGAGCCCCCCGTCGTACCTGACGAAACGGCCCCGGATCCCTGGGGATCCGGGGCCGTCTCGTCAGGTACGACGGGGCGCGGGTGCTACAGGCCGAGCTCGCGGCCGATGAGCTCCTTCATGATCTCGTTCGAGCCGGCCCAGATCTTGGTGACCCGGGCGTCGCGCCAGGCGCGGGCGACGCGGTACTCGTTCATGAAGCCGTAGCCGCCGTGCAGCTGGACGCAGTGGTCGAGCACCTCG
>DATFHM010000019.1:0-5021 GCA_035248385.1 Nocardioides sp. | reverse complement strand
GGCGGGGCGTCCGGCGTACACCGGCTGGAGGGGGTTGCGCGACAGGACGTGCTTGATGTCCATGAGGAGCAGCTCCTGGTGCTGCTGCTCGTGGTGGAACCCGAGCTCGATCGTCGCGGCGATCTTGGCGAGCGCGCCGTCATCGAGCCGGGTGAGCAGGTCGCGCATCCGGTCGTCGACGTTGGCCCGGTAGACACCGACGTCGTGGGCACCGGGGCGGGAGATGAGCCCGCGCTCGGGCCGGTTGTAGCGCGGCCCGACGCCCTCGTAGTAGCTGTTGAAGAGGAACCAGTACTTGTCTTGGAAGGGCGCGAAGTCGGGCTCGTGGTCGGCCAGGACGAAGGTCTCGAAGAACCAGGTCACGTGCGCGCGGTGCCACTTCGTCGGGGAGACGTCGGGCATCGACTGCACGGTCTGGTCCTCGGGGGAGAGGGGGAGTGCCAGCTGCTCGGTGTGCGCGCGGACCTCGTCGAAGCGGGCGCGAAGGGCCTGCGGATCGGCGGTCGCGCTCGGGGAGGGGAGCGTCGCGGTCATGCACACCAACGTAGTGCGCCCCGCCGACAACGCCAGGGCCGAAAACCTTACGAACCGGTGATCAGTGCGCGTCAGGGGTGAGGAGCTGCTGCAACGCCGCGCCGTACTCCTCGACGACGTCCTCGGGCGCGGCGCCGGTGAGGATCGGCTCCTCCTGGAGCACCAGCAGGTTGAGCAGCCCACCGATCTGCGCGAGGAGCAGCGCGGCGCGCAGCTCGCGGCGAGGACCCGTCAGGCGTGCGGCGAGCGGCTCGATGAAGATCTCGGCGGTACGCCGCTGCAGCTGCTCGCGCACGTGCTCGTGGTGGGCGGCCTGGGCCAGCGCCAGGTACTGCTGACGGAACTCGCTGCCGCTGCGGCCCAGGAAGTAGCGGACCAGCGAGCGTCCGAGGTCCTCCAGCGGCCCCTCCAGCAGCTCCTCGCCGCCCGGACCGGAGGTCATCACGCCCAGGAAGAGCAGTTCCTTGGAGCCGAAGTGCCGGATGACGAGGGCCGGGTCGACGCCGGCCTCGGCAGCGATCGCCCGCACCGAGACCGCGTCGTACGCCTTCTCGGCGAAGAGCCGGCGCGCGGCCTCCGCGATGGCGTCGCGCGTCGCCACGCCCGCGGGGCGCAGGGTGCGAACGGGGGAGTCCTTCGTCACAAGCCCACGGTAGCGAGGGTCAACGGTGTTGACAAATATCTCGTCAACGACGTTGACTGTTGGTCGTGACAACTACCCACGCCCCGGTGCGTACGCCGGACGCCGCACCCGCGCCGCGCGCCGCGCTGCTCACCGTCGTGGTGCTGTGCTTCGGCGGCCTCAGCGCCGCGGTGATGCAGACCCTGGTCGTCCCCATCCAGGGCGAGCTCGGCGCGTTGCTGCACACCGGCGCCGCCAACGCCTCCTGGGTCCTGACCGCGACGCTCGTCGCCGGGGCGGTCGGCATGCCGATCTCGGGGCGGCTCGGCGACATGTTCGGCAAGCAGCGCGTGCTCGTCGCGAGCGCCGCGCTCCTCGTGGCCGGCTCGCTGCTCTGCGCGGTCTCCGACTCGCTGCTGCCCATGCTCGCGGGCCGTGTCCTCCAGGGCCTCGCCATGGGGTTCATCCCGGTGGGCATCGCGATGATGCGCGAGGTCACCCCGCCCCACCTGACGCCGACGGCGATCGCGGCGATGAGCGCCACGCTCGGTGTCGGCGGCGCGATCGGCCTGCCCGCCTCCGCCTGGGTCGTCGAGAACTTCGACTGGCACGCGCTGTTCTGGTTCTCCGGCGGCCTCGCCGCGGTGGTGCTGGTCGCGATCGCCACCCTCGTCCCGCACATCGACGACGCCACCGGCGGCCGGCTCGACGTGGTCGGCTCGCTCGGCCTCTCCGTCGGCATCGTCGGCGTGCTGGTCGCCATCTCCAAGGGGCACGACTGGGGCTGGACCTCGGGCCGGACCCTCGGGCTCCTCGTCGGGGGCGCCGCGGTGCTGGTCGCGTGGGCGGCGTACGAGCTGCGCACCTCCGAGCCGCTGTGCGATCTCCGCACCACCGCCCGCCGTCCGGTCCTGCTCACGAACCTGGCCGCCATCGCCGTCGGCTTCGGCATGATGGCGTCCTCCGTCGTCGTCCCGCAGCTGCTCCAGCTGCCCTCCGCGACCGGCTTCGGCCTCGGCCAGACCGTCCTGCAGGCCGGCCTCTGGATGGCGCCGGGCGGCCTGGTGATGATGCTCTTCGCGCCCATCTCCAGCCGGCTGATGGGCCGGATCGGCGCGCGCTCCACCCTCGTCATCGGGGCGACCGTGCTCGGCTGCGGCTACCTGCTCGCGACCTTCCTGACCGGCGCCCCGTGGCAGCTCCTCATCGCGTCGTGCGTGACCACCGCCGGTGTCGGGATCGGGTACGCCGCCATGCCCACCCTCATCCTGCAGGCCGTGCCGCTCACCGAGGCCGGTGCCGCGGTCGGCATCAACGGCCTCATGCGCTCGATCGGCACCAGCCTCTCGACCGCCGTCATGACGGTCATCCTGACCAGCTCGACGGTCAGCCTGGGCGCGGTCGCCATCCCGTCCGAGGCCGCGTTCAAGACCTGCTTCGTGGTCGGGGCCGTCGCCGCCTTCGTTGGTGCGGGCCTCGCGCTGCTGGTCGGGCGCCCCGGTCGTGGGCAGGAACAAAGTTCACTGTCGGGAAACGTCCCGGACAACATTTAGCAAAGAGCGCCGAAACCCGGCCGGTCGTCCGTCGTTGGACGATCGATCGGGCGGGTCACGGCGATGCCTGGGGGGAGTCGCCGTGACCTGCCCGCCGCTTGTTCACGGCGTGCTTCGGGTGCGGGGGCGGCGGGACCACCGCGGCATCGACGGTGAACGCCATGTCGTCGTCGCGCGGCGTGCCACCGCACGACAGCAGCGTGCCGCGGTCGCAGGTGTAGCGCGCGGACCCGTTGACCAGCGTGAGGACGACCGAGGCGACGCGGCCCGGCGTGAAGTTGACCGTGCTCACCCCTGTGCCGGCGAGGACGACGCGCCGGACCGCCGTGGTGCCGTCGACGCGGCGCACCGTCACGATCGCGCGGGCGCGTCGCCGGGGTCCGTGCACGGTCAGCTGCAGCAGGCGGCTGTCGCCCGAGGTGGGCGGTCGGAAGAGGAGATTCTGGGCCGCGAGGTGGTCGACGTGGACGGTCAGCGTGCGCTGGCCGCGGGCGTGCCGCATTCGGGCGCGGCCGGCGTACGTCGCGCGCGGCCAGGCCTTCCCCTCGGGGTAGCTGGTGGCGGGGTCCAGGTTCGCCACGGCGTACGACGCCAGCGTGTCGGCCAGCCCCGACCTGGTGCCGGTCCGCAGGTTGAGCACTCGGCTCAGCGCCGCGACCGAGGAGTCGGCGGGCGCGCCCTTGCGGGCGTCGACGTGGTTCCAGACCTGGCGGATCAGCCCGTCGCCGTACCGCTGGGTGAGGTACTCCCAGAACGCCCAGTTGCCGTACTGGGCCAGACCGGTGGTGCTGTAGGAGTCGAGGGGTACGCCGGGACGGTGGACGTCGCCGTAGGGCAGGTAGCGGCGGTTGTCGTCGGCCGAGTCGGCGTAGCTCTCCTCCATCCAGACGGCGGTGCTCTCCATCAGCCAGGGGTCGGCGCGGAAGTCGTAGCCGAACTGGATCGCGTGGAAGAACTCGTGCGCTGCCGTCACCTCGAGCGAGACCTGCCGCGGAGCGCCGTACTGCTGCTTCGAGAAGTCGTTGTCCAGGACGCAATAGCCGGACGCGGTCATCGGCTGGCCCTTCACCCGCGTCTCGGGGGCGCAGTAGCCGTAGAGGCCGCGCGCGCCGAGATCGGTGAGGTAGACGTCGAACCGGCCGTCGCCGCCGCGCTTCCCGTCGCTGGGTGGCCGGCGGAAGCCGAGGTCGTCGACCTCGTGGTTCCAGACGCTGCCCATGGTGTGCAGGACGTGCCGGACCCAGCCCGTGCTCGGTGGCGCGTCGGCCCCGGAGCGCACGTAGTGCACGCAGATCCGGCTTCCGCACAGCTCGGTGGAGCCGTGGGGGTAGCCGTCGCCCTGCGGGTCCTGCGAGCCGTCGGTGGGGCGGGCGAGGATCGCGCTGGCGACCATCCGGTCGAAGATGCCGAACTCGGTGCGGGCCACGAACAGGTCGCGCAGCTGCAGGGTCAGCTCGGGGGCGGCGCCGGCATGGGCCGGCCGGTGGTGGCCCGGTGCGGCGTCGGCGGGTGTCGGTGCGGCGGTGAGGGCGGAGAGCACGGCGAGCACGAGTGCGGGGACGACCAGCACACGCAAGGCGCTCGAGCGCACGACGACTCCTCGGTCCGGGGAAGGTGACCAGCACCGAGTAGACCAGCGCGCGCGCCCCGAACGTGGGAGGCGGCCGTGCTGACCCGGAACGTGTCGCCGGTAGGGAAGGATGCCGGGTGTGAGTGGACCAGCGATGCCGACCGACGCCGCCGCGGACGCCGTACGTCGCCGACGGCTGCGCGAGATGCGCACTGTGGCCGTGTCGCTGCTGGGCCTCGCCGCGGTCGTGTACGTCGCCACGCTCGGCCGGCACGGGTTCTGGGGCTACGTCAACGCGGGCGCCGAGGCGTCGATGGTCGGCGCGATGGCCGACTGGTTCGCGGTGACCGCGCTGTTCAAGCACCCGCTCGGGCTGCCCATCCCGCACACGGCGCTGGTGCCGAAGCGGAAGAACGAGTTCGGCAAGGGGCTCGAGGAGTTCGTCGGCGAGAACTTCCTGCACGAGGACGTGATCCGCGAGCGGGTCCTCGGCGTGCACATCGCCGAGCGGGTCGGCGACTGGCTCGCCGTCGAGGAGAACAAGCAGCGGGTCGTCAAGGAGATCGCCGAGGTCGCCCGGGTCGCTCTCGGGAAGGTCCGCGAGGACCACATCGAGGCCCTGGTCAACGAGGCCCTGACCCCGCGCTTCCGCGAGGAGCCGATCGCGCCGCTGCTCGGCGGGCTGCTCGACGAGGCGCTGCGCGACGACCTGCACCACGGCGTCGTCGACCTCATGATCGAG
>DATFHM010000018.1:0-5885 GCA_035248385.1 Nocardioides sp. | reverse complement strand
CCGGACCCGTCGACGAGCGCCCAGGTCGCCATCGACGACAAGTTCCGCCCGATCCGCGGCCGGGTCTGCATGGACCAGTTCGTGGTCGACCTCGGCGGCGACCGGCCCGCGCTCGGCAGCGACGTGCTCCTGTTCGGTCCGCCGTCCCTGGGCGGATCCACCGCCCAGGACTGGGCGGAGGCGTGCGGCACCATCAACTACGAGATCGTCACGAGGATCGGAGGGCGGATGGCCCGCACCTACGTCGACTCCGCGCCGATGGAGGAGTCATGAGCACCCGCAACCGCATCCTGGGCTCCGTCGCGGGCGCGCTCGGCATCGCCGCCGCCGGCACGGCCATCAGCATCGCCCGCCAGCAGCGCCAGATCAGCCACCGCGCCGGTGAGCGGGTGGCCTTCGGGACGCTGCACTCGGACCCGATCATGGTGATGGCCGACGACGGCGTACCCCTCCACGTCGAGATCGACGAGGTCGAGCAGCCCTCCGGCGGCCGGTTCTTCGGCAGGAAGCCGCTGGGCGGCGTCACGATCGTCTTCGTCCACGGCTACTGCCTCAACCTCGACTGCTGGCACTTCCAGCGGGCGGCGTACCGCAACCTGGTCCGCGCGGTCTACTACGACCAGCGCTCGCACGGCCGCTCGGGCGACAGCAGCCGGGAGGGCTGCACGATCGACCAGCTCGGCCGTGACCTCAAGACCGTCATCGAGACGGCCGCTCCGGACGGCCCCGTGGTGCTCGTGGGCCACTCCATGGGCGGCATGTCGATCGTGGCGCTCACCGAGCAGTTCCCCGAGATGATCGGCACCAAGGTGATCGGCGTCGGTCTGATCTCGACCACCGCCGGCGGTCTCGACGTCGGCCGGATCCTGCTCCCGATGGTGCCGGCCCGGCTGGGCATGCCGTTCGCGAGCGGTGCGGTGCGCACGCTGCGGGCCGGCCACCGCGCCGTCGACGTCCTGCGCCGCCTCGGCAGCAACATCGCCACGGTCGTCACCGACACCTTCGCCTTCGGCGACGAGGTGCCCTACGGGTACGTCGAGTTCGTCGACTCGATGCTGGCCGAGACCCCCTTCGAGACGGTCGCCGAGTTCTTCCCGAACTTCGCCTCGCTCGACAAGTTCGACTTCGTCGAGCAGCTCGGGCTGATCCCGACCTCGATCATCTGCGGCACCCGCGACCGGCTGACCTCGATCGGCCACTCCCGCAAGCTGCACTCCCGGATCCCCGGCTCGAACCTGCTCGAGTGCGAGGGTGCCGGCCACATGGTGATCCTCGAGCGCCACGAGCTCGTCAACGCCGAGCTCGACCAGCTCATCACCGCCGCCACCGAGGGGGCCGCGCGCCGGTGACCGAGGTCGTCGTCGAGGTGGTCGGACCGACCGCCGCTCCCGAGGTGCTCGCCGTCGTGCAGGCGGCGTTCGCCGCCCGCGCACCGCTCGACCCGCCGGCCGACGCGCTCGCCGAGACCGAGGCGACGATGGCCGGCCACCTGACCTCCGACGGAGGCCTGCTGGCGCGAGTCGACGGTGAACCGGTCGGTGCCCTGGTCTTCGACCGGGTCCCCGAGGACGACGCGCTGTACCTGCGCCGCGTCGGCGTCGTCCCGGGCGCCCAGGGGCACGGGGTCGCGCACGCCATGGTCGCCGCCGCGCTGCGCGAGGCGGAGGCGCGCGGCTTCGAGCGGGTCGCGCTGCTCGCCCGCCAGGAGCTGCCCGCGACGATCGGGTTCTGGCGCGACGCCGGCTTCACCGAGACGCACCGGAGCGCGCCGTACGTCCACTTCGCCCGCGCCACCCCGCACAGCGTGACCGTCGCGACGGCCGACGAGATGCGCGACCTGGGCGAGCGGCTCGCCCCGCGCCTGCAGGCCGGCGACGTGCTGGTCCTCAGCGGCGAGCTCGGCGCCGGCAAGACCACCTTCACCCAGGGCCTGGGCGCCGGACTGGGCGTGCGCGGCGGGGTCACCTCGCCCACCTTCGTGATCGCCCGGGTCCACCCCAACCTGGCCGACGGCCCGTCGCTGGTGCACGTCGACGCCTACCGCCTCGGCGGGGCGCCCGAGCTCGACGACCTCGACCTCGACGCCGACCTGGACGACGCCGTCACCGTCGTCGAGTGGGGGAGCGGGCTCGCCGAGGCGCTCACCGACTCGCCGCTGGAGATCCGCATCGAGCGGGCGGTCGCCGCGCCCGACGTCGACCCCGAGGACGACCCCCGTGTCGTGGTCCTCGCGCCGATCGGCCCGGCCTGGTTGGGCCGTCCGACCCTCCTCACCTAACCTGAAGCCCGTGCTGCTCGCCCTGGACACCGCCTCCCCGACGGTCGCCGTGGGCCTGTACGACGGCACGACCGTGCTCGCCGACCTCGTCTCCGAGCGGGCCATGAAGCACGGCGAGGAGCTCGCACCGCTGATCGAGGCCGCACTGGCCCAGGGTGGCATCGCCCCGGCCGACCTGACCGCCGTGGGCGTCGGCGTCGGCCCCGGCCCGTTCACCGGCCTCCGGGTCGGCCTGGTCACGGCCCGGACGCTCGGCCTCGTGCTCGACGTCCCCGTGCGCGGCGTCTGCTCGCTGGACGTCCTGGCCGCGGAGGCAGTCGCCACCGGCGCGGTCACCGGGCCGTTCACGGTCGCCACCGACGCGCGCCGCAAGGAGGTCTACCTGGCGACGTACGACGCGGCCGGCCGGCGTACCTCCGGACCCGTCGTCGAGCGCCCGGCCACCGTGGCGACCGACGGTCCGGTCGTGGGCGAGGGCGCGCTGCTCTACCCCGAGGCCTTCCCGAACCCCGTCGGCCCGCTGCGCCCCGCGGGCGCCTGGGTCGCGCGGGCCGTGGCCGACGGCCTCGCCGAGGTGCTGCCGCCCGAGCCGCTCTACCTGCGCCGGCCGGACGCCGAGATCCCACACGCGACGATGCCGGCATGAGCATCCGTACCGCCACCTCCGCCGACCTCGCCGCGATCGTCGCGTCCGAGGCCACCGGCTTCCCCGAGGACCCGTGGGGCGAGAACCTCGTCGCCGAGGGCGTCGCCGGGCTGCTGCCGACGATCGGCTACCTGGTCCTGGAGCAGGACGAGGAGGTCGTCGGCCACGCCGTCGTCAGCGTCGCGGCCGAGGACGCCGAGCTGCAGCGCATCGCGATCGATCCCACCCACCGCGGGCGCGGGCTGGGCCGGCAGCTGCTCGACGCCTGCCTCGCCGACGCCGCCCGCCGCGGCGCGGAGCGACTGATCCTCGAGGTCCGCGAGACCAACGCCCCCGCCCTCGCCCTCTACCGCGCCGCCGGGTTCACCGAGCTCGCGCGTCGAGAGCGCTACTACCGGGACGGGTCGACCGCCGTCGTCCTCTCCCGCACCCTGGAGGACCTGTGACCGAACCCCTGGTCCTCGGCATCGAGACCTCCTGCGACGAGACCGGCGTCGGCATCGTGCGCGGCCACACGCTGCTCGCCGACGCCGTGGCGAGCAGCGTCGAGGAGCACGCCCGCTTCGGCGGCGTGGTGCCCGAGGTGGCGAGCCGGGCGCACCTCGAGGCGATGGTGCCGACGATCCAGCGCGCCTGCGACACCGCCGGCATCGCCCTGTCCGACGTCGACGCGATCGCGGTGACCCACGGCCCCGGCCTCGCGGGCGCGCTCCTGGTCGGCGTCGCGAGCGCCAAGGCGCTCGCCCTCGGCCTCGGCAAGCCGCTGTACGGCGTCAACCACCTCGCCGCCCACGTCGCCGTCGACCAGCTCGAGCACGGCGCCCTGCCCGAACCGAGCCTGGCGCTGCTGGTCTCCGGCGGGCACTCGAGCCTGCTGCGGGTCACCGACATCACCGGTGGCGGCCCCGGCGGCACCGGCGTCGACCCGATGGGCGCGACCATCGACGACGCGGCCGGGGAGGCCTTCGACAAGGTGGCCCGGCTGCTCGGGCTGCCGTTCCCCGGCGGCCCCCACATCGACCGTGCTGCGCGCGAGGGCGAGATCACGATCGACTTCCCCCGCGGCCTGTCGACGCGCAAGGACCTGGAGCGGCACCGCTTCGACTTCTCGTTCTCGGGCCTCAAGACCGCGGTCGCGCGCTGGGTCGAGGCCCGCGAGCGCTCCGGGGAGCCGGTGCCGGTGGCCGACGTGGCCGCGTCCTTCCAGGAGGCGGTCTGCGACGTGCTCGTGCGCAAGGCCCTCGACGCGGCCGCGAGCGAGGGGATCGAGGACCTGATGATCGGGGGCGGCGTGGCCGCCAACTCGCGGCTCCGCGCGATGGCCGAGGAGCGGGCGGCGAAGGTCGGCGTACGCATCCGCGTGCCGCGGCCCGGGCTGTGCACCGACAACGGCGCCATGGTGGCCGCGCTGGGGTCGACGATGGTCGCCCGCGGGCGTACGCCGAGCCCGCTGGACCTGCCGGCGGACTCCAGCCTGCCGGTCACCGACGTGCTCGCCGGCTAGAGGCGGGGCTGCCCCTGCACCGGGCGGTGGCGGCGCCGCAGCGGCTGCAGCACCATGCTGGAGACCACGGCGCCGATGGAGGACAACCAGAGGCTCATCGCCGCACCGCCAGGTAGGCGGCGACGATGAGCAGGAGCAGGCCGAGCAGGGCGGCGATCGGGAGGTCGCTGCTGCGGCCGGCGCGGTGGTGCGGGGCGGCCTGTGGCCGGTCGGCCACCGGCAGCGGCTCCGTGGCGCGGTGCTTCGAGGTCGTGGTGCTCATGGTGTGCTCCTTGTCCGAGACGTTCACCAGTCCAGACGCAGGGGATCCCGCAACATCACGCGATTTCACGGGTCTTCTCCTTCGGTCGTGCCGGATCGGCTGCGAGACTCGACGGGTGAGGGCACTCCTGCGCCGGCTGCCGGGCCACGCGATCTGGCGGCTGCTGCGGATGTGGTGCGCGGGTGGTGAGCAACGGGAGGCTGCGGTGGCGCTCGTGCTGCGTCCCCCCAACCTGTTCCAGCCGTTCACGACCACTGCGAGGGACCGGTACCCGGAGGAGCTGGCGTGCATGCGGGACGCCCTCGCCCACCTCCCGCCCGACGGGCTGCGGCTGCTCTCGTTCGGCTGCGCGTCGGGGGAGGAGCTGCTGACGCTGCACGAGCAGTTCCCGGAGGCGCGGATCACCGGGATCGACGTCAACCCGCTGGCGCTGCGCGCCGCCCGCCGGCGCATCAACGAGGCGGCCGCCGGCCACCTGGTCAGCCTGGTGCGAGCGGGGGATGCCGAGGGCGAGCCGGAGGCGGCGTACGACGCGGTCCTGGCCTTCGCCGTGCTGCGCCACGGCGGCCTCAACGACGCCCCGCCCACGTGCACCGCGATGCTGCGTTTCGCCGACTTCGAGCGGACCGTCACCGGCTTGTGCCGCGCGGTGCGCCCCGGCGGCATCTTCGCGATCCGGCACGCCAACTTCCGCTTCACCGACTGCGCCGTCGCGGCCGGCTTCGAGCCGGTGCGGACCGGCTTCCCGTCGGTCTCCGCGATCGGCCCGACCCCGGTCTACGGGCGCCACGACGAGCTGCTCGACGTGGCCCTGCGCGACGACGGCCTCTACCGCCGCCGGGCCTGAAATGCGTCGTACCTGGCGTTCTGGCTGGGAATTCGTGCGAATTCCAGCCAGAACGCCAGGTACGACGGTGGACCGGCCCCGCGTCAGACCAGCTGCTTCTCCGGCTCGACGTCCTTCTTCTCGTCCCCGTGACCCGGCCACCAGGCGGCGTGGCCGACCAGAGCGGTGAGGGCCGGGGTGAAGAACATCGCCATGATGAAGGCGGCGGTGAAGATGCCGAAGGACAGCGCGAAGCCCATCGACACGATCAGCGAGTTGCCGCCGAGCATCAGCGAGGCGAAGGTGCCGGCCAGGATGACGCCCGCAGCCGCGATCGTCGGGCCGGCGTGCTTGACGGCCTCGGCCGCC
>DATFHM010000017.1:0-6822 GCA_035248385.1 Nocardioides sp. | reverse complement strand
CCTCGGTGTGCTCAGGGACCCACTCGTCGTTGAAAGCGATGACGTACTCCGGCATGACTCCTCCTCCGTGGGCAGGCTCCAGCAGCCACCCTTCACCCTCCCCACGAACGGCGGAAGCCCCTTTCGACAGCCGACCTCGGCTGATCGATCAGTCGAAGGCTGCGGCCGCTTCTTCGGAGTCGTCATCAGGGGACGGTCGCCTGGGCTCCCGCACCCCGGCAGCGGGAGGTGCGTCGGGTCCGGGAGGTTCGAAGGGCCAGCGATCACCCGGCTGTTGGCCGTGGGCCATGAACCGACGGGCCATGTCCTTCAGCGACTCCGGGTCGTCCAACGGGTCCGTCATGAGCCCAGCATGCGCCCCAGCCAGATTGCCAGCCAAGTGGTTGTCAGGCCGGGAACGGGATCCCGGTGTTCGCGTGGCAGCGGTAGCCGTGCGGGTTCTTGTGCAGGTACTGCTGGTGCACGGGCTCGGCGTAGAAGTACTCGCCGGCGGGGGTGATCTCGGTGGTGATCTCGCCGTACCCACGGCGGGTGATCTCGTCGCCGTAGATCTTGGTCAGGTCGCGCGCGGTCTGCTCCTGCTCGGGGGAGTGGAAGAAGATCGCGGAGCGGTACTGGGTGCCGATGTCGTTGCCCTGGCGCATGCCCTGGGTGGGGTCGTGGACCTCGAAGAACTGCTTGACGAGGTCGGCGTACGAGACGACGGCGGGGTCGAAGACGACGCGCACGGCCTCGGTGTGGCCAGTGCGGCCCGTGCAGACCTCCTCGTACGTCGGGTGCGGGGTGAAGCCGCCGGCGTACCCGACCGACGTCGACCACACGCCCGGCTTCTGCCAGAAGATCTCCTCGGCGCCCCAGAAGCAGCCGAGGCCGAACTCGGCGACCTCCAACCCGTCCGGAACGTCGTCGGTGACGAGGGGCGTGTGCAGCACGATGTTCTCCGGGGGCAGCGGGAACGGATAGGTGGCGCGGCCCGGAAGCGCGTCGGGGGCATCGATCATCTGGGTCTTGCGGGAGGCGAACACCCCTCCATTCTCCCCGTCTGCGCAAGTGCTGGCATGGTGGAGGCATGAGGCGATGGCGGGACCTGCCGATGGGGCTGCGGCACCTCGTCAGCCTCGGTACCTGCCTCGTCCTCACCCCTGTCGCGCTCGCCCTCCTCGACTACGGCGCCGACGACTACATGCGCCGCGTCAACGTCCTGGTGTCGATCGGCAGGAGCGACACCATCGAGGACGTCGCCCTGATCGGTACGGCGTGCGTGCTGCTTCTCCTCGTCGCGACCTGCGCACGCGTCTCGGGGCTGGGTCCGGTGGTCGCCGGCGTCCTGTACGGCGTGGTCCCCTTCGCCTGGTTCGTCCTCGACAACGAGGGCTTCCTGCACACGATGGTGCGGCTGCCCTCGACGCACCTGTGGTTCGAGGCGGCGCCGTACGAGCTGCCGCTCGCCGCCGTCCTGCTCGTCGGCGCGGGCATCTCCGGGCGCTGGGGTCCACCGCGCTCGACGCGTCCTGAGTAGGCTCGCCGGAGTGAGCGACCGCGACCACTCCCATGACCTCGACGGGGCCGGATTCGAGACCCGTGCGATCCATGCCGGCTACGAGCCGGACCCCACCACCGGTGCGGTGATCCCGCCCATCTACGCCACCTCCACCTACGCCCAGGACGGCGTCGGCGGGCTGCGCAACGGCTACGAGTACAGCCGCTCCGCCAACCCGACGCGCACGGCCCTGGAGTCGACACTCGCCGCCCTGGAGGGCGCGGCGCACGGCTTCGCGTTCGCCTCCGGGCTCGCCGCCGAGGACACCCTCGTGCGCTCGCTGTGCACGCCCGGCGACCACGTCGTCCTCCCCGACGACGCGTACGGCGGCACCTTCCGCCTCTTCGACAAGGTCGAGCAGTCCTGGGGCATCCAGCACAGCCCCGCGGACATCACCGACGTCGCCGCGGTCGCCGAGGCCATCCAGCCCGGCCGCACCAAGCTGGTCTGGCTCGAGACCCCGACCAACCCGCTGCTCAACATCGGCGACATCGCCGGCATCGCCGAGCTCGCCCACGCCGCGGGCGCGCTGCTCGTCGTGGACAACACGTTCGCGTCGTCGTACCTCCAGCAGCCGCTGGCCCTCGGCGCCGACGTGGTCGTCCACTCCACGACGAAGTACGCCGGCGGCCACTCCGACGTCGTCGGCGGTGCCCTCGTGACGGGCGACGACGACATCGCCCAGAAGATCGGCTACCACCAGAACGCCATCGGCGCGGTGGCCGGTCCGTTCGACTCCTGGCTCACCCTTCGCGGCCTGAAGACGCTCGCGCTGCGGATGGAGCGGCACTGCGACAACGCGGAGCGAGTCGTCGACTTCCTCTGCTCGCACCCGGCCGTCGGCGAGGTCATCTACCCGGGCCTCGAGACCCACCCGGGTCACGAAGTCGCGCAGCGGCAGATGAAGCGGTTCGGCGGGATGGTGTCCTTCCGGGTGCACGGCGGCGAGGAGAAGGCGCTCGCGGTCTGCGCCGCGACGAAGGTGTTCACGCTGGGTGAGTCCCTCGGTGGCGTCGAGTCCCTCATCGAGCACCCCGGCCGGATGACGCACGCGAGCGTCGCCGGCACCGAGCTGGAGGTGCCGGCCGACCTGGTGCGGCTCAGCGTCGGCATCGAGACCGCGGACGACCTGGTCGCCGACCTCGAGCAGGCGCTGGGATGACCGAGCCCGACCCGGAGGAGCCACCCGCGGCACCACCGGTCGAGGGGCCGGAGGAGCCCGAGCCGGAGCAGCCTGAGCAGCCTGAGCAGCCGGAGCCCGAGCAGTCCGGTGACCGCCGCGAGCGGGACCTGATCCGCCGCTTCGCCCAGCTGTGGCACCAGCGGGAGCGCGAGCGCGAGGAGATCCGGATCGCCACCGGCCCCTCGGACCTGCGCCCCGCCGAGGTGCCGCACGGGCTGGACCTCGCCGCCAGCTGGGCGTGGCGGCTGCTGCTCATCGGTGGCGCGCTCTACGTGCTGCTACAGCTGCTCGCGTTCTTCGCCCTGGTCACGGTGCCGCTGGCGGTCGCGCTGCTCGTCAGCGCCCTCGCGGCGCCGTCGGTCGCCCGGCTCGAGGAGCTCCGCGTGCCCCGCGGCCTGGCGTCGCTGGTCGTGGTCATCCTCGGCATCGCCACGGTCATCGCGCTGCTCACCTTCGCCGGCCAGCAGGTCGCCAACGGCGCCAACGACCTGGCCGACTCCACGGTCCGGGGGCTCGGCGAGATCCGCGACTGGCTGCAGAACGGGCCGCTGCACGCGAGCGACAGCCAGATCAACGACTGGATCCAGAAGGCCCAGGACACCATCACCAAGCAGTCCGAGGGTGGCCAGGTACTGGGGAGGGTGACCGAGCTGGGGTCTGCCCTCGGCCACGTGCTGGCGGCGTTCTTCATCACCCTGTTCGCGACGTACTTCTTCCTCGCCGACGGCCGGCAGATCTGGGCGTGGCTGGTCCGCCTCGCGCCGCGCGCGGCCCGCGCCCGGGTGCACAGCTCCGGCGAGGTGGCGTGGCTGTCGCTGGTGCAGTTCGTACGTGCCACGGTCATCGTGGCCCTCGTCGACGCGCTGGGCGTGGCGATCGGCGCGGGCATCCTCAAGGTGCCGTTCGTGCTGGCCATCGGCGTGCTGGTCTTCCTCGGCGCGTTCGTCCCGATGATCGGTGCCACGATCGCCGGCACGGTGGCCGTGCTCGTCGCCCTGGTCGACCGGGGCCCGGTCACCGCGGCCCTGATGCTGGCCGTCGTCATCGGCGTCCAGCAGCTCGAGGGCCACGTGCTGCAGCCGTTCCTGATGGGCCGCTGGGTCTCGCTGCACCCGCTCGGGGTGATCGTGGCGATCGCCAGCGGCGTGCTCGTCGCCGGCGTCGCGGGTGCCCTGGTCGCCGTACCGCTGGCGGCCGCGGGCAATGCCGTGGTGCTCCACCTCGCCGAGCTCGCGGCCGCCCCCAATCCCGAAACCGCCCCGGAGGGAGCACCCGATGCCTGACTTCGGCCTGGCCGACATCGAGGCGGTCCGCCCGCTCGTCGACTCCGTCGCCGTCCGTACGCCGCTGCACGAGTCGCGCTGGCTGAGCCAGCTCGCCGGCGTACCCGTGTGGCTGAAGTGCGAGAACCTGCAGCGCACCGGCTCCTTCAAGGTGCGCGGCGCGGCGGTTCGGATCGCCCAGCTGGCGCCGGAGGTCCGCGAGCGCGGTGTCGTCGCCGCCTCCGCCGGCAACCACGCGCAGGGCGTCGCGCTCGCCGCCCAGCAGCACGGCATCCCCGCCACGGTCTTCATGCCCGACGGCGCACCACTGCCCAAGGAGCGCGCGACCCGGGCGTACGGCGCCGACATCGTCTTCGGCGGACCCACCCTCGAGGACTGCCTCGTCCTCGCCCAGGCGCGGGCCGATGAGACCGGCGCGACCCTGATCCACCCGTTCGACCACGCCGACATCGTCGCCGGGCAGGGCACCCTCGGCCTCGAGGTCGTCGAGCAGTGCCCCGACGTCGCCACCGTCATGGTGCCGGCCGGAGGAGCCGGTCTGCTCGCCGGCGTGGCCGTCGCGGTGAAGGGCCGCCGGCCCGGCACCCGGGTCGTCGGGGTCCAGGCCGCCGGCGCCGCGGCCATCCCGCCGTCGCTGGCCGCCGGGCACCCGATCCGGCTGGAGCGGATGTCGACCATGGCCGACGGCATCGCCGTCGGCCGGCCGGGGGAGTTCACCCTCCCGCTCGTCGAGCGGTACGTCGACGAGATCCGCACCGTCTCCGAGGAGTCGCTGTCGCGCGGCGTGCTGGCGCTGGTCGAGCGCGAGAAGCTGGTCGTGGAGGCGGCCGGTGCCGCCGCCGCGGCCGGGTTCGCCGACCTGCTCGCCGCGGGGGAGCGGCTGCCCGGTCCGGTCGTCGTGGTGCTGTCCGGCGGGAACATCGACCCGCTGCTGCTCGGCAAGGTGATCCAGCACGGCATGGCCGCCGCGGGCCGGTACCTCAGCGTCGACGTGCACATCCCCGACGTACCGGGCGGGCTCGTGGGCCTGCTCCGCGAGATCGCCGACGCCGGCGCGAACGTGCTCGAGGTCGCCCACGAGCGGGTGTCACCGAGGCTGCACGTCGGCGAGGTCGTCGTCCACCTGCAGCTCGAGACGCGCGGTCCCGAACACGCCGAAGCCGTGCTCGCGCGGGTGCGCGAGCACGGCTTCGTGGTGGATCAGTAGGTTCTAGGAACCGTAGGGCTTGGCGTCGAGGATGATGACCGTCTGGGTCTTGCCGTTGACCTCGTAGGAGACGGTCTCGCCCTTGCTGTGGCCGTTGATGGCCGCGCCGAGCGGCGCCTCCGGGGTGTAGACCGCGATGTCGGACGGGGCGCCCTCGCGGGCCCCGATCAGCAGGAACGTCTCGGCCTCGTCATCGTCGTCGCCCTCGAACTTGTAGGTGACGACCATGCCGGGCTCGACGACACCGTCGTCGGCGGGCGGGGCGACGATCTCGGCGCGCTCCAGCATCTCCTGCAGCTGGAGAATCCGACCCTCGTTCTTGCCCTGCTCCTCGCGGGCGGCGTGGTAGCCGCCGTTCTCCTTCAGGTCGCCCTCGTCACGGGCGGCGCTGATCTCGGCGACGATCTCGGCGCGGCGGGGGCCCTTGAGGTGCTCCAGCTCCGCCTTCAGCTTGTCGTAGGCGTCCTGGGTCAGCGCGACCTTGCCGTGCTCGGTCTGCGTCATCGGGGCCTCCTGCGTTCGGTGCTTCACACGGTCAACCACCGTGCACTAAAGGATCACCGCCCGGGGCTGTCCCTCGGGCGGCGGAAAGATCAGTCTACATCGGTGCGCACGCCGCCGCAGGTCAGTGCGGGCGCGGCTGCCCCGGTGCGGTGCATCCGAGCCACTCGATCGAGTCGGCCTCGCGGGTGGTGCGGAAGGTGATCGTGTAGAGCGTGTCGGGCTGGGCGTCCCGCGGCGGCGTGACGCTGGTGCGCCCGACCTCCTCGCCGTCGCCGGCCAGCGCGCGGACCGTGCAGGTCGCGTCGACCGGCCCGTCGCCGTACTTGACCTGGTACTTGATCCACGCCTCGTGCTGGGTGTGGCCCTTCGGGCCCTCCTGCGAGGACACCGCAGGGTCGGCGCTGCCGGCGATCGCCCAGACCAGCCAGGCGACGAGCGCGATGACGATGAGACCCGCCACGACCGCGACGACGAGGCGGCTGGTGCCCGACGGCCTGCCGTAGCGCTGAGCCAGGGAATCGGGCGTGCTGCTCACGGGTTCATGGTGGCATGCCGTCCGGCACTAATCTCTTGCGCATGCCCACCGACCGTTCCGGCCTGCGTCTGATGCACGTGCACGCCCATCCCGACGACGAGTCCAGCAAGGGCGCGGCGTCGACGGCGAAGTACGTCGCCGAGGGGGTCGACGTGCACGTGGCCACCTGCACCGGTGGTGAGCGCGGCTCGATCCTCAACCCGAAGATGGACCGGCCCGGGATCCTGGAGAACATCCACGAGATCCGGCGCCAGGAGATGGAGCGGGCCCGCGACATCCTCGGTGTCAGCCAGGACTGGCTGGGCTTCGTCGACTCCGGTTGGCCCGAGCCCGACGAGGAGGGCAACAAGCCGCCGCTGCCGGAGGGCTGCTTCGGCCTGGTCCCGGTCGAGGAGGCGGCCCGCCCGCTGATCCGCCTGGTGCGCAGCTTCCGGCCGCACGTCATGACGACGTACGACGAGAACGGCGGCTACCCGCACCCCGACCACATCAAGTGCCACGAGGTGTCGGTGTACGCCTTCGAGAAGGCCGCCGACCCGGCGTACGAACCGGAGCTCGGGCCGGCCTGGC
>DATFHM010000016.1:0-4807 GCA_035248385.1 Nocardioides sp. | reverse complement strand
ACGGCCGACGGGCGCATCATGGAGGGGAGCGGTGAACCGGACGGCCCCGGTTCTCGTGTCCTCGGCGGAGGTGGAAGATGCCGGGCGATCCGGAGCTGATCGAGGTGCTGCACCGCGAGCACGCGGCAGCCCTGGAGAGGTATGTCGTCCGGCTGGTCGGAGACCGGGACCGGGCCGCCGACGTGGTGCAGGAGACCCTGCTCCGGGCCTGGACGCACGCCGTCGCCGACGACGGGCGCGGGCCGGTGCGGGCCTGGCTCTACACGGTGGCCCGGCACCTGGTGGTCGACCAGGCGCGGTCCGCGTGGGCGCGGCACGAGTCGACCGCGGCGGAGCCGCCGGAGACCGCCGAGCCGGACCGGGTCGACGCCCTGTTCGACGCGCTGCTGGTGGCCGACGCGCTCGCCGGGCTGTCCGTCGAGCACCGGGCCGTGGTGGTGCGGGCCTACTACCAGCGGATGAGCGTCGCCGAGATCGCGGAGGCGCTGGAGATCCCCCCGGGCACGGTGAAGTCGCGCCTGCACTACGGGCTCCGCGCGCTCCGCCTGGCGCTGCAGGAACGCGGGGTGACCCGATGAGGGACGAGTACACCGACTGGGACGCCGCCTACGTGCTGGGCGCGCTGTCCAGCGCGGAGCGCCGGGAGTACGAAGACCACGTGGACGGCTGCGCGCGCTGCGCGGCGGCGGTCGCGGAGCTCGGCATGCTGCCCGGGCTGCTCCGGCTGGTGCCCGACGAGGACGCACCGGCGTACCTCCGACCCGAGCCGCGCGTCCCGGACCCCGTGCCGGTGCGGGTGGTGGACAGACGACGGCTGCCCGCGAAGGCGCTCGCAGCGGCAGCCGTCGTCCTGCTGGTCGCGGCGGTCGGCGTCGGCGTCGTGGTGACCCGCGCGGACCGCCCGAGCGGCGAGACCGTCGCGCTGGGCAGCGTCGTCGCCAGCCCGCTGCAGGCCGCCGTGCACCTCACCCCGCAGTCGTGGGGCACCGAGATCTCGATGACGTGCACCTACAGCGGCGAGTACGGCACCCCCCAGCGCTATGCCCTGTACGTCGTCGACCGGACCGGCCACCGCCAGCTGGTGTCCCGGTGGTGGGCCGGCCCGGGAGAGACCGCCCTCACCACCGGCGCGACCGACCTGGCGACCCGTGACATCGGCCGGATCGAGCTGCGCTCGGCCGACGGGACGCTGCTGCTCGCCCGCGCCCTCTGACCGAAGGGCCGCCTGGGACAATCGGCGGGTGAGCGACCTGATCATCGACCGCGAGCGCGCCGGCGTCGTGACCGTCACCTTCAACCGCCCCGAGCGCCGCAACGCCTTCACCCAGGCGATGTACCAGCAGATGCGCGAGCTCTGGGAGGAGCTCGCGACCGACGCGACGGTCCGGGTCGTCGTGCTCCGTGGGGCGGGCGGGAAGGCCTTCGCGGCCGGCAACGAGATCTCGGACTTCCTGGCCGCCGACGCGGTGGACTACGAGACCTGGATCCGGGAGATGTTCGACCGGCTCTGGGCGCTGCCGCAGGTCGTGATCGCGGCGGTGGACGGCGTGTGCGTGGGCGGCGGGCTGGCGGTGGCCACCTACTGCGACCTGCGCGTCGCGACCGCGCACTCCCGGTTCGGCTACCCGATCGCGCGCACCCTCGGCAACGCGCTCTCCTCGCCGGTGCTGCACCGGTGTGCGGCCGTCTTCGGCGAGTCGCTCACCCGGGAGATGCTGCTGGCGTCGCGCCTGGTGACCGCCGATCGGGCGTACGCCGCCGGTGCGCTCACCACCGAGGTCGCCGACGCCGCGGCGCTCGAGGCCGAGGTCGAGGACCTCGTCGCGGGGATCCTGCAGGCGTCGCCGGTCACGCTGCGCGTGACCAAGCAGCAGCTGCGCGGTCTCCCCGAGGACGAGGAGGCGCTGCTGCGCGAGGTGTACGGCGGCCCCGACTTCGCCGAGGGCGTGCGGGCCTTCCTCGCCAAGGAGAAGCCCGCGTTCACCGGCTAACGCAGAGCTGACGCGAGGGCGGCGACCTGCTCGGCGGGCGGGTCGTAGCCGGGGAAGTAGCAGCACACCCGGCTGGCCACGTCGGCGTACCGGCGGCGGATCTCGGCCGCGCACTCCTCGGGCGTGCCGGCGACCCCGATCGTGCGCGCCATCTCGTCGCTCACCAGCGTCACCATCGTCGGCACGTCGCCGGTCTTGGACAGCCGGTTCAGCTCGGGCTGCAGGTCGCCCCAGCCCTCGGCCTCCAGCACCGGGAGGTACGCCGGCGTCGACCCGTAGAACGCGAGCAGCCCGCGCACCCCCGCCGTGGCGGCGGCCAGCTCCTCCTCGGTCCGTCCCATCGCCACGATGACCGACGGCAGGATCGCCAGGTCGCCGGGCGCACGTCCGGCGCGCGCCAACCCGTCGGCCACGGCCGGCAGGGTCCGCTCCCGGAAGTGCCGCGCGCTGTTGAACGGCATCACCAGCAGCCCGTCGGCCACCTCGGCGGCCGTGCGGGTCATCATGGGGCCGAGCGCTCCGAGCAGCACCGGTGGGGCGCCGTACGGGTTCGGCCCGGGCACGAAGGTCGGCGGCATCAGCGTGTGCGTGGTGTGCTCACCGCGGAAGTCGAGCCGCCCGCCGCTCTGCCAGGACTCCAGGATCGCCTTCACCGCCAGCACGATCTCGCGCATCCGCGCCGCGGGCGGGGACCAGCGGGCGCCGTACCGCTTCTCGATGTGGGGCCGGATCTGCGAGCCCAGCCCGAGGCGGAACCGTCCGCCCGACATCAGCTGGAGGTCCCACGCCGCGTGGGCCAGGTGCATCGGCGAGCGCGGCATCGCGATCGCGACGTTCGTCATCAGGTCCGCGTCGACCTGCCCGGCGATCGCGGCGAGCGGCAGGAACACGTCGTGAGGTCCCTCGAACGTGAACACACCGGAGGCCCCGGCCTCCACGAGCTCCCGGGAGCGCGGGAGGGCGGAGCCGGGGCTGCCGGCGAGCTGGAGGTCCAGGAGCACGCCGCCGATTCTGCAGCAGACCGGCGGCGTGCTGGTCCTGGACGCGCTACCGGATCACGGGCTGTGGACCGTCGATCCGTTGTCCACCGTCAGCGAGGACACCTCCTGGCAGCTGGAGCTGCCGGGGATGCCGCGCTGCGCGGCGTTGTTGCTGGCGTACGAGACCTTCCACGAGTAGGTGCCGGCCGCGACACCGTCGGTGTTGCTGGTGTGGACGGTCTGCGGAGAGGCCCCGCTGACCGCGACGTCACCGCTGGTGTAGACGACCGTGCCGGTGCAGTCCGAGGACTGGTACAGCGTGAACACGGCGTTGCCGTCCAGGTCCCCGCCGGCGGCGGCGCTGAACGTCGCCGAGTCGTTCGGCACCCACTTCTGCGTCGTGTCGAGCGAGACCGCGACGCTGGTCGCGGACACGTCCTCGGAGGTGTCGTCGCAGGCGGAGTTGTGCGTCAGACCGGTGTTGTTGACCGTTCCGTCGTACGTCGCGACCCAGTGGTAGTCACCCACGGCTCCCGGCTGGACCTGCGGGTCGGGTGTGCCGTACTGACCGTCTCCGCTCACGTTCACCGCGGCCGTGGTCGTCTGCAGCGTGCCGCAGGACGACGAGCTCGGGCCGTAGAGCTTGAACGTGAGGTGACCACCCGCCGCCGGGCCGGAGGCGCCGGTCAGGTTGATGACCGGGGTCGCCGGGTCGGTGACCGTGCCGGACAGCGACGCGGTGTCGGAGATCGTGCCTCCGAGCACCACGTCGGCGCTGGCGTTCGTCGTCAGTGTCGGGTGGGCGGGCGTGACCGTGAAGCACTCACCCGCAACGTTGTCGGTGACCGGGCCGGTGCCGTTGGCGGTGTCGGCCGTCGTCTCCGCGCGCCAGCAGTAGCGGCCCGCCGAGGTCACGTACGCCGTCGGCGAGTTCACCGTGACCGGGTACGCGCCGGTCAGGGCGACCGAGCCCACGTCGGTGCCGCCGGTGGCGCAGAGCCCGGGCGCGTCCACCTTGCACAGGTGGAAGTCGATCGATCCCGACGCGTTGGCGCTGCCACCGCTCAGGTCGACCACGGCGTGGTCCTTGACGGGCACGACTCCCGTGCCGATGCCGGTCGTCGCGCCGGCGAGCGCGTTGCCGCTGCCGTCGGACGGGGTGGTGGTCACGGTCTGCGTGCAGCTGCTCAGCGGCGGGATGTTCTGCAGGACCGTGTCCTTGTAGTCCGCCGTGTCGCTGTTGCCGGTGACCGTGCTCGGGATGACGTTCGCCAGGGTGATGCACTGCGAGACGCCGCCGTAGATCGCCTGGGTGATGTCGATCGCGGCCTCACCCCGGAAGAGGTCCGGGCTGTACTTCGCCTCGGCCTGGCTGATCGGGATGGCGACCGGCGCGCCCAGCGTCAGGTTGCCGGGGGTGCCGCCCCAGACCCGCTTGTAGAGCTGGGTGCTGCTGCCGGACTGGTCCCAGGTGATCATGAAGTCGCCGGGAGCGCGGTTCTTCCACGGGTTGCAGGTCGACATCAGCGTGGCGGCGGACGTGGAGTAGTCGCACGCGACGGGCGCGGCGTTCTTCATGAACTCGAACGAGATGAAGCCGCTGCCGGAGTTGCTGTCGCGCTGCCAGGCGAAGTACAGCCAGTCGTCGGCGCCCTGGCGCTTCATCTGCAGCCAGGTGTTGGCCAGGTCGACCTGGCCGTTCGGGTTGGTGAGGCCGAGCATGGGGAGCGGCGCGCTCTGGATCACGCCGATCTTGGTGGAGCTGGAGTTGATCGGTCCGAGCTCCTTGACGTTGCCGTCGGCGTCCGGGAGGAGCGTCGTACCGGCGTCGGGAAC
>DATFHM010000015.1:0-28805 GCA_035248385.1 Nocardioides sp. | reverse complement strand
TAGTTCGCCAGCCCGACCGGGTCGTCGTCGCTGGGCCGGGTCCGGGTGAGGTCGCAGCTGAAGCACTGCCCGCCCTCGGTCGTCGACAGCCACGTGCACCCCGACAGGTTGAGGTTGCGGCAGACCCACCAGACCAGCCCGGTGGCGTCGACGTAACGGCCCTGGGCGTCGACAGGCACGATCGCGCCCTCGCCGCGCGAGTAGCCCAGCGCGGTGCCGCACGAGACGCACACCGAGTTCTCGAAGAAGAGCCGGTTGCCGCACGCCCGGCAGGAGAAGGCCTTCACGGCCACGAGCGTGCCATGCGCTCGGTCACCGCGCTAACCCACGGGCGCGACGTCGACCGACACCTGCAGCGTCGACTTGCGGGCGTCGGTGAAGATCACGCCCTTGACCGGCGGCACGTCGGCGTAGTCACGCCCCCACGCGACGGTGACGTAGCGGTCGTCGGCCCACTGGTCGTTGGTGGGGTCCACGGCCAGCCATTCGTCCAGCCCCGGGAGGCGTACGGCGATCCAGGCGTGCGAGGCGTCGGCGCCGACCAGGCGCTCCTGGCCCGGCGGCGGCACCGTCGCGAGGTAGCCGCTCACGTAGCGGGCGGCGAGCCCGTGCGAGCGCAGGCAGGCGAGTGCGAGGTGCGCGAAGTCCTGGCACACCCCGGCGCGCGCCTCGAGCACGTGGGCGACCGTGCTGGTCACCGTCGTGGCGGTCTTGTCGTAGGTGAAGTCGGCGTGGATGCGCGACACCAGGTCGGTGACCGCCTCGCCGATCGGGCGGCCCGCGACCAGGGAGGCGGCAGCGTACTCGCGCGCCGCGGGGACGTGCTCGACCTGGGAGGACGGCAGCGCGAAGTCGGTCGCGAGCCACGCGTCGGGAGGGGTGGTCACGCCCAGCACCCGGGCCTGCTCCCAGGGCCGGGCCAGCGCCTCGGCGTCGTACGTCGGCGTGGTGACCGTGACGCTGCTCGTGGCCGTGATCTGCAGCTCGGTGTGCTCCTCGGTGACCTGGAAGTAGGAGACGGTGTTGCCGTAGTAGTCCTCGTCGAGCGCCGCGTCGGAGGCGCCGGGCTGCAGGTCGACCCGGGTGTCGGTGACCTCCTGCCAGGGCACGGCTCGTGGCACCAGGTGGGCGAGCCCGAGGCTGTCGGTCACGGGCTGGTCGTAGGTGTACGTCGTGCGGTGGGTGACGCGGTACCTCATCGGGCCGCTCCTGCCTGCAGCTCGGTCAGGGTGAGCGCGGTGAGCGGCTGCGGAGCGGGGCCGCTGGCGAAGTGGACGTCGGCGATCGAGGCGGCGATCTGGTCGAGCTGGGTGGACGTCTCGGCGAGGAAGCGCTCCAGGTAGGGACGGCTGGTGCCGCCGATCGCGACCAGGGCGGCGACGTCGACGTCGGCGAGGGTGCGCGCGAGCTCCTCGACCATCCGCTCCGGCCGGGTGGACCCCGTCGACGCGGGCAGGGCCGCGAGGTGGTCGGGCAGGCTCGCGACGCAGAACCGCAGCGAGCGCGGGTTGTCGGGATCGGTGAGCAGCAGCTCGAGGACCCCGCGGGGCCGGACGTAGCCGCGGTAGCGGCGTCGGTGGGTGACCTGGCTCTCCGCGGCCGCGAGCACGCCGTTGAGGACCTCGCGGTCGACGTCGATCCCACGCCGCACGGTGGCGGTACCGAGCAGCGTGCAGAGCTGGAGGCCGCGCTCGATCGCCCGGCCCGCCTCGAGCAGGTGCCACCCCGGGTCGCGGATCATGCTGGCGGTCACGCCCTGCAGCGAGAGGATCCCGGTCAGCATGCGGCCCGCGGAGTCGGCGACCTGGTGGGTGGCGCGGGACTCGCGGAGCGCCGCCTGCGCGCGCTCCGCGGTGCCGAAAACCCGCCACGTGTCGCCCGAGACCTGGTCGCGCACGCCCTCGAGAGCGTCCCGCAGAGCCAGCAGCGACTGCGCCGCCGATCCGGGCCGGTCCGTGTCGAGCAGCAGCGAGCGGAACTCGTCGTCGAGGTCGGGGTAGCGCCGTCCCGCGAGCACCCCGAGGGCGTCCATGAGGATCCGCACGCCGGAGGCGCCCGCGGAGGTCGGCCGGGTGTTGAGCAGCTCGGTGCTGGTGTGGGCGGCGAGCACCAGCCGGATCAGGTCCTCCGCGCGCTCGGCGTACCGGCCGAACCAGAACATGTCCTCCAGGGCGCGCGGCACCAGGACCGTCGAGGCGCGGGTGGCCGTCATCGGCAGGACGTCGGTGAGGCCCTGGTCGGTGTCCTCGGGGTCGGCCTTGAGCACCCAGACGTCCTTGGTCGACACCGTGCGGTGGTCCTCGTCCAGGACGTCGGCCATGCCACCCATCAGGGGCCGGTACGCCGAGCCGTACCGCAGGGTGATCGTGCGCAGCGTGATCGGGCGCGAGCTGGCCGACCGGGGGTCGTCGGGAGCGGCCTGCCAGACGGGTGCCTGGGAGAGCGGCAGCCGCTGCTGGCCGACGAAGCGGTGCGGAGCCTGCAGGATGCGAGCGCGCAGCTTCTCCGGGCTCAGCCGCGCCAGCCCGGCGACGCTGCCGTCGAGCGAGCGGACGGAGATGGTCGCGAGGTTGGCGAGCACGTGGGACAGCCCGTCGGGGTCACCGCACCACCAGGTGTCCGGGCTGCGCAGGCGCAGCTCCTCGCCGAGGAGCGCCTCGCACGCGGCGGGCAGGTAGGGGAGCAGCCCCGGGTTCTCCATCACCCCGGCGCCGAGCCCGTTGACGAGCCGGACGCGCCCCCGGCGTACCGCCTCGACCAGGCCGGCCACCCCGAGCTGGCTGTCGGCGCGGAGCTCGAGCGGGTCGCACCACGGGGCGTCGACGCGCCGCAGGATCACGTCGACCCGCTGCAGCCGCCCGCTCTGCGGCCAGCCCGGCGGCTTCATCCAGACCCAGCCGTCGCGGACGACCAGGTCGCTGCCCTGGAGCAGCGGGAAGCCGAGGCTCGAGGCCAGGAACGCCTGGTCGTACGCCGTCTCGGAGTGGGTGCCGGGGCTGAGCACGACCACGCGCGGGTCGGCCATGTCGCCCTGCGCCGACTGGAGCAGCGCGCTGCGCAGCGCGGCGAGGTACGGCGTCAGCCGGTGCACCGCCGCCTCCTGGTACAGCTCGGGCAGCACCCGGGACAGCACGCGGCGGTTCTCCATCGCGTAGCCCAGGCCCGACGGCGCCTGGATCCGGTCGGCCAGCACGCGCCACTCGCCGGACGCGTCACGGCCGAGGTCGGTGCCGGCCAGGACGAGCCGGCGCGGGTCGATGGCGCTCGGCCGGGCCACGACCCGCGCGAAGCCCGCGTGGGCGAGGACCACCGGCGCCGGGATGACGCCCCGGCGCAGCACCTCCTGCGGCCCGTAGATGTCGGCGAGGAGGGCGTTGAGCAGCTCCGCGCGCTGGGCGAGCCCGACCTCGAGGGGAGCCCAGGTGGCGGCGTCCAGGACGAGCGGGACCGGGTCGAGGCGCCAGGGCTCGGGCCCGCGGCCGGGGCGGTTGTAGGTGACGGCGTCGTCGGCCAGGAAGGACGCGATCTCGCCGTGCACGCGACGCAGCTCGTCGGGCGTCAGGTCGACGGCGGCGTGGGCGAGCGAGCGCCAGGCCGGTCGCAGGCCGCCGTCCGCGTCGACGACCTCGTCGTAGCGCGGCGTACCCCCCAACGTCGGTTGCCCGACGGACGCTGCGTAGTCGCGGAGCACGGTCAACGGGGCTCCCGCCGCGCTCGCTCGACCCGGCCGGCCCGGGGTGCGCGACGCAGGTCGAGGGTGGAGGGATGCTCCGGGTGGAACGCGTGACGGCCGCGCTCCTCGATCGCCGCCACGTCGAGGCGGCCCGCGGTGTGCCCGAACGGCTCGAACCGGCTCGCGCGCCGCGCCTCGGCCTCCTGCGCGTTGACCGGCGGGACCTCGTAGCCCCGGCCGCCCTGGTGCATGACGTGGTACGTCGCCCCGCCCAGGCTCACGCCGCCCTCGCGGTCGACGACGTCGAAGCGCAGCGGCGCGTGCACCGGGATGCTCGGGTGGAGGGCCGACCACGGCTGCCAGGCGCGGTAGCGGACCCCGGCGTACGAACCGGGTGCGGCGCCGGCGGTGGCACGCGTCGGGGTCAGGGGCACGGGAACACCCTGACACGTCAGCAGGTGGCGCGCCGGGTCCAGGCCACGGACGGAGACCTGGATCCGCTCCAGGCTGGAGTCGACGTACCGCGCCGTGCCGCCGGCGGTGGCCTCCTCGCCGAGCACGTTCCAGGGCTCGATCGCCTGGCGCAGCTCGAGCGCGACCTCGCCCTGCGGGGTGCGGATCGTCGTCGCGCCGATCCGTGGGAAGCGGAACTCGGTGAACGGCGCCAGCCACTCCGGCTCGAACGCGATGCCGTGCTGCCGGAGGTCCGCGACGACCTCCTCGATGTCGGCCGTGCAGCCCTCGGGCAGCAGGAAGTCGTCGTGCAGGGCCGTGCCCCAGCGGACCAGCGGACGCGTGTTCGGGTTGTCCCAGAACATCGCGACGAGGCTGCGTACGAGCAGCGCCTGGACCAGCGCCATCTGCGGGTGCGGGGGCATCTCGAAGCCGCGCAGCTCGAGCAGTCCGAGACGACCGCGGGAGCCATCGGGGCTGTAGAGCTTGTCGATGCAGAACTCCGCCCGGTGGGTGTTCCCGGTGAGGTCGGTGAGCAGGTGGCGCAATGCCCGGTCGACCAGCCACGGGGCCGGCTGACCGTCCGCCTCGTCGCTCAGGTGCCGCAGCTCGGCCAGCGCGATCTCCATCTCGTAGACCGCCTCCGGGCGGCCCTCGTCGAAGCGCGGCGCCTGGCTGGTCGGCCCGATGAAGCGGCCCGAGAACAGGTAGGACAGCGACGGGTGGCGCTGCCAGTAGCCCACCAGGCTGGCCAGCAGGTCCGGCCGCCGCAGCAGCGGCGAGTCCACCGGCTGGGTGCCGCCGAGGGTGAGGTGGTTGCCGCCGCCGGTGCCCGTGTGGAGCCCGTCCAGGTCGAACTTCTCGGTGGTGAGCCGGGTCAGCCGGGCGGCCTCGTACAGGCGCAGGGTGAGGTCGCGCTGGTCGCCCCACGACGCGGTGGGCTGGACGTTGACCTCGATCACGCCCGGGTCGGGCGTCACGACGAGCTGGGTGAGGCGCGGGTCCGGCGGCGGGCCGTAGCCCTCGAGCACGAGCCGCACGGGCGTGCCGCTCGCGGCGCCGACGTCGGTGGCGGCGGTCTCGATCGTGCTGAGCAGGGCGGCATACGCCTCGAGGGTGTCGGTCGGCGGCAGGAAGACGTGGACGACGCCCTCGCGTGCCTCGATCGCCAGCGCGGTGGTGGCCGCCCCCTCCGGCGAGGTGACGGTGACGGCCGGGACCTCGGGGACGAGGGGCGGCCCGGCCTCGAGGTACGACGGCTCGCCGGCGTACTCGGGGTCGACCCAGGCGATGCTGTCGAGGGGGAGTCGCAGGCCCACGGCGCTGGTGCCGGGCGTGAGCACGAGGCGGCCGCGGCGGAAGCCCCAGGCGGGGCTGGTCCAGTCCCCGGTCGTCGTGATGGGGAGGACCCAGCCGGTCGGGTCCGTGGTCACTGCGTCCAGCTCGGCCACCTCGCGGAGGACGTCCGCGGTCGATGTCGGCTCCTCCTCCGGCCGGGGGCCGTAGGGCTGCCGCAGCTCCGCGGCGACGGCCGCCAGCGGGTCCTCGTACGCCGGGAGCAGCTGCTCGGCCGGCAGGCCGAGGACCGCCGTGATCCGCTCGGCCAGGGCCGCGGCGGTCTCGGCCGCCCGGGGGTCGCGCTCGGCCTCGTCCCAGGGATCGGCGAACAGGCCGGGGTCGGTCCACAGCGGTACGCCGTCGGTGCGCCACTGCAGCGCGATGTTCCAGCGGGGGAGCGGCTCGCCCGGGTACCACTTGCCCTGCCCGCGGTGGACCGCGCCACCCTCGGCGTACGCCGCCCGGAGCCGCTCGGCGAGCGCACCGGCGAGCTCCCGCTTGTGCGGACCGTCGGCGTCGGTGGTCCACTCGGGGCTGGTCGCGTCGTCGAGGGCCACGAACGTCGGCTCGCCGCCCATGGTGAGCCGGACGTCGCCCTCGACCAGGCGCCGGTCGACCGCCTCGCCGAGCGCGTCGATCCGCGTCCACTGCCCCTCGTCGTAGGGCTTGGTGACGCGGGGGTCCTCGTGGGCGCGGGTGACCAGGTTGACGAAGTCGAAGGTGACCTCGACCGGGTCGGTCGCCCCCTCGATCGGCGCGGCGCTGCTCGGGTGCGGTGTCGCGCTCAGCGGGATGTGGCCCTCGCCGGCGAAGAGCGCGCTGGTCGGGTCCATGCCGACCCAGCCCGCCCCCGGCAGGTAGACCTCGGTCCACGCGTGCAGGTCGGTGAAGTCGGCCGTCGGGCCCGAGGGGCCGTCGAGTGCCTCCTGGTCGGCGGTGAGCTGGACCAGGTAGCCGGACACGAACCGCGCGGCCAGGCCGTACTGCCGCAGCAGGCTGACCAGGAGCCAGGCCGAGTCACGGCAGGAGCCGACGGCGAGCTCGAGCGTCTGGTCCGGCGTCTGCACGCCGGCCTCCATCCGGACGCTGTAGGCGACCGCGCGGTGGACGGCCGCGTTGAGGTCGGCGAGGAACGTGACCGTCGGCACGCCGTCCTCGGGCAGCTCGGGGAGCTGCTCGCGCCACCGGGCCGCCACCTCGCTGTCCTCCACGGCGCGCAGGTACGGCGCCAGGTCCGCGGCCAGCTCGGGTTCGTAGGCGAACGGGAACCGCTCGGCGTACTCCTCGATGAAGAAGTCGAAGGGGTTGATCACGACCATGTCGGCGACCAGGCCCACGGTGATCTCGAGCTTGTCGACCTTCTCCGGGAAGACCAGCCGGGCCATCCAGTTGCCGAACGGGTCCTGCTGCCAGTTCAGGAAGTGGTTCGCCGGGGTGACCTCGAGCGAGTACGCGTCGATGGGCGTGCGGCAGTGCGGAGCCGGCCGCAGCCGGACCACGTGCGGCCCCACCGCCACCGGCTCGGCGAAGGTGTACGTCGTGCGGTGCTCGAGCGCGACCCTGATCGACATGGGGCAAGAGTGCACACGTCGTGTTGCATTGCGGTAACGGGGAGGCTGCGGGACCGGTCAGACCTCGAGGTTGGCGCCCCGCCGACGGTTGTCGGTGAGGCTGGCCTCCTCGGCGGCCTGCTGCTCGAGCCGGGCACGGATCTCGTTCCACTCCGTCGACGAGGCGGCGACGGCGGCGGTCCCGCCCTCGAGCCGGGCGATGGCGCGGCGGGCGTAGATCTGCTGGACGGTCGCGGTGCGCTCGGAGCGGTCGTTGGTGACGAAGGTGACCAGCCAGTGCAGCAGCGCGGCGACGCGGTTCTTGAAGCCGGTGAGGTAGAGCAGGTGCACGGCGAGCCACATGAACCACGCGACCAGGCCGGTGAAGTGCAGCTTGCCGACCAGGGCGACCGCGTTGAAGCGCGAGATGGTGGCCATCGAGCCCTTGTCGAAGTAGGAGAACGCCGCCGGCGGCGCCTTCTCCTCGACCCGCCGCGAGATCGTCCTGGCGGCGTACTTGCCGCCCTGGATCGCGACCTGCGCGACACCGGGGAGGTTGTCGAGGGCCATCATGTCGCCGATCACGAAGACCTCGGGGTGACCCGGGAGGGTGAGGTCGGGGTTCACCTGGATCCGGCCGGCCCGGTCCAGCGGGGCGCCGGTCTGCTCGGAGAGCGTCTTGCCCAGCGGCGAGGCCGAGACCCCGGCGGCCCACACCTTGGTGGCGGACTCGATCCGGGTCGTGGTGCCGTCCTTGTACTGCAGCTCGATGCCGCGCTCGTCGACCTTGGTGACGATGCCGCCGAGCATCACCTCGACGCCGCGCTTCTCGAGCGCCTTCTGGGCGACCTGGCCGAGCTTCGCGCCGAACGGCGGGAGCACCTGCGGCGCCGCGTCGACCATCACGACGCGGGCCTTGCGCGGGTCGAAGCTGCGGAAGTCGTCGCGCAGCGTGTGGTGCGCCAGCTCGGCGATCTGGCCGGCCATCTCCACGCCGGTCGGGCCCGCGCCGACCACGACGAAGGTCAGGTATCGCTCGAGCTCCTCCTTGGCCTGCGCGAGCTCGGCGAGCTCGAAGGCACCGAAGATCCGGCCGCGCAGCTCCAGCGCGTCGTCGATGGTCTTCATGCCGGGTGCGAAGTCGGCGAAGTGGTCGTTGCCGAAGTACGACTGCCCGGCGCCCGCGGCGACGATCAGCGAGTCGTAGCCGATCTGGTGGATCCGGCCCTGGATGTCGGAGGTGACGGTGCGCGCGTTGAGGTCGATCGCGTTGACGTCGCCGAGCACCACCCGGGCGTTCTTCTGGTGGGCGAGCACCTCCCGCGTCGGCGGCGCGATCTCGCCCTGGGCCAGGATGCCCGTGGCCACCTGGTACAGCAGCGGCTGGAACAGGTGGTGGGTGGTCTTCGAGATCAGCGTGACGTCCACGTCGGCGCCCTTGAGCGCCTTCGTGGCGAACAGTCCGCCGAAGCCGGAGCCGATGACGACGACGTGGTGACGGGAGCCCATGTCCCCGAGTCTTGCAGGTCGGGACCCCGTGTCGCAGGTAGGAGCGCTAGATGCGCTCGATGACGGTGGCGGTCGCCATGGCGCCGCCCGCGCACATCGAGATCAGCGCGGTGCCCTCGTCGCGACGCTCGAGCTCGTGCAGCGCCGTGGTGATGAGGCGTACGCCGGTGGCCCCCACGGGGTGACCGAGCGCGATCGCGCCACCGTTCACGTTGACCTTGTCCATGTCGACGCCGTGCACGCCGGCCCAGGAGAGGACGACCGAGGCGAAGGCCTCGTTGACCTCGAACAGGTCGAAGTCGCTGATCGCCATGCCGGTGCGCTCGAGCGCCCGGTGGGTCGCGGCGATCGGGCCGTCCAGGTGGAAGTACGGGTCCGAGCCGACGAGCGCGTGGAACGCGATCCGGGCGCGGGGCTTGAGGCCCAGGCCGCGGGCCCTGTCCTCGTCCATGATCAGCACCGCCGCGGCGCCGTCGGAGATCTGCGAGGAGGTGCCGGCGGTGTGCAGGCCGCCCTCGAGGACCGGCTTGAGGCCGGCGAGCGACTCGATCGTCGTGTCGCGCAGGCCCTGGTCGGTGTCCACGTCGCCGAACGCCGCGATCTCGCGCTTGAACCGGCCCTCGTCGACCGCGATCCGGGCCTTGGCCTGCGACGCGACGCCGAACGCGTCCAGGTCGGCGCGGGTGATGCCGTGGTGCTTGGCGATCCGGTCGGCGCCCTCGAACTGGTTCGGCATGTCGATGGTCCAGTCCTCGGGGCGCGGGTCGCCCATGCCGGCCGGCACGTTCGCGCCGAGCGGGATCCGCGACATCGACTCGACGCCGCACGCGATGCCGGCCTCGATCGAGCCGGCCCGGACGAGGTCGTTGACCAGGTGCGCGGCCTGCTGCCCGGAGCCGCACTGCGCGTCGAGCGTCGTACCGCCGGTGTGCTGGGCGAGGCCGGCGTGCAGCCAGGCGCGTCGCACGGTGTCGTTGGACTGCTCACCGGCCTGGGACACGATGCCGCCGATGACCTGCTCGATCAGGTCGGAGTCGACGCCGGCGCGGCGCAGCACCTCCGACTGCACGAAGCCCAGGAGGTTCGCGGGGTGCACGCCGGCGAGCCAGCCGTTGCGCTTGCCGAGGGGGGTGCGGACTGCTTCGACGATGACGGGGTTGCCCATGCGGACCAATCTAGCACCAAACTAGAACGTGTTCTCATTTGATTCGGGACACACTTACGAAACCCTTTCGTATTTCCCGGAGACGCTGTAGCGTGCCGGTAGAACGTGTTGCAGACGATGCCGTCTGCCCGAGCGAAAGCGACCGACGCAGTGACCCAAGCAGCGACGCCCGTGACCGGACTCGACCTCCCCGAGGGCTGGGACCCGACCGATCCCGACATCAACGCTGTCGCCCTCCCGCACGCGGAGTTCGAGGCGATGCGCGCCCACGCGCCGATCCACTGGGTCGAGCAGGTCCCCGAGGCCCGCGCCGGCTTCCTGGACAACGGCTACTGGGCGTGCACCCGCCACGAGGAGGTGCGCCAGGTCTCCAAGGACAACGAGAACTGGTCGACCGAGGAGAACGGCGTCATCATCCGGTTCGCGCCGGACATGACCCGCGACCAGGTCGAGGTGCAGCGTGCGATGCTGATCCACCACGACCCGCCGAGCCACACCAAGATGCGCGGCATCGTGTCGCGCGGCTTCACCCCGCGCGTCATCGCGGGGATGAAGGACCTGCTCAAGGAGCGCGCCTACGAGATCGTCCAGCGCGCCGTCGACACCGGCAGCGGCGACTTCGTCGAGCAGATCGCGGCCGAGCTGCCGCTGCAGGCGATCGCGGACTTCCTCGGCGTACCGCAGGAGGACCGCAAGAAGCTCTTCGAGTGGTCCAACCAGATGATGGGGTACGACGACCCGGAGATCGGCGCCGACCCGGCGATCGCCTCGATGGAGATCCTGGGCTACTTCGACCAGCTCGCGAACGAGCGCCGGGCGAACCCGCAGGACGACATCGTCACCAAGCTGATCAGCGTCGGCCAGGACGACGACCACGGCGCGCTGACCAACGACGAGTTCGGCTTCTTCGTCATCCTGCTGACCGTCGCCGGCAACGAGACCACGCGCAACGCGACCACCCACGGCATGCACGCCTTCCTCGAGAACCCCGACCAGTGGGCGCTCTGGAAGGAGCAGCGTCCCGAGACCGCGATCGACGAGATCGTCCGCTGGGCGACCCCGGTCACCGTCTTCCAGCGCACCGCCAGGCAGGACACCGTCCTGGCGGGCCAGGAGATCAAGAAGGGCGACCGGGTCGGCCTGTTCTACGCCTCGGCCAACTTCGACGACACCGTCTTCGAGGACCCGTTCACCTTCAACATCCTGCGCGAGGACAACCCGCACGTCGCGTTCGGCGGCCACGGCGCGCACTACTGCCTCGGTGCGAACCTGGCGCGGCTGCAGATCAACCTGATCTTCAACGCGATCGCCGACCTGGCGCCCGACATCAGCCTCGCGGGCGAGCCGCGCCGGCTGCGCAGTGGTTGGCTGAATGCCATCAAGGAGCTGCAGGTCAACTACAAGTGAGCTGAGACGAGGTAGCGATGAGCGTCGTACTGCCCCCGGGCTTCGACTTCACCGATCCGGACGTCAACTGGGAAGCCGTGCCGCACGAGCACTTCCGTGCGCTGCGGCAGAGCGCCCCGGTGAGCTGGATCGAGCAGGAGCCGGGGGCGTACGACGGCTTCGCGCCCGAGTCGCGCAACGGCTACTGGGCCGTGACGCGGCACGCCGACGTGTGCGAGGTCTCGCGCAACAGCAGGGACTTCTCCTCCGCGGAGAACGGCGCGATCATCCGGTTCCCCGCGGGGATGACGCGGGAGGCGCTCGAGCTGCAGCGGGTGATGATCCTCAACCAGGACCCGCCCGAGCACGAGACGATGCGGCGGATCGTGTCGCGCGGCTTCACCCCGCGCGGGATCGAGCAGCTCAAGCAGACGATGCGCGAACGTGCCGAGCGGATCGTCCGTGACGCGGTCGCCGCGGGCTCGGGCAACTTCGTCGAGGAGGTCGCGGCCGAGCTGCCGCTGCAGGCGATCGCCGACCTGATCGGCGTACCTCAGGAGGACCGGAAGAAGCTCTTCCACTGGTCCAACTCGATGCTCGCGAGCGAGGACCCGGACTACGCCGGCGGCGACAACCAGGAGGCCGCGGCCGAGATCCTGATGTACGCGATGGGGATGGCCGCCGAGCGCAAGGCCGACCCGCGCGACGACATCATCACCAAGCTGATCAACGTCGACCTCGACGACGAGTCGGGTGCGGCCAGAGGGCTCACCGACGACGAGTTCGGCTACTTCGTGATCATGCTGTCCGTCGCCGGCAACGAGACGACGCGCAACGCGATCAGCCACGGGATGGACGCCTTCCTGGACAACCCCGAGCAGTGGGAGATCTGGAAGCGGGAGCGGCCCGAGACCATGGTCGACGAGGTCGTCCGGTGGGCGACCCCGGTCACCGTCTTCCAGCGCACCGCGCTCACCGACGTGGAGGTGGGCGGCGTGCCCGTCGCCAAGGGCGAGCGGGTGGCGATGTTCTACGCGTCGGCCAACTTCGACGAGTCGGTGTTCGACGAGCCCTTCCGCTTCGACGTACGCCGGGACCCCAACCCGCACGTCGGCTTCGGCGGGCACGGCGCGCACTACTGCCTGGGGGCCAACCTCGCGCGCCAGGAGATCTGGATGATCTTCAACGCGCTCGCCGACCACGCCCCGGACATCAGCCGCCTGGCCGAGCCGCGGCGGCTGAGGCACGGCTGGATCAACGGGATCAAGGAGCTGCAGGTCCGCTACGCCTGAAGGCTCACACGCGCGTCAGCGGCAGGTGGGGCTCCGGCGGGAGGTCCACCCCGATCGCGGTGCCCGGCGCGACGACCCCGCCGCGGCTGACGATCCCCATCACACCGGCCAGGCGCTCGACCGTGCCGTCGGCGCCGCGCCGGACGAGCCGCTCGAGCAGGCCGGGGGCGAACCTGTCGATCTGGACGCACGGGTTGCGCAGCCCGGTCACCGTCACGACGGCCTCGCCGAGGCGGAGGCGGGTGCCGACGGGCAGGCCGAGCAGGTCGACGCCGCGGGTGGTGACGTTCTCGCCGAGCTGGCCGGGCGCGACCTCGAAGCCGGCGGCGGCCAGGTCGTCGAGCAGCTCGCCGTGGATCAGGTGGACCTGGCGAAGGTTGGGCTGCGACGGGTCCCGGGCGACGCGGGAGCGGTGCTGGACGGTCACGCCGAGGTGGGCGTCGCCCTCGACCCCGAGGCCCTCGAGCAGCCGGATCTCGTCGTGCGACGTCTTGCTGAACGCGTGCGAGGCGTGCCGGTGGACCGCCACGACCTCCGCCACCGGGTCAGTCCCGCGCGGTGAGGACCAGCGGGTCGCCGCTGGTGATCGCGACGGTGTGCTCGACGTGCGCGCCGCGCGAGCCGTCGGCCGACCGGATGGTCCATCCGTCGGGGTCGAAGACGATCTCGTCGGTGGAGTGCAGGAACCACGGCTCGATGGCGATCACCAGGCCGGGCTTGAGCTTGAGGCCGCGGCCGGGCCGGCCGTCGTTGGGCACGTGCGGCTCGCCGTGCATCGTGCGGCCCACGCCGTGACCGCCGAACTGCAGGTTGACCGTGAGGCCGGCCTCGTGCGCGACGTTGCCGATCGCGAAGGAGATGTCGCCGAGCTTGTTGCCCGGGCGCGCGGCCGCGATGCCCGCGTCGAGCGCCTTCTGGGTGACGTCGATGAGGTGCTGGTCCTTCGGGTCGGGCGTGCCGACGATGACGGAGAGCGCCGAGTCGGACACCCAGCCGTCGACCGACGCGGCGAAGTCGACCGACAGCAGGTCGCCGTCCTGGAGCACGTAGTCGTGGGGGAGGCCGTGCAGCACGGCGTCGTTGACGCTGGTGCACAGGACCTTGCCGAACGGGCTCGCGCCGAACGACGGGTGGTAGTCGATGTAGCAGGACTCGGCGCCGGCGTCCTTGATCATCTTGTGCGCGAGCTCGTCGAGCTCGAGCAGGTTGACCCCCACGGCGGCCTTCTCGGCGAGGGCACTGATCACCGAGGCGACGAAGCGGCCGGCGGGCTGCATCTGCTCGATCTGGGCGGGGGTACGAAGCTCGATCACGGGGCCCAGCCTAGGTGGTCGACGCCCCGGTCGAAGATCCGCCACCGACCGGGGCCGAGCCGCGTCTCCGGGCCTGCGCGACGACCACGACCACGACCACCGCGAGGGCCAGGTAGGTCGAGTAGTGGTCGATCCGGTCGACCACGTCGACGGCCGGCCTCCCGATGGCGTAGCCCAGTCCGACGACCGGTCCGACCCACAGCACGGTGCCCAGCAGGTCCAGGGCGAGGAAGGTCCGCAGACGCATCCCGGAGAGGCCGGCGCCGACGTACACGAGCACCGACGGGACGGGGAGGTAGTACGCCGCCGGGACCAGCGCCCAGCCCCAGCGTGCCGCCGCCCGCTCGAGGCGGGCGATCCGGGCCTCGCGCCGTGCGATCTCTCGCGGCGACGTGCCGCGGCCCAGGAAGAGGTGCAGCGCGCGGTCGCCCCACCGTCGCCCGGCCCACCAGAACACCCAGTCGAACATCATGCTGCCCGGTACGCCGGCGAGGATCGCCGCCCACAACGGCAGGTCGCCCAGCCGGCTGTGCGCGCCGACCGTCACCTCGGCCACGCTCGACCCGCTCAGGATCTCCAGCAGCAGCGGGTGGGACCCGATCAGCGCCGGCGTGAGGGGCCACAGCGCGAGCGTGTAGACGCCCATGACGACGAGCAGCACCGAGAGGACGAGATCCGCGCGACCACGCGAGGACCGCGTCTCGAGAGGTCGCGAGACTGACGTCATCGGGGCAAGTCTGGCACCGGCGTACGCTGGGCGACGTGGGCCGGCTCTGAACCGAACCGCGCGTCACCTCGTGTCCTCGCCAGGAGGTGCTGGAAGCATGCGGAGACCCGCTCTGGTCGTCGGAGGAGCCGTCGTCGCGTTCTTCGGCGCGATCTTCAGCCTGCAGGGTTTCGGGGTGCTCGGGGGCAGCCCGATGAGCAACACCACGTTCTGGTCGGTCGCCGGACCGATCATCGTGCTGGTCGGTCTGGTCGGGGTGTGGCGTGGAACCCGGGGACCGTCCGCGTAGACCGCCGGAGGGCGCCCCGGTCGGACGACGCCTGGTCCTCGGTCTGCTCGGCCTCGGCGCCGCCGGCGTGGTCGTCGGCAGCACGGTCCAGGACCGGCTGTCGAGCTGGCTCGGCAAGCTCGAGATCCACGACCCGACCGGGCTGACCGCGCTCATCCCGCTCGGTGACTCCTTCCGCTACTACTCGGTGACGGGCGGCGTCCCGACGGTCGCGGACGCGGCGTACCGGCTGGCCGTGACCGGCGAGGTGGCCCGCACGTCGTCGTACTCGCTGGCCGAGCTGCACGCGCTGCCGCAGACCTCCTTCGTCGAGCAGTTCCAGTGCGTGACGGGGTGGCGGGTCCCGGACGTGGCGTGGAGCGGCGTACCGCTGTCGACGCTGATCGAGCATGCCCACCCGACCGACCAGGCACGGGCGGTGCGGTTCACCTCCTTCGATGGCACCTACACCGAGAGCCTCACCATGGACGAGGCGATGCGGCCCGGAGTGATCGTCGCGCTGCAGATGCTCGGTGCTCCGGTGACCCACGACCACGGTGGCCCGGTCCGGATGTACTGCTCCGGCATGTACGGCTACAAGAGCACGAAGTGGCTCTCCGGGATCGAGCTGACGACCACCGAGATCCCGGGCTACTGGGAGCCGCGCGGCTATCCTATCGACGGGACGATTCGAGGGTGAGGGGGCCCGAGGTGGTCGCTTCGGTACCTCGGTTCGCCGTGGCCGTCCGCGTCGTGCACTGGACCACCGCGCTGCTGATGCTGACGTGCATCGTGACCGCGGCGATCCTCTACAACGGCTCGCTGGGCATCGCGGTCGGCCATCGCCACCTGGTCGAGTCGATCCACGTGTACGCCGGGTTCGCCCTGCCGGCCCCGATGCTGCTGGGCACGCTCTCGCGCGCCTATCGCGGCGACATCGCGTCCCTCAACCGCTTCACGAGGTCGGACTGGCGGTGGCTGCGCTCGCGTTCCCGACGCGACGGCACGATCCGCGTGGGCAAGTTCAACGCCGGGCAGAAGCTCAACGCCGCTCTCGCGGCCGGTGCGATCCTGGTCCTCTTCGGGACCGGGCTGCTGATGTACTACCCGTCGCTGGTCCGCCTGGCCTGGCGCACCGGCGCGACCTTCGTGCACGACTGGTCGGCGCTCGCGGTCGGCCTGCTGGTGCTGGGACACGTCGGCTATGCGCTGTCCGACCGCGAGGCGATGCGGGGGATGCGCACGGGCCGGGTCTCGGCCGCATGGGCGGCCGAGGAGCACGCCCTGTGGGCGCAGGAGCTGGACCAGACGCAGGCCCCGGGCTAGCCCCGCCCAGAGCACGGGCCCGCCCTTGTCGTCCACCACCAGCGGGTGAAGGATGCCCAGGTACCAACGACTCGGGAGGGAAACGAATGACCGCGACCCGGAGCGACACCCCCACCGGCGGCGGCCCAGGATCGGGCGGCTCGCTGCACGCCGAGCAGGTCGGCTACAAGCAGAGCCTCGGGCGCCGGCACGTCCAGATGATCGCCATCGGCGGTGCCATCGGCACCGGCCTCTTCCTGGGGTCGGCGTCCCGGCTGCACTCGACCGGGCCGGCCCTGCTCATCAGCTATGCGTTCGTCGGGGTGATCGCGTACTTCCTGATGCGGTCCCTGGGTGAGCTCGTGCTGCACCGCCCGACCTCGGGGGCGTTCGTCTCCTATATGCGGGAGTTCTACGGCGAGGGTGCGGCCTACGTCACCGGCTGGATGTACTGGCTGAACTGGGCGCTGACCGGCATCGCCGAGCTGTCGGCGGTCGGCCTCTACATGCAGCACTGGTTCCCCACCCTGCCGCAGTGGATCAGCGTGATGGTGGCGCTCGTCGTCGTCCTCGGCATCAACCTGCTGTCCGCGCGCGCCTTCGGCGAGTTCGAGTTCTGGGCCTCGCTGCTCAAGGTGGGCGCGATCGTCATCTTCCTGGCGGTCGGCATGGTCGTGGTGATCGGCGGCCTCAAGGTCGGCGACCACACGGCGGGCTTCCAGAACCTCTGGAACAACCCGGGCGGGTTCTGGCCGTCCGGCGACGGCTTCTACTGGTACGGCCCGATCCTGGTGATGTCAGGCGTGGTCTTCGCCTACGCGGCCATCGAGATGGTCGGGGTCGCCGCGGGCGAGATGGAGAACCCGCAGCGCGAGGTGCCCAAGGCCGTCAACGCGGTCATCTTCCGGATCGCGGTCTTCTACGTCGGCTCGATCCTGCTGCTCTGCTCGATGCTGCCGACGTCGACGTACGTCGCGGGGATCAGCCCGTTCGTGTCGGTCTTCGGCCGGATGCACATGAGCTGGATGGGCGACGTCATCCAGGCGGTGCTGATCGTGGCCGCCATGTCCAGCCTCAACTCCGGCCTGTACTCCACCGGCCGGGTGCTGCGCAGCCTCGGGATCGCGAAGCAGGCCCCTCGGTTCACCCTGAAGATGAGCACCTCCGGCGTGCCGTGGGCGGGGATCCTGATGACCTCGGTCGTCTTCGTCATGGGCATCGTGCTCAACGCGGTCGCCCCGGGACAGGCCTTCGACATCGCGCTGGAGGCCGCGTCGATCGGCGTCGTGTTCACGTGGGCCACGATCTTCCTTTGCCAGCTGCGGCTGCGGCGGCTGTCGGACCTGGGCGTGGTCCCGCCGAGCACGTTCCGCGCTCCGGGGTCGCCGTGGACCAGCTACGCCGGCCTCGCGTTCCTGGCGCTCGTCATCGTCGGCATGGCCGTGTCCGGGTGGCAGTCGAGCCCGTACTTCTGGCAGAAGACCGACTTCATCGTGGTGATCATCGGCATCCCGGTGCTCGCGCTGCTGCTCGGGATCGGCTGGCTCGTGGTCCGGCCCGCCGTCGTCCGCAACACCGGCGGGCAGATGGGGTCGGTGTGGACCGACACCGGCCCGCGGTACGGCGACGCCCACGGCGGTGCCAACGAGTTCGACACCGACATCACCGATCTGCCGGAGGTCTGAGAGCGATGCGGATCAAGCACATCACGCTCGCCGTCGCGGCCGCGGTCCTCGGCTCGGCCCTCACTGCCGGTTGCGGCACGCCCACCGTGCCGGCGCCGAAGGTGATCAGCAGCGCGACCGTCGCGGGCGGCAAGCTCACCATCGGCATCGACGAGGACCAGCCCGGCCTGGGCTTCAAGAACCCGGACGGCAGCCTGAGCGGTTTCGACTACGAGACGGCGAAGTACGTCGCCGGGGCGCTCGGCGTCCAGCCGGCCGACATCACGTGGGTCGAGGCGACCCCGGACAACCGGGAGAAGCTGCTCGAGAACGGGTCGGTCCAGCTGGTCTTCTCGACGTACTCCATCACCGACGAGCGCAAGCAGGTTGTCGACTTCGCCGGGCCGTACTTCGAGGCCCACCAGTCCCTGCTGGTGCGGCTCGACGACGACACCATCACCGGCCCGACGACCCTGCACCGCAAGGTGCTGTGCTCCGTCATCGGCACCACCTCGGCGAAGTACATCGAGGACCACTACAAGGGTGACATCACGTTGCGGGAGTACCCCCGGTTCTCCGACTGCGTCGCCGCACTCGCCGCGGGCGACGTCGACGCGGTCAGCACCGACGACGTCATCCTCGCCGGCTACGCGGCCAGCAAGCAGTACCAGGGCAAGCTCAAGGTCGTGGGGGACGGCTTCACCGACGAGCTCTACGGGGTCGGGGTGCGGAAGGGCGACACGGCGATGGTCGACCGCGTGAACGCCGCGCTCACCCAGTACATCGACTCGGGCGCGTGGAAGAAGGCGCTCGAGAAGACCGTCGGTCCGTCCGGCTACTCGATCCCGGCGGCGCCCACACCGGGCACCGAGTGATCGAACCCAGCGTGATCGACGCCGAGGGTCTGGAGGCGTTCCTCCGGTCCTACCCGCCGTTCAGCTCGGCGCCGGACGGCGTCGTCTCCGCCGCCGCCCGGGCCGCCCGCGTACGTCGCTACGACCGCGGCGCGCTGGTGCTCGACGCCTTCACCCGCGCCAACGACGAGGTCTGGGTCGTCGTCGAGGGACGGATGGACGTCTGGAACGACGCCGAGCGCTTCACCGACGCGCCGGACGAGGTGCTCGGGCCGGGCGGGCTGTTCGGCTTCTCCTCGATGCTCATGGGAGTCGCGATCGGTCCGCGGGCGGTCGCGGCGACGGACGGCACCGAGGTCGCGCGCATCCCGCGCGACCTCGTGGCGCCGGTGTTCACCTCGGCGGCCGGCGCGGAGTTCCTCGCCACCCAGATCGCGCGCAAGACGGCGGGCAGGCACCGCACCCCGGTGGAGGTGCCCCTCCACGAACGGCTGCAGCAGGCCGAGTCGGTCGAGGAGCTGCGCACGCTCACCGCGCAGACCTCGCTGCTGCTGAGCGAGCTCCTGCACGACGGGCTGGCGTCGAGCCGGGTGATCGCGGAGTACTCCGGGATCATCGACACGATCGTGCGACGCGCGATCGTCCTGGTCCTCACCGGGCACCCCGACCTCTCCGTCGACGAGTTCACCTGGTTGTCCCTGGGCAGCAACGGGCGCCGTGAGGCGGTGCCGAGCTCCGACGTCGACGCGGCCGTGGCCTTCGACGACGCGGTGCCGCCGGCGCGGATCGACCGCTACCTGGCCGCCTTCGGCGAGATCGACGACCTCCTCACCTCGCTCGGCCTGTCCGTCGACGCGCACGGCGCCACCCCCACGCGGCGGGCGTTCGCCCGCACCAACCAGGAGTGGCGGGCCGCGGCCGAGCAGTGGCTGGCGACGCCGGAGCGTGACCAGGGCGCGATCATGACCTCGCTGCTGGTCGACGCACGGCCCATCCACGGCGACCCCGGGCTGCCGGAGGTCTCCCGGGTGTTCGGCGAGCTGCGCACCCACCCCGGGACGATGCGGCTCCTGCTCCACGAGTCGCTCGCCAAGCGCGCCCGGCGGCGATCGGTCCGCGACCTGCTGAACGTGCGCCGCGAGGTCTTCGACGTCAAGGAGCACGCCCTGCTCCCGATCGTGAACCTGGCCCGCTGGTCGGCGCTCAGCGTCGGCTCCTCGGTGCTGTCGACGACCGAGCGGCTGGAGGCCGCGGGTGGCACGGCCATCCTGCCCGAGCCGCAGGCGCGTGCGCTGGTCGAGGTCTTCCAGGTGCTGCAGCGGCTGCGGCTGCGCTACCAGCTGCGCGAGCTGTCCCAGGGCCGGCCGCCGACCGACGTGATCCGGCTCGAGTCGCTGTCGCCGATCAACCGCAGCATCATCATGCGGGCGGCCCACGAGGTCGCCGTCGCGCAGCGGCGGATGGACAACGTCTCCACGTACGCCGAACCCGACTCGTGGACGGCGCCGGAGCGATGAGCCGGCGGATCGCGGTCATCGGCGACGTCGGCGGGCACCTCGAGGCGTTGCGGGCCGAGCTGAGCCGGATCGGCGTACCCGACGACGGCGCAGGGGAGATCCCCGAGGACCTGGTCGTCGTGCAGGTCGGCGACCTGGTGCACCGGGGGCCCGACTCGGCGGGCGTCGTGGCGCTGGTGGACACCCACCTGCGTCGTACGCCGGACCGGTGGTTCCAGCTCGTCGGCAACCACGAGGCGTTCTACGTCTTCGGTCCTCAGTTCCGGCTCTCCGAGCGGCTCGACCGCCGGGCCGCCGGCACCCTCAGCGGCTGGTGGCAGGAGGGTGTGCTCCGGGCCGCGGTGTCGTTCTCCTCGGGCGGCGAGACCTTCCTGGTGACCCACGCCGGCCTGACCCGTGAGTACTGGCGGCTCTTCCTGGGCGCGCCCGACGACGCCCGCGCCGCCGCGGCCGCGCTCAACGACATGCTCCGGCGTGGCGACGACCGGCTGATCCGCGCCGGCCAGGTCCACGGCGGGGCGGTCGACCCGGCCGCCGGCCCGCTGTGGGCGGCCGCCGACACCGAGCTCGAGGCGGGCTGGCGCGACCACACCCTGCCGTTCAGCCAGGTGCACGGTCACAGCAGCGCGGTGCGCTGGCCCGACGGGGACGCGCCCGAGCCGCCCGCGTCGGACGTGGTCCTCGACCACACGCTGCGGCACACCACCACGGTGCTGGCCGGTGGCCGGATCATCGGCGTGGACCCGGGGCACGGCGACAACGCGGCCGAGTCGTGGGGAGCGCTCGAGCTGCCCCTCGACGTACCGTGATCAGTCCCGGAAGACCGGTGGGCGCTTCTCCTTGCGGGCGGCGACGGCCTCCTCGAAGTTCTGCGTCATCAGCCGGATCAGCAGCTGACCGGTGCCCTCGGCGTGCATGTGCTGCTCGAGGCTGGACGCGTCCAGCGAGCCCCACAGCGTCTTCTTCGTGAGCTCCACGCCGGGCCGGCTCCACCGGGTGATCGAGGCGGCGGTCTCGAGGGCGGCGTCGACGGCGGTCCCGTCCGGCACGACCCGGGAGACGAGCCCGATCCGGTCCGCCTCGTCGGCGCCGACGTCACGGCCGGTCAGCATGATCTCGGCGGCCCGCGAGTGCCCGATCGCGCGCGGCAGCAGGTAGGACAGGCCGAGCTCGGAGGCGGTGAGGCCGTTGTTGATCCCCGCCGCCCGGAAGTACGCCGACTCCGCCGCCACGCGCACGTCGCACGCGAGCGCCAGGCACAGCCCGCCGCCGATTGCCGGCCCGTTGACCGCGGCGATGACCGGCTGGTGCATCCGCCGCAGGGTCAGGATCAGCTCGTCGAGGATCTCCATCGCGCGCAGCGCGACCGACACCGCGGTCAGGCCCGCGACGCCGGGCATCCGGCCGCGCTCGCCGCTCTGGTCGGCGCCGGAGCAGAACGCGCCGCCGGTGCCGGTGAGAACGACCGCGCGCACCGAGTTGTCCCCGCTCAGTGTGGCCAGCCGCTCCCGGAGCGGCACCATGACGTCGAACGCCATGGAGTTCATCCGCTCCGGGCGGTTGAGGGTCACCACCGCGACCTCGCCGTCGGAGCCGCGCCGCTCCTCGAGGACGAACTCCGTCATCAGCTCGATCATCAGTTGGAGGGCTTCTCGGCGCCGAGCACCCACATCGAGAAGAACTGCGACCCGCCGCCGTAGGCGTGGCCGAGCGCCCGGCGTACGCCGTCGACCTGGTGCTCACCGGCGAGCCCACGCACCTGCAGGGCCGCCTCGCCGAAGCGGAGCATCCCAGAGGCGCCGATCGGGTTCGAGGACAGCACGCCGCCGGACACGTTGATCGGCAGCTTCCCGCCAAGGTTGGTCTCGCCCGCCTCGGTGAGCTTCCAGCCCTCGCCCTCGGGCGTGAAGCCGAGGTTCTCGATCCACATCGGCTCGAACCACGCGAACGGCACGTAGATCTCGGCGACGTCGATCTCCTCGAGCGGGTTGGTGATCCCCACCTGCTTCCAGAGGTACGCCGACGCGTCGCGACCCGCCTGGGGGTTGACCTGGTCCCGCTCCGCCGCGGAGGTCGGCTCGGACCGCATGGCGGTGCCGTGGATCCAGGCCGGGTTGGGGGAGGCGGCGGCGACGTCCTCGGACGCGATCACCAGTGCGCAGGCACCGTCGGACGACGGGCAGGTCTCGTCGTAGTGGATCGGGTCCCACAGCATCTGCGAGGCGAGGACCTGCTCCACGGTCTTGGCCTCGTGCAGGTGCGCGTAGGGGTTCTTCAGCGCGTTGGTGCGGTCCTTGGCGGCGACGATCGCGCCGATGTGGTTCGGCGCGCCGGAGCGGCGGATGTAGGAGCGGACGTGCGGGGCGAAGTAGCCGCCCGCGCCGGCGTGGACCGGCATGACGAACGGGATCGGCACCGAGAGCGCCCACATCGCGTTGGACTCCGACTGCTTCTCGAAGGCCACGGTCAGGACCTTGCGGTGCACGCCGGACTGCACGAGCGACGCGGCCACGATCGCCGTGGAGCCGCCGACGGAGCCGGCCGTGTGCACCCGGAGCAGCGGCTTGCCGACCGCGCCCAGTGCCTCGGCGAGGTAGAGCTCCGGCATCATCACGCCCTCGAACAGGTCGGGCGCCTTGCCGACGACGATGGCGTCGATCTCGTCGAGGGTCATGCCGGCGTCGGCGAGCGCACGGTCCATGGCCTCGCGGCACATGCCCGCCATCGAGACGTCCTCGCGCTTCGCGCGGTGGTGGGTCTGGCCCACGCCGATCACGGCGGCAGGGGTCTTGCTCATCGGTTGGCCTCCATCACGCACACGAGGTTCTGCTGCAGCGCCGGACCGCTGGTCGCGGTCGCGAGCGCCTTGTCGGACGTGCCGTCCCAGATCCGGCGAGCTGCCTCGCCGATCCGGATCGCGCCGCCCGTGAACAGCGGGTTGCCGGCGAGCGGGCCGCCCGACGGGTTGATCCGTACGTCGTCGGCCAGCCCCAGCGCCGAGCGCACGATGAGCTCCTGGTGGCTGAACGGCGCGTGCAGCTCCGCGGTGTCGACGCCGTCCACGCCACCGGCCGCGGCGACGGCGCGCTCGGTCGAGGCGGAGCGGGTCAGGTCACGCGTGCCCAGGTGCAGGGCGTCGGTGATGTGGGCGAGACCGCTGATCCAAGCCGGCCGGTCGCGGACCTCACGCGCCCGGTCGCCGGCCGCCAGGACGATCGCGGCCGCCCCGTCGGTGACAGGGGAGGCGTCGTGCTTGCGCAGCGGGTCGGCGAACATCGGCCGGCGGAGCAGGTCCTCGACCGACGACCCGCCCGAGCGCACGGCGTACTCGTTCTTCTCGGCGTCGGTCAGCGACCGGTTGACGACCTCGGCCATCGCCCGCTCGTCCCACAGCCCGGCGTCGAGGCCGAGGCGGGCCTGCAGCGCGGCGATGGAGACGGTGTCGGGCCACAGCGGCGTCAGCGTGTACGGGTCGAGCTGGAGCGCGAGCGTCCGGCGGAGCACGCCCGCCGACGCCTTGCCGAAGCCGAACACCAGCGCGGTGTCGACCTCGCCGGTCTGGATCTTCAGCCAGGCCTCGTAGAGCGCCCAGGCCGCGTCCATCTCGACGTGCGACTCGTTGACCGGCGGGAGCACGCCGATCGCGTCGATCGCGGACACGAACGAGAACGAGCGCCCCGCGAGGTAGTCCGACGAGCCGGAGCACCAGAAGCCGATGTCCTTGCGGGTCCAGCCGGTCTGCTCGTAGCACTCCTGGAAGATCGGCACGAGCAGCTCGCCGCAGCTCGGCGACCCGTCGTAGTCCTGCATCTGTCGCTGGGCGAAGCCCACGACCGCAACGTCACGCATGTCTCGCCCTCTCAGAGGTGGTGCTTGTAGCTGTCGAAGTCCGCGTCCGGCTCACCGGTCGGCGCGAAGTGGCTGATGTTCTCGATCGTGGTGCCCCACTCCTCGCGGGGCTTCCAGACCGCCTTGACCCGCAGGCCCATCCGGATCTCCTCGGCGGGGATGTCGAGGATCAGGTGCTGCAGGGCGATGTCCGCACCGTCGAGCAGGATGTACGCCGAGACGTACGGCGGCGTGATCTTCTGGCCGAGGAAGGGCACGTTGACGATGCAGAACGTCGTCACGGTGCCGGTGTCGGAGAGCTCGATCTCCTCCTCGGTCGGGACGCCGTCGGTCGGGCAGGCCGCCCGCGGCGGGACGTAGACCTTGCGGCACACCGGGCAGCGCTGGCCCAGGATGCGACCCTCGGCCAGGCCGCGGAAGAACGCCGACTCCTCCGGCGAGGCCGCGTAGGTGTAGTCGAGGCTGACCGGCGTGACGATGCCGGTGACGGGCTCGGCGAAGTTGGCGGGGGTCCGCGGGCCGTCGGGGGCCTCGTCGGTGGCCGGCTCGAAGACGAGGTCGGTGATGAGCCCGTCCCGCTCCTCGCCCCACCGCGCGCGGACACGCATCCCGGTCTCGATCTGGTCGGGGGAGGTGACGTCGACGGCGTGCAGCCAGGGCGTGTCGGCGCCGTCGACGGTGATCAGCGCGAACGCGAACGGCCGGTCGAACGGCTGGCCCTTGACCGGCTCGCTCACCCAGGTCCACGAGGACACGATGCCGGTGTCCGGGAGGTCGACGAAGTCGCCGACGGCCTGGTGGGAGACCGGGTCGAACTCCGGCGGCGGCACGGCGATGCGTCCGTCGCTCAGCCGCGCCCCGACGATGCGCTGCTCGCGCAGACCGGTCAGGAAGCGGCCCAGGACGGGGCCGACGGATCGGGTGTAGTCGAATGACACCGTCACGGGTGCCGACAGGGTGCGGCTCATGACACCAAGTAGAACACGTTCTATTATTCGGTTTCAACGACCAACGATCAGGAGACACGGATGAAGCTCGGTCTGCAGCTCGGCTACTGGGGTGCTCAGCCGCCCACCGGAACCGCGGAGCTCGTCGCCGCCGCGGAGGACGCGGGCTGGGACGCGATCTTCACCGCTGAGGCCTGGGGGAGCGACGCGTTCACCCCGCTGGCATGGTGGGGCCGGGAGACGTCACGCGTCCGGCTCGGCACCTCGATCGTCCAGATGTCCGGCCGCACCCCGACCTCGATCGCCATGCACGCCCTGACGCTGGACCACCTCTCCGGTGGCCGGATGGTCCTCGGCATGGGCGTCAGCGGTCCGCAGGTGGTCGAGGGCTGGTACGGCGTACCGTTCGAGAAGCCGCTCGCGCGCACCCGCGAGGTGGTCTCGATCATCCGCCAGGTGCTCGCTCGCGAGGGCGCGGTCACCAACGAGGGCCCGCACCACCCGCTGCCCTACAACGGCCCGGGCTCGGTGGGTCTCGGCAAGCCGCTCAAGCCCATCGTGCACCCGCTGCGCGCGGACCTGCCGATCTGGCTCGGTGCCGAGGGCCCGAAGAACGTGGCGCAGACCGCGGAGATCGCCGACGGCTGGATCCCGATCTTCTACACGCCGAAGAGCGCCGGGATGTACCAGCCGTGGCTGGACGAGGGCTTCGCCCGGCCGGGCGCGCGGCGCACCCGCGACGACTTCGAGATCGCCGCCACCTGCCACCTCCAGATCACCTCCAGCGAGGAGGAGCGGCGCGCTGTCATCGCCGGGATGAAGCCGGTCGTCGCGCTCTACATGGGTGGCATGGGCGCCAAGGACCAGAACTTCCACAAGAACGTCTTCGAGCGGATGGGGTACGCCGCCATCACCGACCAGGTGCAGGAGCTCTTCCTCGCCCAGAAGCGCGACGAGGCCACGGCCCTGATCCCCGACGAGCTGGTCGAGGACATGCACATCATCGGCGACGCCGGCTACGTCAAGGAGCGCGTCGCCGAGTGGGAGACGACCGGCGTCACCACGCTGCTGCTCAGCTGCCGCAACGCCGACGAGGTGCGCCAGGTCGCGGAGGTCCTGGCGTAGGACCTCAGGCCTCCTCGGGCTCCGCCGACGCGTTCAGGTAGGCGTCCGGCGGGCCGAAGAGGTCGCGGAGCTGCACGTCAGGGGCGAGCGGGATGCCCAGGTCACCGGCGAAGCCCTGGATCTGGAACCAGATCGAGCGCGACAGGGTGAGGATCACGATGTCCTGGCTCAGCGCCCCGGCCGGGGTGCGGGTCCAGTGCTCGACCATGCCGCGCGCCTGGGAGATGACGCCGTAGACCATCGGCTCGAGCAGCTTGGCGTCGATGACGACGTCGCTCGAGATGATCCCGGCCGCGAAGCTGATCACCGACATGACCCGGCTGGCGAGCTGGTCGATGCCCTGCGCGGCCTCGCTCGGCTTGCCGTCGCCGAGGTCGCGGGTCGCGGCCAGGTAGAGCTTGGGGTTGTCCGCCACCCAGTTCACGTACGCCGCCGTGGTGCGCGTGATGATCTCCGGGATCGTGCCCTCGAGGCTGAGCCCGGCGGTGATGGCGTCGTACATCTGCTCGACCAGGCGGCGCTGGACGGTGCGGTTGAGCTCCTCGCGGCCGTTGAAGTGCCGGTAGACGACGGTCCGCACCAGGCCGGCGCGCTCGGCGATCTCCTGCACCTTGGGCTCGGAGCCCTCCGGCGCGGCCTGGATCGCCTCGATCGCCGCGTCGACGATCAGCTCCTTGCGGTTGGCGTTGTGCTCGTCCCAGCGCGCAGCGCGGCGGGGCGGGAACACGTCGGACACGCGGCGATCCTATGCCGCGCGGACTCAGGAGCGTGCGGCCGCACCCAGTGCGTCGCGGTCGAGCAGCTTCACCCGGGGGCGCTCCGCGGTCGCTCCGGCCGCCCGCTCGGCGGCGGCGATCCGCTGCCAGCCGGCCAGGTCGATCGCGTCCACGGCGGGCGGGGGAGTCGTGGGCGCGGTGAGCAGCCCCGCCCGGGCGTCGTCCAGCAGCGCCGCCACGGTCTCGGCCGCGTCGGTCTTGTTGGTGCCGATGAAGCCGTTCGGCCCGCGCTTGATCCAGCCGGCGACGTACGTCCCCGGCATCACGCGGCCACGCTCGTTGGGGACGACCGCGCGCTCCTCGTCGAACGGCAGGTCGGGTACGGCGTGGGCGCGGTAGCCCACGGCGCGGATCACCAGGCCGGCGTCGATGACCTCGCCGGTGCCCTTGAGGCGCACGCCCGTCGCGCGGTCGGTGCCGAGGATCTGCTCGGTCTCGGCGTGAAAGCGGAAGACGATCCGCCGGCGGCCGCCGCCGATCGGGTTGCGCCCGGCGAGCAGGCGCAGCTGCCGGGTCTTCGCGGTGGTCGTGGGGATCTCGCCCTCGACCACGATGTCGATGTCGTCCTCGCCGGAGAGCCCGATCATCTCCGGGAGCGTGAACGCGGCGTGCTCCGGGCCGCGCCGACCCAGGACGACGACCTCCTCGATCCGGCTGTCGCGCAGAGCGGCGAGCGCCAGGTCGCTGATGTCGGTGTGGGCCAGGTGCTCGGGCGGCAGGGTCAGGACCCTGGCCACGTCCAGCGCAACGTTGCCGTTGCCGATGACCACGGCGCGCTGGGTGTCGAGGTCGTAGCTGTCGTGGGCGCGCTCGGGATGGCCGTTGTACCAGGCGACCAGCTCGGTGGCCGACACGCTGCCGGGCAGCTCCTCGCCCTCGACGCCGAGCCGCCGGTCGGTGGCGGCGCCGACGGAGTACAGGACCGCGTCGTACGCCGCCGCGAGCTCGGCGTGGCTGATGTCGACGCCGACCTCGACGCCGAGGCGGTAGTCGAAGCCCTGCTCCTGCTCGATCTGCGCGAACAGGTCCTGCGCGCGCTTGGTGCGGGTGTGGTCGGGCGCGACGCCGGCCCGCACCAACCCGTGCGGGGTGAGGAGGCGGTCGTAGACGTGCACGGTCATCCCGGGCACCTTGAGCAGCTCGTCGGCGGCGTACAGACCGGCGGGGCCGGCGCCCACGATCGCGACCCGCATCGGCGCCACGTCGTACGACGTCTTCGGGACGTGGGCCAGCGGCGTGCGGTCCGCGTGCGGCTCGGCCACGAAGTAGGCCCTGTTGAGCTCGACGAAGGGCAGCTGGTCCGGCGTCAGCCGGGACACGTGGTCGATCGCTCCCACGGGGCACGCCGTGGTGCAGGCGCCGCAGTCCACGCACGCGGCCGCGTCGATGTAGAGCATCTCCGCGGTGCCGAAGCCGGGCTCGCCGGGGGCAGGGTGGATGCAGTTCACCGGGCACGCCAGGACGCAGGACGCGTCGGCGCAGCAGGACTGGGTCACGACATGAGGCATGGGCACACCGTACCCGCTACAGGGTGTAGCGCTTGCTCGGATTGCACTGTGAAATACGCCTAACTTTCCGGCATTACGGGCGTTTGTGGGGGTACGTGTCTCTTGTGACACGCTGTAGCGCTAGCTCTTGTGCAAGCGGCCATACCGTGAGTATGGTCCGTGTTACGAGGAAGTTTCCTCCGGCTGAACGGCCGCGGATAAGGAGGTCCGAAGAACCATGTCGACCGCATCGCTGACCCAGGACACCGTCGAGTACCACGAGCTGCTCCGCACGCTCTCCGAGGGCTCGGTCAACCAGCACTTCGACGCCTTCGTCGACATCGCCTGGGACGAGCCGCGGTTCGCCGTGGTGGAGGACGACGAGCGCTGGATCCTGCCGAAGGAGTTCCCGATCGGCCGGCACGAGTGGTACACGAGCCTCCCGCGCGAGCGCCAGATCGAGATCGGCATGGCCTACCAGGCCCAGCTCGCCAAGGTCGGCCTCCAGTTCGAGAGCGTCCTGATCCGCGGCGTCATGGAGTACGTCTTCACCCTGGACAACCAGGACCCGGAGTACCGGTACCTCATGCACGAGGTCACCGAGGAG
>DATFHM010000014.1:0-23817 GCA_035248385.1 Nocardioides sp. | reverse complement strand
CTCGACGAGCAGCTTGTGGATCGCGACCTTCCGGGCCGTCACCTCGGCGACGACCAGGTTGGTCTGCTTCATCAGGCCGATGATGTCCTGGCTGCTGTCGGAGAGCTGGGCGCTCACGTTGCGGGCCGCGGTCAGCAGCTGACCGAGCTGGCCCGAGCGGTTCGCGACCGCCTCGGACAGCCGGGCCACGCCCTGCAGGGCCGGACCGATGGAGCTCCTGCTGGCACCGAGGGTGTCGGCCATCTGGGTCAGCGCCTTGGCGAGCACCGGTGCGTTCAGCTTCTCCAGCGAGTGCGAGCCCTTCTGGATGACGTCCTGCAGGTTGTAGGGCACGGTGGTCCGGTCGGCCGGGATGGTGTCCCCGGCGAGCGTCCCGGAGCCCTGCGGCTCCACCTGCAGGTAGTGCGTGCCGAGCAGCGTGGCCACCTTGACCGACGCGGTCGTCAGCGACCCCAGGTCGATGTCCTTCGACAGCGCGAACTTCACCTCGACGTGGTCGCCCGCGATCTTGATGCCAGTGACCTTGCCCTCGTGCACCCCGTGGACCTCGACGTCCTCGCCCTTGCGCAGGCCGCCGGTGTTGGCGAGCTGCGCGGTGTAGGTATTGGTCCCGAAGTTCACGGTGCTGATGACGACGATGCCGAGGGCCAGCAGCAAGCCGGCGGCGATTCCGATCAGGCCCACCCGGAACGGGTTGCGCTCGTTCATCGGCTTCATCGGCACACCGCCGAGTAGTTGTTGCCGCCGAGCGGGATGGTGGCACCACCGACCGAGACCGCCAGCGAGCAGACGTAGACGTTCAGCGCGTTCTCGTACGACGTGGCCCGGCCCAGCGAGGAGAACAGCATCGTGAAGCCGGGGATGGCCTGCAGCAGCTGGGACCGGGACTGGTCGAGCATCGAGGCGACCGTGACGAACTGGTCGGTCGCGCCGATGAGCGGGACCTTCACGTCACGCAGGAGCGAGCTGGTGCTCCCGACCAGCTGGCTGACCCCGTCGATGGACGCGCCGATGGACTTGCGGTCCCTGGCGAGGCCGGTCATGAGCGCCTCCAGCTCCTTGATCGTGGACTTGAGCTCGCCACCTTGCCCGGCGAGGTTGTCGAGGACGGGCTGGAGGTTGGTCATCACCGCGCCGACCACCTTGTCGCGGTCCGCGAGGAAGTTGGTGAGCTGACCGGTCTGGCCGAGCAGCTGCTCGACCGCCGGGCCCTCGCCCTGCAGCACCTTGATCAGCGAGGTCGCCAACTTGTTGACGTCCTCGGGCTGCAGGATGTTGAACAGCGGTCGGAAGCCGTTGAGCAGCCCGGTCAGGTCGAAGCCCGGGTCGGTGCGCGACTCGGGGATCGTCGAACCGCCGGGGAGCTCCTGGCCCGGCCTGCCCTTCTGCAGCAGCGAGAGGTACCGCTGACCCAGCAGGTTCTGGTAGCGCATGACGAGCTGGGTGTTGTCGTAGATCGGCTGCTGCTTGAGCACCTCGATCTTGACGACCGCACCGCTGGCGGAGGCCGTGATCGAGCTGACCTTGCCGACCCGGACACCGGCCGCCTTGACGTCGTCGCCCACCCGCAGGCCGTTGACGTCGGTGAAGTTGGCGGTGAAGTCCTGCTTGTCGCCGCTGACGCCGTTGAGCATCGTGTTGACGAGCAGGACGGCGAGGAAGGCGCTCACCACACCGAACGCGATGAACTTGATCGCGATCGACCTCAGGCCGGTCATCGGGCTCCTCCCAGAAGTGCGTTCATGCCGGCGTCGCCACTGGCCGTGCGGAACGACGGGCGCTGGCCCGACGAGTAGTACGGCGGCGCCGACAGGCTCAGGTTGCCGTCGGTCCGCGCGAAGCCACCGGAGATCACGCTGGGCAGGATCTGGCCGGCGACGCCGTTGACCGCGATCGAGCCCGAGATGCCCTTCACCCGGTTGTCGTAGACAGCATCGAGCAGGTCCGAGGACTGCCGGATGAACGTCACCAGGTTGGACTCGTTCTTGTCCAGGAAGCCGCTGGCCGTGTCGGCGAGCGTGGTGCCACCGGACAGCAGGGCCGCCAGCGCCGACTGGTTCTTGACCAGGGTGCCCGCGACGACGAGAGCGTCGTCGGTGGCGTCCAGCAGGTCCGGGGCGATCTTGTTGACGACCGCGGTGGCGCTCGCCAGCTGCTCCAGGTCGCTGCGCACGGCGGGCATCCGCGGGTTGAGCTCGTCGAGGTAGCCGTTGAACGTGTGCACCGTCGACGCGATCTGGGCGCCGCGACCGTCGAGGGCCTGGGCCGCCGAGCCGATCGCCGAGGCCAGCTCGGCCGGACCGAGGGCCTTGACCAGCTTGTCGATGTCGTCGAGCGCGTTCTGCAGCTCGAGCGTGCCCTGCGTGGCGTCGGCGTGGACGGTGTCGCCGGTCCTCAGGTGGCTGGACGCCGCCTGGCCGTGGACGACCAGGTCGACGAACGTCTTGCCGAACACGGTGGCCGGCAGGATCCGGGCCACGACGTTGGACGGGACCTCGCCGAGGTCGTCCTTCGCCATGTCCATGTCGACCTTGACCTGACCGCTCGAGTCGCGGCTGATCGAGGCGACCTTGCCGATGATGAGGCCGTTCATCTTCACGTCGGAGCCCTTGACCAGGGCGCCGCCGGCGTTGTCGACGAGGGCCGTCACGTGCGGCGTGGTGCCGAAGGTGCCGTTGCTGCGCAGCGAGATCAGCACACCGACCACGGCGAGCGCGACCAGACCGATGAGCCCTCGCCGGGCGAGGGTGTTGCGGGAGATTTCGCGAGCCATCGTCACCTCACCCCGCGATCCGGAAGCCGGGGTCGCCGCCCCAGAAGATGAGTGTCATGACCATGTCGAGCAGGACCACCGCCACGATGCTCGCGCGGATGGCGGCACCCGTGGCCTCACCGACGGCCTGCGGACCGCCGCCGACCTTGAATCCGTACCAGCAGTGGATGAGCGCGACGATCAGGGCGAAGACGAGGATCTTCACGACCGAGAACAGGATGTCCCGGCCCTGGATCAGCGCGGAGAAGTAGTGCTCGTACTGCCCCGGCGACTGCCCGAACAGGATGACGACCGACCACTGGGAGGCGATGTAGCTGCCGATCAGCCCGACGAGGTAGAGCGGCAGGATCGCGATCATCGCGGCGACCACGCGGGTGGTGACGACGTACCGCATCGCGCTCACGGCCATGACCTCGAGGGCGTCGATCTCCTCGTAGATCTTCATCGAGCCGATCTGCGCGGTGAAGCGGCAGCCGACCTGCGCGGCGAGTGCGAGAGCCGCGATCAGGGGGGCGAGCTCACGGGTGTTGGCGCTCGCCGAGATGAAGCCGGTGAGGGGCGCCAGGCCGACGATCTCGAGGCCGTTGAAGCCCTCGATGCCGAGCGAGGTGCCGGCCGCGACCGAGAGCAGCACCATGACGCCGACGGTGCCACCGCCGACGAGCAGGGCACCCGAGCCCCAGGCGATGTCCTTGAGCTGGCGGAGCATCTCCTTCGGGTACAGCGCCATCGTCGCGGGGATGTTGCGGAACATGTCCCATGCGAAGGTCAGGAAGTGACCGAACAGCGCGAGCTGCTTCATCAAGCCGTCGGTGAGGCCGACCAGCGCGTCGGAGAAGCGGTCGCCGATGCTGCGACCGAGCTGGACTTCGGACATCAGGCGCCCCCGGGGAAAAGCATCACGTACGCCTGCGTCAGGCCGACGTTGATGCAGGCCAGCAGGATGACGGACAGCACAACGGCCTGGTTGACCGCGTCGGCGACGGCCTTCGGGCCGCCGCGCGCGTTCAGGCCCTTCTGAGCGGCCACGATCACCGCGACGAAACCGAAGATGAACGCCTTGACCTCGGCGACCACGAAGTCGAGCGGCTGGCTCAGGCCGACGAACGAGTCGATGTAGGTGCCGGCCGAGATCTGGCCGCCACCGACCACCACCACGAACGCGGTGATCATCGCGGCCATCGTGACGATGACGGTGAGCAGCACCGAGACGAGCAGCGCGGCCAGGATGCGCGGCGCCACGAGCCGCTGGATCGGCGAGATGCCCATGACCATGAGCGCGTCCGTCTCCTCACGCACCGTGCGCGCGCCCAGGTCGGCGCAGATCGCCGAGCCGACCGCGCCGGCGATCATCAGCGACGTCACCAGCGGGGCGCCCTGGCGCAGGACGCCGATGCCGTTGACCGCGCCGATGAACGAGTTGGCACCGATCTGGTTGGCGGCGCCACCGATCTGGACCGAGGTGATGACGCCGAACGGGATCGCCACCAGGATCGTCGGCAGCAGCGACACCCGGGTCATGAACCACGCCTGGAGCAGGAACTCGCTCCACGAGAACCGCCGAGCGAGGATGTCGGAGAAGCCCCACTGGAGCGACTCGACCGCGAGCTTGATGAGTTCACCCGTGGTGACGACGCCGGCCTTGAACCGGCCTGTCATGTTGTCCACGAACGAGCGTCCGGATGCGACGACCGCACTCATCGGCGTACCTCCGTCCTACGGAGTCTCGCGAGTCCCATCAGACACCCCTGTCTCTTGCAGGCAGGACCGGTCGGACCGGTCGGTCGTGGAGCCACACGACTGCCTGTTTCTCGATGTAACAGATATCACGCAATTTGGTCACGCACCGGAAAATGTCCACGCGGCGCCATCCGTGGACCGCGCCGGGGACGGTGCATCCCGGCCGCGCCGATCAGGAAGGGCACCCGTCCGCGCTGGGGTCGCCAGGCTTCCAGGTACGACGCGAGTCGCTCGTCGTCGAACTCCTCGCCCTCCAGCGCCCACCCCACGTCCCGAGCCACGTGGTAGTCGCCGAAGGACACCGCGTCCGGGTCTCCGAAGGCCCGTTGACGCACCTCGGCACTGGTCCACACCCCGATGCCGGACACGGAGCGTAGCCGACGATCGGCCTCCGCCGGCCCCAGCCGGGTCAGCTTCTCCCAGGCGTGCTCGTGCTGCGCGACCCGCACGATCGCACGCGATCGCGCGGGGTCGATGTGGAGCCGCAGCCACTCCCACGAGGGGATCGCGCGGAGGACCGACGCGGTCGGCTGGAGCATCAGGCCGAGCGTCTCCCCCGGCCCGGGCGCGGGCTCCCCGTGCCGGCGTACCAGCGCGCGGAAGCCGGCGAAGGCCTCCTGGCCGGTGACCTTCTGCTCGATGATCGCCGGAACCAGCGCCTCGAGCACGCGGCCGCTGCGTCCCTGGCGCAGGTGCGGGGACCGCCGCATGATCTCGACGAGGACCGGGTGCCGCGGCTCGAAGCCGCTCCAGTCGTCGGCCTCGCCGAGCAGGTCGGGCAGCTGGTCGAGCGCCCAGTCGCTGCCCGGCCCCCATGCCTCCGCGCGGATCTCGCCCGCCGCGTCCTGGTTGCCGATGCGCAGCGCGACCGGCCCTTCCGGCGTACGACTCGCACGCCAGTGGCGGCCGGCGTCGTCGACCCGGTGCGTCGGATCGGCACCGCCGTGACGGTGCGGGGCGAGCAGCGCCCCCACCGGGACGGAACGTCCCGGACGCCAGACACGCACCCCATCAGCAGGTTGCACGCGGCCGACTCTAGGGCGTCAGGCGGTCCTGCGTAACGTCCTGCGCCGGAACGCCTGCGGGTTGGTGGCACTAGGGTGTCGCGGACAGCCAGCAACAGACGGGACAGGAGGCCGCGTGAGCATCGAGAGTGCCGGCAACCGGCGCGCACGCCTCGACCAGGAGTCGGTGCTGCAGGCCGCCGAGGCGCTCGTCGACCGCGACGGGTACGACGCCCTGACGATGACCTCGCTCGCGGCGGAGCTCGACACGCGGGTCTCCTCGCTCTACAACCACGTGGCCAACCTCGAGGACCTCCGCGCCCACATCCAGGTCCGCGCGATGCGCCTGCTCGGCGAGCACGTGCGCACCGCGGCGATGGGCCACGCCGGCGCGGACGGGCTGCGCGCGCTGAGCCACGAGCTGCGTGCCTTCGCGCGCAAGCACCCCCAGCGGTACGCCGCCCTCACCCGACCGCCGATCGACCGCGACGAGTTCTTCGCGGCGGCCCTCACGGCGATCGAGGCGCTGTCGGTGATGGTGCGGTCCGCCGGCCTCCCCGAGGAGCGGATGCTGTCGACGGGCACCGCGGTGTTCGCCGCGCTGCACGGGTTCGTGAGCCTCGAGGTCGCCGGCTACTTCGGCGACCTCGGCCCGACCGGGGAGCAGTTCAACCTGGACGAGGTCTTCGAGCTGGTCATCCGCGGCGCCGTGACGGCCGCGGTGCTCGAGGCCACCCACTGACGCGATGCTGCTGCAGCGGCTCGTCGACGTCTCGGCCACCGTGGCGGCCACGCGGTCGCGCAAGGAGAAGACCCGGCTGATCGCCGAGCTGCTGCTCGAGGCCGATCCGTCGGAGCGGTCGCTCGTGGCGCACCTGCTGAGCGGGCGGTTGCGGCAACGGCGTACCGGATTGGGGTGGCGGAGCCTGCAGTCGCTGCCCTCCCCCGCCGAGCTGCCCTCGCTCGAGGTCGGCGCCGTCGACGCGGCGTTCCAGCGGATGTCGGAGCTGGCGGGGCCCGGGTCGGCGCGGACGCGGGCCCTCCAGGTGGCCGAGCTGTTCGGCGCGGCGACCGCGGTGGAGCAGGCCTGGCTGCGCGCGGTCGCGGTCGGCGAGGTGCGGCAGGGCGCCCTCGAGGCCGTGGTCACCGAGGCGGTGGCGGCGGCGGCCGAGGTGCCGCTGGCCGCGGTACGACGCGCCGCGATGCTGGCCGGCGGGGCGACGTACGTCGTGGATGCGGCGTTCGCCGGCGTCGCGGCACTGGCCGAGGTGGGGCTGAGCGTCGGGCGTCCGGTGCTGCCGATGCTCGCGTCGTCGGCACCCGACGTGGCCGCGGCGATGGCGAAGGCCGCCGGCGCGGACGGCGTGGTCGGCATCGACGCCAAGCTCGACGGCATCCGGATCCAGGTCCACCGCGACGGCGACGAGGTGCTCGTCGCGACCCGCAGCCTCGACGACATCACCCACCGCCTGCCCGAGGTGGTGGCCATCGCCCGGTCGCTGCCGGCCGAGCGGTTCGTGCTGGACGGCGAGGCGCTCGCGCTCGCGGACGACGGCCGGCCACGGCCGTTCCAGGAGACGGCGTCCCGCACGGCCAGCGAGGTCGGCGACGGGGCCACGGTCGTCACGCCGTACTTCTTCGACCTGCTGCACCTCGACGGCCACGACCTCCTGGACCTCCCGGCCCGCGAGCGGTGGCAGGCCCTGGACGCGCTCGTCCCGGCCGAGCACCGGGTCCAGCGGTGGATCGGCAGCGACGCGGACGCCGCGGACGCGTTCACGTCCTCCGTGCTGGCCGCCGGCCAGGAGGGCGTGGTGGTCAAGTCGGTCGAGGCGACGTACGACGCCGGCCGCCGGGGCTCCGCCTGGGTCAAGGTCAAGCCGGTGCACACCCTCGACCTCGTCGTGCTCGCCGTCGAGCACGGCTCCGGGCGTCGGCGCGGCTGGCTGTCCAACATCCACCTCGGCGCCGTCGACCCGTCCTCGCCCACGGGCTTCACGATGCTCGGCAAGACGTTCAAGGGGATGACGGACGCGATGCTGGCGTGGCAGACGGAGCGCTTCCGCGAGCTCGAGGTCGCCGACGACGGCTGGGTCGTGACCGTGCGGCCCGAGCAGGTCGTGGAGATCGCGTTCGACGGGCTGCAGCGCTCGACGCGCTACCCCGGCGGCCTGGCGCTGCGGTTCGCGCGGGTCGTCCGCTACCGCGACGACAAGGGACCGGACGACGCGGACACGATCGAGACGGTGCGCGCGCTGCTCGGCTGAGATGAGTGTCCGGGTGACCTCGTCACACATGTTGCAACACCGAGTTGCACATCGCGTACACTTTCGGCCATGGCGAGCACCGCACCGCCCACCGACGGCCGCCGCACGGCAGCGGCCGCACGTCGGCGCGCCCGGCAGGCCGAGATCATCGCCGCCACGCGCCAGATCTTCGACTCCAAGGGCGTCCGCGACGTCCAGATCGAGGAGATCGCCAGCGCCGTCGGCATCAACCGCGCCATCGTCTACCGGCACTTCTCCGGCAAGGAGGAGCTCTTCGCGCTGACGCTCGTGGGCTACCTCGAGGAGCTGCAGGGGCTGATGACCGAGGCCGCCGACAGCTCGGAGGTCCCGAGCGAGCAGCTGGCCGCCATCGTCGGCGCGTTCGTCGACTACGGCGTCGCGCATCCGGCCTTCGTCGACTGCGCCCAGGCCCTGATGGTGCGTCCGGGCGACGAGCTGCTCGAGGAGGTCACCGAGGGCGCCCTGTTCCGCCTCGGCCGCGGCATCACCGGCTGCATGACCGTGCTGTCCGGGTCGCTCGCCGCCGGCGTCGAGAAGGGCGCCTTCAAGCTCTCCGACGACCCGGTGCTGCTCGCCAACGCGCTCTACGCCAGCGGTCTCGGCGCGCTCCAGCTCGCGCGGCTCGGCATCCTCGTCAGCGAGATCGCCCCCGGCGTCCCGACGGTCGGGCAGATCTCCCCCGAGCAGGTTCGGTCGTACATGGTGCGGTCGGCGCTCGCCCTCGTCACCGCCTGACCTCGCGTCGTACCTGACCAACGCGTTGGGTTTCGGAGGCGGAACCAACGCGTTCGTCAGGTACGACGCGACAACGGCCCGCCCCGAAGGGCGAGCCGCTGTCAGGTCAGTCCTGGATCAGGCCTCGAGGATCGCGACCACGCCCTGGCCGCCCGCGGCGCAGACCGAGATCAGCGCCCGGCCGCCACCGTTGGCCTTGAGCAGCTTCGCCGCGTTCGCGACGATGCGGCCGCCGGTCGCGGCGAACGGGTGACCCGCGGCGAGCGAGGAGCCCTTGACGTTGAGCTTGCTGCGGTCGATCGAGCCCAGCGGGGCGTCGAGGCCGAGGCGCTCCTTGCAGAACACCGGGCTCTCCCACGCAGCGAGGGTCGACAGCACCTGCGAGGCGAAGGCCTCGTGGATCTCGTAGAAGTCGAAGTCCTGCAGGGTCAGGCCGTTGCGCTCGAGCATGCGCGGAACGGCGTACGCCGGGGCCATCAGCAGGCCCTCCTTGCCGTTGACGAAGTCGACGGCGGCGACCTCGGAGTCGACGAAGAACGCCAGCGTCTCCAGGCCGTGCTCGGCAGCCCACTCCTCCGAGCCCAGCAGCACGACGGAGGCGCCGTCGGTCAGCGGGGTCGAGTTGGCGGCGGTCATGGTGGCCGCCTCGCCCTTGCCGAAGACCGGCTTGAGCTTGGCGAGCTTCTCCAGCGAGGAGTCGGCGCGCAGGTTGTTGTCGCGCTCCAAGCCGCGGAACGGCGTGATCAGGTCGTCCTGCCAGCCGTCGTCGTACGACGCGGCGAGGTTGTGGTGCGAGGTGACGGCCAGCTCGTCCTGGGCCTCGCGGGCGATCTGCCACTCGAGGGCGGTCAGTGCCTGGTGCTCACCCATCGACAGCTTGGTGCGCGGCTCGCCGTTCGACGGGATCGCGAGGCCGATGTCGCCGGGGCGGATCGTCGCGAGGACGGCGAGGCGGTCCTTGGTGGAACGCGCGTTGTTGAGCTGGATCAGCTTCTTGCGCAGCTTCTCCGAGATCGCGATGGGCGCGTCGGACGTGGTGTCCACGCCGCCGCCGATGCCGGAGTCGATCTGGCCGAGCTTGATCTTGTTGGCGATGTAGTTGATCGCCTGCAGGCCGGTGCCGCAGGCCTGCTGCAGGTCGACGGCCGCGGTCTCGGGCGCGAGCTTGGTGCTGAGGACCGACTCGCGGACCAGGTTGAAGTCACGCGCGTGCTTGAGGACGGCGCCACCGGCGACCTCGCCGATCCGCTCGCCCTCGAGGCCGAACCGCTCGACCAGGCCGTCGAGGGCAGCGGTCAGCATCTCCTGGTTGGACGCGGTGGCGTAGGCGCCGTTGGAGCGCGCGAACGGGATGCGGTTACCGCCGATGACAGCGGCCCGACGTACAGAGTTAGCCATGGTTCCTATCCTCGTGTGTGCAGACCTGGCAGCAAACCCTTTGGGAGCCAAGTCACGAAATGTGGACGCAGAGTTACACATCTAGTTACATAAGTCTCGGAGCGGGCTCGACCCGTGGACGGACGACACCCAACAAGACTTCGGAGGCACCTCGCCCATGAGCGACAAGTACCAGGGCTTCGTGAGCTCGCCGATCGGCAAGATCCTCGTCAAGAACCTCGGCCTGCCGAACCCGGTCAAGCTGGACCGCTACACCGCGGGCGACCCGCTGGTGCAGGGCACCGTCCTCGTCGGCGGCCGCGGTCGCCTCGCCGAGTCGCTGCCGGGCCTGCTCGACGGCCTCGGCATCGCCAGCGCCACCGCCCAGGCGGAGGGCGAGAAGTACAAGGGCCTCGTCTTCGACGCCACCGGCATCACCTCCACGGCCGACCTCGTCGCGCTCCAGGAGTTCTTCACCCCGGTCATGCGGAGCCTGAAGAACTGCGCCCGCGTCGTCGTCATCGGTACGCCGCCGGAGCTGGTCGAGGGCGGCGAGCGGGTCGCGCAGCGCGCGCTCGAGGGCTTCACCCGCAGCGTCGGCAAGGAGATCGGCAAGGGCGGCACCGTCCAGCTGGTCTACGTGGCCGAGGGCTACGAGGCGTCCGCGACCTCGACGCTGGCGTTCCTGCTGAGCCCGAAGTCGGCGTACGTCTCGGGCCAGGTCGTCCGGATCGGCGCGCACCAGGAGAAGAAGGCCGCCGACGTGGCCGACTGGACGCAGCCGCTCGCCGGCAAGATCGCCTTCGTGACCGGCGCGAGCCGTGGCATCGGCGAGGAGATCGCCCGCGTGCTGCACCGCGACGGCGCGACGATCGTCGGCCTCGACGTACCGCAGGCGGCCGACGACCTGGTCAAGGTCATGAACGAGCTGGGCGGCGACTGGCTGACCCTCGACATCACCGCCGACGACGCGCCGCAGCGCATCGCGCACCACCTCAAGGAGAAGCACGGCGGGGTCGACATCGTCGTGCACAACGCGGGCGTCACGATGGACAAGAAGCTCGCGAACCAGACGCCCGAGCGGTTCGGCAAGGTGCTGCAGATCAACCTCGAGGCGCCGGAGAAGATCACCGCCGAGCTGCTCGCGCAGGGTGTCGTCAACGAGAACGGCCGGATCATCGGCGTCGCCTCGATCGCCGGCATCGCCGGCAACCTGGGCCAGACCTCGTACGCCGCCTCCAAGGCCGGCGTCATCGGCTTCGTCGACTCGCTGACCGGCGAGCTGAAGGACGGCATCACGATCAACGCCGTCGCGCCGGGCTTCATCATCACCCAGATGACGGCGGCCGTGCCGTTCGCGACCCGCGAGGTCGGCCAGCGCCTCAACGCCATGGCGCAGGGCGGTCTGCCGGTCGACGTGGCCGAGACCATCGCCTGGTACGCCTCCCCCGCCTCGACCGCCGTCAACGGCAACGTCGTGCGGGTCTGCGGCCAGATGATGCTGGGTGCCTGACATGGCGCTGCCCGTGATGGTCAAGGCGGCGCTGCCGATGGTGCCGGGCGTCAACCAGCTGCCCGGGATCAAGAAGACCGGCGGCGACCTGCCCGACGTGGTGCTCCGGCGCGACGACGTGGTCGTCGAGCGCTCCGCGGTCGAGCGGTACGACGAGGTGTGCGGCTTCCGCATCCGCGACGTGGCGCCGATCCCCTACCTGCACATGCTGGCGTTCCCCCTGCACATGCAGCTGATGACCGACAGCCGGTTCCCGTTCCCGGCCATCGGCACGGTGCACCTGGAGAACTCGATGACCCAGCACCGGCCGGTCGCCATCGGCGAGTCGGTCTCCCTGGCGCTCCAGGCCGCGAACCTGCGCGCCAGTACCAAGGGCCGCGCCTGGGACATGAACGTCACCGCCACGGTCGGCGACGAGGTCGTGTGGGAGTCGACGTCGACGTACCTGCGCGTGGGCAAGGGCGACAAGGAGAACGGCGACCCCGGCATGAGCCTGGAGCCGGTCGACGTGAAGGGCCCGGTCTGGAGCCTCCCGGACAACCTGGGCCGCCGGTACGGCGCCGTCTCGGGCGACCGGAACCCGATCCACCTCTACCCCATCACCGCGAAGGCGCTGGGCTTCCCGCGCCACATCGCGCACGGCATGTGGAGCAAGGCCCGCTGCATCGCGGCGTTGGAGAACCGGCTTCCCGACCAGGTGCGCGTCGACGTCGCCTTCAAGAAGCCGATCTTCCTGCCCGGCAAGGCGCAGTTCGGCGCCGAGGAGACCGCGACGGGCTGGAAGTTCGCCCTGATCAACCCGAAGTCGGGTGCCCCGCACCTGCTCGGTCGCACCACCAGCCTGTAGCGCGAGGCGTCACCTCTGCACCCTCGAGAGGTCAGAAAGTGCACGGCCGCGGATCCGACGATCCGCGGCCGTGTGCATTTGCTGACGCTTGGGTGGTGCAGAGGTGACGCCTCGGCGGTCAGAACTTGCTGGGGCGGATGAGGCCCTCCTGGGCGACCGTGGCGACGAGCTTGCCGTCCTGGGTGAAGACCCGGCCCAGCGCGAGGCCGCGGCCGCCGCTGGCCGAGGGCGACCACTGGTCGTAGAGCCACCACTCGTCGGCACGGAAGGGCCGGTGGAACCAGATGGTGTGGTCGAGCGAGGCCATCTGGACCTGCATCGCGTCGGTGGGGTGGGCGGCGAGCGCCGCACCGAGCAGGGTGACGTCGCTGGCGTAGGTGAAGGTCGCCAGGTGCTCCATCGGGTCGTCGGAGAGACCACCGTCGACCCGGATCCAGACGCGGGTCTGGGCGGGGTGGCGGGGGTCGGGCTCCATGCCGTACCGCGAGTTGCCGAGCCAGCGGACATCGAGGGCGGCCCACTCCTTGCCGAGACCGTCGTCGGTGCCGCGCTTCTCCATCAGCTCGATGAGGTCCATGCCCTCCTCGGGCGGCTTCACCTCGGGCATCAGGTCCTGGTGGCTGAAGCCCTCCTCGGCGCGCTGGAAGCTGACCGACTGGTAGTAGATCGGACGGCCGTGCTGGCGCGCGACCACGCGACGGGTCGCGAAGGACCTGCCGTCCCGCATCGGCTCCACGTCGTAGATGATCGGGATGGAGTAGTCGCCGGGCAGCAAGAAGTAGGAGTGCAGCGAGTGCACGTGCAGCTCGGGGTCGACCGTCCGCGACGCGGCGATGAGCGCCTGGGCGGCCACCTGACCGCCGTACACGCGCTGCCGGGTGGTCTCCGGCTGCATGCCGCGGAACAGGTTGGTGTCGAGCTGCTCGAGGTCGAGCAGCTCGACCAGCTTCTTGGTGGCCTCGGGCCCGCCGCTCATCTGGTCTCTCCGTCGTCAGGGCCGTCGAGGCCGGCCAGGAACTGCTCGAACTGCCGGCCGAGGTCCTCGCCGGTCGGCAGGGGCTCGTCCGAGGCCAGCAGGCTGCTGCCCTCGGCCTCGGCGCGGGCGAAGGTGTCGTACTGCGCCTCGAGCGCCTCGACGACCTCGCGCACCTCGTCGTTGGCCGCGAGGTGCCGGGCGATCTCCTCCACCCGCTCGGCGGTCGCCGTGTGCAGGTCGGACAGGTCGATGGTGAGCCGCGCGGCCCGCTCGACGTGCTCCAGCAGCGCGACGGAGGCTCCCGGGAAGTCCATCTGCGCCAGGTAGTGCGGCACGTGCGCGACGAAGCCCTGCGCGTCGTGGCCCCACTCCCCGAGGCGCACCTCGAGCAGCGCCTGGGCGCTGCTCGGGATCCGCAGCTCCCCGCGCCACGGGCTGGTGCCGGTCAGCAGCTCGGGGCGGTTGGCGTGGTGGGTGATGGCGATCGGCCGCGTGTGCGGCACCGCCATCGGGACCGCGCCCATGCCGACCACGAGGTCCACCGAGAACCGCTCGACGACCTCGAGGACGGCGCGGCAGAAGCCCTCCCAGCGGGTGTCGGGCTCGGGTCCGTGGAGCAGCAGGTACGGCGTACCGCCGGCGTCGTGGAGGAGGCGGACGACCAGCCGCGGGGCGTCGTACGCCTCGTAGTGGTCGCGCACGAACGACATGGCCGGACGGCGGGCGCGGTAGTCGTGCAGCTGGTCGACGTCGAAGGTGGCGACCACGACGCCGCCACCGGGGGCGCCGGTGCCGACCAGGTGCGCGCAGGCCAGGGCGCCGGCGTTGCCGGCGTCGAGGAAGCCGTCCAGCGCGACGAGCATGCGGAGGTCCTCGATGCCCTCGAGCTCCGGCACGTCGTCGACGATGTGCACCAGCTTGGGCTGGCTGGAGGGGGCGGTCACGGTTCCAGCCTAGAGGTTGGGTCGCGGCTCAGGGCCCGTAGGTCGCCGACATCAGCGCGACGCCCCGCCGCACCAGCACGTCCGGCGTGATCTGCATCAGGCCCTGGATCACCTGGTCCTGGTTCGCACCGCCCGTGAGCTGGTCGAGCAGCGTCCACAGGGTGCGGGCGCCGTAGGTGTTCGCGATGTACTCGCAGACCCACCAGGACACGGCGTACCAGCCCTCGGCGTCGCGCCCGGCGAAGTCGGCACTCGTCGGCAGCGAGGTGGCGTGCAGACCGACCGTCATCGCCGAGGCGGGCAGCCGCCGCTGGCTGCGGGGCATGGGCCGCACCGAGACCCACTCGGCGATCCCCTCGGTGAGCCACAGCGGCGCGCCCCGGCCGCGGGGTCCCAAGGTCGCGTGCGTCATCTCGTGCCGCACCAGGCGGCCGAGGACCGACGACGGCTGCGACAGCACGCGCGGGTTGATCGAGACGCGGTACGACGCCGTGCCCCTGCTCGGGTCGTCGACGTCGGCCGGCAGCGCCATGGTCAGGCCGTCGGCCCGGTCCGGGTCGCCGATGGTCTCGCCGCTGAGCCCGTTGATGATCGTCTGGTCGCTCAGGACGTAGACGAGCGTGCCCCAGCCGGTCGAGGGCTGCTCGGACTCCGGGAGGGTCAGCGAGACGTCGTCCTTGCCCTCGGACAGGGTGCGCATCAGCCGGTCGGCGTGGGCCGCGGTCGTGGAGTCGAAGATGCCGAGCACGCTGCCGTACTCGTCGACGTAGACGTGCTCGACCTCCCACGGCTCGGTGGCCGTGTCGTGGCTGTTCTCCCAGCCCTTGTCGGTGGTCGAGGCGAGGACGTAGCGCTGCCCGTCGGTGGTGGGCTGGAAGAGCCAGTGGTCGTAGCTGGCGATGGGTTTGTCGTCGTACCCCTGCAGCTCGGTGGTGGTGCGGATCTCCGCCCAGTAGCTGCCCTCGGTCGGGCCGGCCGCGAGCGTGTCGGGCACGATCCGGTAGCCGAGGCTCTCGATCGGGAGGTGCTGGATGTTGCCGAAGTAGGTGCGCTGCTGGCGCCGGATCGCGCCACCGGCGAGGGTGCGCTGGAAGGCCTGCAGGTCGTCCTCGTCGAGCGCCCGGGTGCGGCGGTGCAGGTTCTGGTTGATCTCGGAGGCGACGTCGGCGAGGGTGCCGTAGTAGGCGCCGGGGTCGGAGTGGGAGCAGGCGGTCAGCGGGAGGAGCGCCAGCAGGAGCGCCCCGAGCAGGGGCTTCAGCGGGGACCGTCCGCGTCGATGAGGTCGACGGTGGGCGTCTCCGAGGTGGCCGCGATGGCGTGCAGCGTGTCGAGCGCGATCGCCTGGGCGTTGAGGCCGACCCGGTCGAGGATGACCGCCCGCTTGGCGTGGTCGAGGAACTCCTGCGGGATGCCGTGGACGTGCACGGGACGCTGCACGCCCGCGTCGCTCAGCGCCTGGAGCAGTACGCCGCCCACACCGCCGACCCGGCCGTTGTCCTCGATCGTGACGACCCGGTCGTGGACCCGCGCGAGGTCGACCAGCGCGGCGTTGACGGGCTTCACCCAGCGCGGGTCGACGACCGTGACACCGATCCCCTGGGCGTGCAGCCGCTGGGCGACGTCGACCGCGGTGGTCGCCATCGCGCCCACGCTGACGACGAGGACCTCCTGGTCGCCCTCGCGGAAGAGAACGTCCATGCGGTCCGCGCCGGCGCCGATGGTGTCGATGGCGGCGACGTCCTCGGGCGGCGGGCCCTTCGGGAAGCGGACCACGGTGGGAGCGTCGTCGACCTCGACGGCCTCGTCGAGCTGCTCGTGCATGCGGGTGATGTCGCGGGGGGCGGCGAGCCGGAGGCCCGGCACGACCTGCAGCAGCGACATGTCCCACATCCCGTTGTGGCTGGCGCCGTCGTCACCGGTCACCCCGGACCGGTCGAGCACGAAGGTCACGCCGCAGCGGTGCAGCGCACAGTCCATCAGCACCTGGTCGAAGGCCCGGTTGAGGAAGGTCGCGTAGACGGCGAAGACCGGGTGCAGGCCACCCATCGCGAGACCCGCCGCCGAGGTGGTCGCGTGCTGCTCGGCGATGCCGACGTCGAAGGTGCGCTCCGGGAACTGCGCCTGGAACTTGTCCAGGCCGACCGGGTGCATCATCGCAGCGGTGATCGCCACGACGTCGGGGCGCCGGGCGCCCAGCTCGACCATGTGCTCGGCGAAGTGGTCGGTCCAGATCTTGCCCTTGGGCTTCTCCAGGCCGGTCTGCACGTCGAACGGCCCGGGCGCGTGGAACTGGTCGGCCTCGTGCCGCTCGGCCGGGTCGTAGCCCATGCCCTTGCGGGTGATGGCGTGGACGATCACCGGGCCGCCGTACCGCTTGGCCTGGGTGAGCGCCTGCTCCATGGCGTGCTGGTCGTGGCCGTCGATCGGGCCGACGTACTTCAGGCCGAGGTCCTCGAACAGGCCCTGCGGAGCGAGGGCGTCCTTGAGCCCCTTCTTCACCGCGTGCAGGGCGTCGTACGCCGCATGACCGACCCCGGGCACCGCGTTGATCCGCTTCTTGACCAGGTCGAGGGCCTGCTCGTAGCGCGGGTTGGTGCGCAGCCCCGCGAGCGCCGTCGCGAGCCCGCCGATGGTCGGCGTGTAGGAGCGGCCGTTGTCGTTGACGACGATGACCAGGCGCGAGTCCTTGGCGATCGCGATGTTGTTGAGGGCCTCCCAGGCCATGCCGCCGGTCAGCGCGCCGTCGCCAATGACCGCCACGACGTGCCGGTCCTCGCCGCGGACGTGGAAGGCCTTGGCCAGCCCGTCGGCGTACGAGAGCGCGGTGGAGGCGTGGGAGTTCTCGACGAGGTCGTGCTCGGACTCGGCCTGGCTCGGGTAGCCGCTCAGGCCGCCCTCGCGGCGCAGCGTGCCGAAGTCCTTCGCGCGGCCGGTCACGAGCTTGTGCACGTAGGACTGGTGGCCGGTGTCGAAGACGACCTTGTCGTTCGGCGAGTCGAAGACCCGGTGGATCGCCAGGGTCAGCTCGACGACGCCGAGGTTCGGCCCGAGGTGGCCGGTGTTGGTCGCGACCGTGCGGATCAGCAGGTCGCGGATCTCCGCGGCGAGCTCCGTCAGCTGGTCCCCGGACAGGTTCCGCAGGTCGCGGGGTCCGGTGATCGAGTCGAGGAGAGCCATAAGGAGGAGTCTAGGGCGTGGGTCAGAGGTCGTACGACGCAACGGCGGGCTCGTGCAGCGAGCCCATCCAGACCCGGCCCTCGAACTCCCGGACCCCGGTGACCATGTGGTAGCCGGCTCCCGGCGACCCGTCCGCGGGCAGGTCGAGGTCGTGCCCGAGCCGGCCGTCCTCGGCGTACGCCTGGACCCGGACGGTGCGCTTCGGCTTGGGCTGGACGGCCTCGGGGAGCTTGGTGGCGAGCCTGCGCAGCGGCCCCGGAGCCGTCTGCAGCCGCTCGACGAGCGGGTCCTTCGGGCTCGCGATCGTCACCCAGATCAGGCCGTCGGAGCCGCGCGCGATGTTGTCGGGGTAGCCGGGGAGGTCCTCGCAGAGCAGGTCGGTGGTGCCGGCGCGCTCCCCCGTCAGCCAGTGGCGGGTCACGCAGCGGGCGCCGGTCTGCGCGACGCAGACGAAGGACTCGTCCGCCGCGAGGGCGACGCCGTTGGCGAACGCGAGACCGGTGAGGACCGTCGTCAGCGTGCCGTCGGCGTCGAGCCGGAGCAGCCGGCCGGTGCGGGTGTTCTGGACGAAGTCGTCCTTCCACCGCTCGATGCCGAACTTCAGCGACGAGTCGGAGAACCAGATCGTGCCGTCCGAGGCGATCGCCGCGTTGTTGCAGAACTTCATCGGGGTGCCCGCGACGGCGTCGGTGATGACCTCCACCGCGCCGGTCCCCGGATCGACCCAGAGCAGGCCCTTGTGGGCGTCGCAGATCAGCAGCCGGCCGTCTGGGGCGAACTCGATGCCGAGCGGGCGCCCGCCGGTGTGGGCCACCCGGTCGACCTTGGCGCCGTCGTGCGAGACGCGGAAGACCGCACCGTCCTCGGTGCCGGTGAAGACCGCGCCCTCGTCGGGACCGCTGGTCGCGACGACGACGTCCTCGGCGCCCGGGCCGGGGACGGGGATGACGGACAGACTCATGGGGCGAGCTCCTGGTAGAGGTCGGAGTCGAGGAACGCCGGCAGGGCCAGGGCGGCCGAGTCGGTGAGGTCGAGGGCGCGCGCCTCGTCGGGATCGACGAAGACGATCTGCCGGCCCTCGCCGACGACGATGTCCGCGTCGCCGAGGCCGGTCGCGGCGGCGTACACCGCGACCGTGTCGAGCGAGTCGGTCTCCGGGTGGAAGACCTCGAAGGTGTCGAAGTAGCGGGCCGCGCCGGGGAGCAGGCGGATCGACGTCTCCTCCTCCAGCTCGCGCACCGCACCCTCGACGGTGCTCTCGCCGTCCTCGAGGTGCCCGCCGCACAGGCCCCACTTCTCCGGCGCGATCCGCGCCTGCTCGTCGCGCTCCTGCAGCAGCACACGGCCCGCGTCGTCGACCAGGATCACGGAGGCGAAGCGGGTCGTCATGGGACAACCCTATTCAGTCCCCCGGCCGCAGCGGGTCGCGCACGGCGGCGACGCTGTAGAACGGCGCCTGCCGGGACGGTACGTCGAACGCCAGGCCGTCCACGTGGCGACGGCTGATGATCGTCGCGGGCCCCACGTGCCGCAGCGTGGCGCGGATGTCGATGTCCATCTGCAGCGGGAAGCCGTCGCGGGCGAGCTCCTCGGTCATCGAGGTCGACGGCGGCGCCCCGAACGGGTAGACGAGCACGTCGACCGGCCCCAGCACGGGATCGGCGATCGCGTGCCACTTCGCCAGGTCCTCGCGGATGGCCGCGGGCGAGGTCGTGGTGAGGTCGATGTGCCCGTAGGTGTGGCTCGCGAAGGTCCAGCCGTCGGCCTTCAGGGCGGCGACCAGGGGCGCCAGCCGCGCGCGGCCCGCTGCCGTCGCGGCGTCGCGCTCCCCGAGCAGCCCCTCGAACGCCGTCTCCGCCAGCAGGCCCTTGGCACCGTCTGCGGAGAACTCCGGGTGAGCGGCCACCTCCGCGTCCACCATCGGTACGACGTCCTGGTCGGTCAGCCGCCCGTCGTCGAGCTGGGCGCGGATCCGGCCCTCGGGGTCGAGGGTCAGGCGCCGGGCCAGCCCGCGCCCCTCGAAGTAGCGGTAGTAGTTGGCGTCGTCCTCGATGAGCACCAGCGGCTTGCGGCCGCGGGGCACGCGGACCGTGCCGGCCGCGACGTCGTGCAGGTCGACCAGCGTCCAGCGGTTGCGCCACAGCTGGTCCAGGAGGACCCCGAACTCGCGCGCGGTCACGAAGAAGTCCTCGAAGCCCTTGCCCAGCGGGTCGGGGCGGAACGCGAGCTGCGGATCGAGCACCAGCGGGTGCACGAAGATCGCCTCGACCGGGGCGTGCCAGGCGACCAGGTGCGGCGTCGGGGTGCCCGCTGGAGGGGTCGGCGTGGTCGTCGGGTCGGCCGCCACGGGCGCGACCGTGCCTGCGGCCGTCGTGCGCTCAGCCGGGGCGCAGGCCGCCACGAGCGCGAGCGACGTCGCGAGGGTGAGTGCCGCGAGGACGCGGCGTACGGGTGCCACCATCGGTTCCTCCACACGGTCTGACGCGTGGAGGAACGCCGTGGTTGCGGCGTCCTACGAGAACGTGGCGTACCGGTGCGGGGTGAGGAAGAAGCCGGCCCGGGTGCGGGTGGTGACGCAGGTGACGCCGATCTTCTCGACCGCGCACTCCAGGCTGCCGCTGGTGACCACGGCGGGCGCGGCGACGGTCGCGGCACCAGGCTCGCGGATCGTGTCGGTGTTGCACTCGGGCACGGCGCCGTCGTCGCCGAGCTGGATCCGGCCCACCGCGTCGGACATGGACTGGCCGCAGACGCCCGGGTCGTCGATCGCGCCGGTGCGCAGCTCGCACGACGTCGGGATCGAGGAGCTGCGCAGCACGCAGTAGACGACGTCACCCGTGGTGGAGAAGCGGTCCAGCGCCCGGTGGGGCGCGGACTTCAGCGCGGCCAGGCGGGACGAGGCGGCGGCGTACGACGTCGGGATGCCGGCCGTCGTGCCCGACCCGTTGGCCGTGTTGGTGGCCACGGCGGTCACCGTCGGCGTACCGGACGGCTGGGTGGGCGCCGTCGTGGTCGGTGCCGACGACGTGGGTCGGGTCGGGCGCGTGGGCGCCGCGGTCGCGCTCGTCGCCGACGGCACGGGCAGCGTCAGGGACGGCGAGCCCGCCGGCACGTTGCTGGCGTCGAGGTTCGACGCGTCGCACCCGGTGACGGCGATCGATCCGATCAGGACGGCGGCAGCGGCGACGAGGAAACGCACTGCCCCATCCTGGCGCGTCGACGGGTCCGAGCGGTGGAGGCACGTCGGCGCGACATCGGTGGATGTGATTAGGTAAGGCTTACCTTACCTCTCTCAAGAAACGGATGACGATGAGCGACCTCCTCACCTCCGCCACCCTGACCGCGCTGCCACCCGTGTGGCGATGGACCAGCAAGGCCGGGTACTTCACGGCGTTGTGCGTCGCCGCCGGACCGCTGCTGACCTACTGGATCGCGCTCCGGCGGCCCCTGCGCGGCGAGTCGCCGGCCACGGCCACGACGACCGGGGTGCTGGCCGGCCGGGTCGCGGCGGTCGGCGCGCTCCTGGTGCTGCCGTTCCTCGTGCTGCAGACGGCCTCGCGCATTGCCCGACGCGGCGACGGCGACTTCGGCGCGGCGCTCTCCCCCTCCGCGCTCTGGGGCCAGGTGACGACCCCGCGCGAGCCGGGCGAGTGGATCGGGGCCGGGTGGATCACCCTCACCCAGCTCGTGCTGGTCGTGGCGGCGATCGTGGTCCTCGCTCCCCTGCTGCGACGCGGCCGGCCGGAGACAGGACGCCTGACCGGCCTGCTCGGCACGGGCACGCTGCTGGTGCTCGGGGTCGTGATGGTGACTGCGGTCCCGCGCAGCAGCGAGGACCTCACCGGCGAGTCGCTGCTCGGCACGCTGTTCGACCAGCTCCACGTCATCGGCGCCGAGGCCTGGCTCGGCGGGCTGCTCCTGCTCGCCGTGGTGACCGCCCGGCACCGGTCCCTGTCCGAGGCGAGCGTCGCGTTCTGGACCGGCGCGTGGCAGCGGTTCAGCCTCCTCGCCACCGCCAGCGTCGCCGCCTTGGCCGTGTCCGGCCTGTGGCTGGCCTGGCGGCACATGGGCGCACTGGACGAGTTCGTGACGACGACGTACGGCGTGGTCCTGCTGGTCAAGCTGCTGGTGGTCGGCGCCCTTCTCGGGCTGGGTGCCTGGAACCAGTTGGCCGTGCTCCCCCAGCTGCTGCGCCTGCGCCGGGCCGGCCACGACGAGCCCGTGCTCGCGCTGGCGGTGCGACACCTCGGTCGCGTCGTCCGGGTCGAGGTCGGGCTAGGCGCGGCCGTGCTCGTGACCGTCGGGTTCCTCAGCGGCTCGGCGCGCAGCGAGGCCGGCGACCCGGACCCTGTGCTGACCGGGCAGGTCTGGGGCTGGGGCATCGGGTTCGTCGTCGGGATGGTCGGGGTGCTGTGGCTGACCGGCCGGGTCGCCGGCTTCCTCGCCGAGCGGCCGGTGGCCGAGCCGGCGTCGGCCTGACGCGACGCTCAGCCGGGCAGATCCTGGGCCAGGGCGATCGCCTCGTCCTGGCGCAGGGCCCGGCCGCGGATCCAGGCCTCGTGCCACACCTGGTCGTCCGCGCTCTCCCGGGCCCGGGCGAGCACGGCCTCGGCCACGCGGAGCTCGACGGGGAGCGGCCGGCCGCCGAACGACTCCCAGGTGCGCTCGGCGGCTCCCGCGAGCTGGGCCGCACGGACCGGGTCGCCGCGCAGGGCGGCCGCGGTCGCCAGGCCGACGACCGCCTCCGCGATCCCCTTGGGCTCGGCCAGCTCGTCGAAGGTGACGAGGCTCTGCAGGTAGAGAGCCTCGGCGCGGGCGGGATCGCCGTCGACGACGGCCGCGAGCCCGAGGTAGCCGAGCGTCCGGGCGCGGAACCGCTCGTCGCCGACCTCGGCGTACTCGCGCAACGCCTCGCCCAGGACCTCGCGTGCGCCGGCGGTGTCCCGCGCGGCGATGCGCACGATGCCGACGTTGAGCAGCGAGGTGGCGAGCAGCCAGGGCTGGTCGAGCTCCCGGGCGAGGGCGAGCGCGGTGTCGAGGCGCTCCGTCGCCGCGCCGACCTCGTCGCGGGCCAGGGCGACCATGCCGGCGACGGTCGCGGCGTTCCGGCGCACCGCCGGGGTGCCGGCCTCGTCGGCCAGGCCCGCGAGCTCGGCCGCGCAGCGAGCAGCGGTGGAGTCGTCGCCCTGCTGGAGCGAGAGCCACGCGAGCCCCCAGAGCGCGTCGGTCCGCGTCCCCACCGTCGCGGGAGGTACGCCGGCGAGTCCCCGCTCCAACCACGCGCGACCGCCCGCGAGGTCGCCGCGCGCCTGCCAGTAGCGCCAGAGCCCCACGCACAGCTGCAGGAACACCTCGGTGTCGCCGGACTCCTCGGCCCAGCGGAGCGCGACGGTCAGGTTGGGACCGTCGGCGTCGAGGACGGCGTACCACTGCTCCTCGCTGCCGACGTGGCCGGCGAGCGCTGAGACCCGGTCGACGTGCCAGGCGACGAAGCGGCGGCGGAACTCGGTGTCCAGCTCGCGCCGGAGGTCGGTGGCGCGTCCCCGGGCGAGCTCGACGAACTCCTCGAGTCGCGCCTCGGTCAGCCCGAGCGCCGCGCCCAGGCGCTCGGCGGTGTCGCGGTAGAGACGCCGACGCAGCCCGCGCTCGATGTCGCTGACGGTCCGGGCGCTCAGCCCGGCGCGGTCGGCGAGCTCCTCCTGCGTGATCGCCGCGTCGTCGCGCAGCGAGCGGAGGACACCGGCGAGGTGGCCCATGAGCGCACGGTAGCGGCGCCGCGAAGTCGGTGGGCGACTTTTCATGGCTTCGGCCGGTGCCCGGGAGCACCGTGGATCCACCACCGCACCGAACGGAGACACATCATGGGAAAGCAGACCGCCCTGCGGCTCTACGAGCTGCTCAACGCCGGCCGGGTCGAGGAGATCGGCTCGCTGGTGACCCCGACGTACGTCGAGCACGACCCGCTGCCCGGGCAGGGCACCGGACGCGAGGGCGTCCTCGACCGGTTCTCGATGATCGCCGGGGCGCTCGCCCCGCGCTTCACGGTCGAGGACGTGGTCTGCGAGGGCGACCGGGTCGTCGTCCGCTGGACCAACGCGGGCACGCACGTCGGCGAGTTCGCGGGCATCCCCGCGACCGGCGGCACCTTCACGATCGGCGGCATCGACATCTACCGCACCGAGGGCGACCTGCTCGCCGAGCACTGGCACGTGGTCGACCAGCTCGCGATGCTCGGCCAGCTCGGCCTACTGCCTCAGCCCGCCTGAGATGGCCGAACGCCCCCGGCCGCACTGCTGCGGACGGGGGCGTTCGGAGTGGATCAGGCCTTGCGGAGGTTCCGCAGGACGTACTGCATGATGCCGCCGTTGCGGTAGTAGTTCGCCTCGCCGGGGGTGTCGATGCGGACGACGGCGTCGAACTCGACGTCACCGGCCTTCACCTTG
>DATFHM010000013.1:0-20618 GCA_035248385.1 Nocardioides sp. | reverse complement strand
GGGGCGACGTACCGGCCGACCTCGACGAGGACGCGCGCGAGGGTGACCAGGTCGAGGTCCGCCCAGTCGAAGGCGTCGCCGAGCGTGGCCCAGAGGTCCCGGTCGAACCGGTCGCCGGCGGCCTCGACGGCCTTGAGCCGCTCGTTGGTGGTCTTGTCCTTGAGGATCGAGGCGACCAGCTCGGCGGCCTCGTCCTGCTCGGGGGTGAAGATGAAGTCCATGTCTGTCTCCTCGCCGGTCAGGCTCGCTTGGCGGCGGGCAGGCCGAGGCCGACGTACCCGATGATGTCGCGCTGGATCTCGTTCGTGCCTCCGCCGAAGGTCATCACCAGCGAGGACCGGTGCATCCGCTCGAGGCGGCCGGCCAGCGCGGCGCCCGGGGAGTCGGCCGTGATGCCGGCGTGCGGGCCGACGATCTCCATCAGCGAGCGGTAGACCTCGGTGGCCAGCTCGGAGCCGTAGATCTTCGTGGCCGACGCCTCGGCGGGCGACAGCGCGACACCGTGGTCGGCGTCGGCGGCGAGCTTCCAGTTGATGAGCGACAGCGCCTCGACCCGTGCGTGTGCACGCCCGAGCGCGATCTGCACCCACTCGGAGTCGATCACGCGCGTGCCGTCGGGGTTGCGGGTCTCGCGCGCCCACTCCTTGACGAGGCCCAGCGAGTGGACCAGCGGTGCGGCGGAGGTGAGGGCGACCCGCTCGTGGTTGAGCTGGTTCGTCATCAGCGCCCAGCCACCGCCGCGCTCGGAGACGAGGTTCGAGGCGGGCACCCGCACGTCGGAGTAGTAGGTCGCCGACGTACCGACGCCGGCGACGGTGTGCACCGGGGTGTACGAGACGCCCGGCGCGTCGGCCGGGACCAGGATCATCGACAGGCCCTTGTGCCGCGGCGCCTCCTCGGTGCGGCACGCGAGCCAGATCCAGTCGGCGTACTGGATGAGCGAGGTCCACATCTTCTGGCCGTTGATGACCCACTCGCCGGCTGCGTCGTCGAGGACGGCCTTCGTCTGCAGCGACGCGAGGTCGGTGCCGGAGCCGGGCTCGGAGTAGCCGATGGAGAAGTGCAGGTCGCCCGCGAGGATCTTGGGGAGGAAGAACTCCTTCTGCTCCTCGGTGCCGAAGCGCATGATCGTCGGGCCGACGGTGTTGAGCGTCAGGTACGGGATCGGTACGCCGGCGACGGCCGCCGCGTCGGTGAAGATCAGCTGCTCCACCATCGAGCGGGCCTGGCCGCCGAACTCCTTGGGCCAGCCGATGCCGAGCCAGCCGTCCGAGCCGATCTGCCGGATGACGCTCTTGTAGACGCCGGCCTCCCCGAACTCGCCGGTCGCGGACGCCAGCCCGGCGCGGATCTCGGGGGTGACGAGCTGCGCGAAGTACTCCCGCAGCTCCGCCTGCAGCGCCTTCTGCTGCGGCTCAAGATCGATGTGCATCACGTCTCCTGTGACTCTCGGTTGTTGTCACTCTAGCGCCAAAACTGTAACGTGTTCTACATGAGTGACACCCGGATGTTGGACCAGGGGACGACGCCGATCCGCTTCGCGCGCGGCTGGCACTGCCTGGGTCTCGCCAGTGACTTCGCGGACGGCAAGCCGCACGCCATCCACGGTTTCGGCACCAAGCTCGTGGTGTGGGCCGACAGCCAGGGCGAGCTGAACGTGCTCGACGGCTTCTGCCGGCACATGGGTGGCGACCTCACCCAGGGCGAGGTCAAGGGCGACAACATCGCGTGCCCGTTCCACGACTGGCGCTGGGGCGGCGACGGCAAGTGCAAGGAGATCCCGTACGCCCGCCGGGTGCCGCTGCGCGCGCGCACGCAGCGCTACGAGACCGCGGTCGTCAACGGCCAGCTGATGATCTGGAACGACCCCGAGGGCTCGGCCGCGGACCGCGACATCCTGCCGCCGGAGCTGCCGGACGTGATGTCCGACAAGTACACGCCGTGGTCGTGGCACACCAAGCAGATCAACGGCTCGCACTGTCGCGAGCTGATCGACAACGTCGCGGACATGGCGCACTTCTACTACGTGCACTTCGCGTTCCCGACGAGCTTCCGCAACATCTTCGAGGGCCACACCGCTACCCAGTTCATGGGCTCGAAGGGCCGGCCCGACAAGACCGAGGGCGGCTACAGCGGCGAGGACTCCACGCTGGAGTCGATCGCGACGTACTACGGGCCGTCGTACATGATCAACTGGCTGAAGGTCGACTACAAGGGCTTCATCACCGAGGTCATCCTGATCAACTGCCACATCCCGACCGGCCCGGACTCCTTCCTCCTCCAGTACGGCATCACCGTCAAGAAGCCCGAGGGCCTCGACGAGAAGACGTGCGCCTACATCGCGGAGCGCTACACCGAGTCCTTCGGCGACGGCTTCCTGCAGGACGTCGCGATCTGGGAGAACAAGGTCGCGGTCCAGAACCCGCTCCTGTGCGAGGAGGACGGCCCCGTCTACCAGCTGCGCCGCTGGTACGAGCAGTTCTACGTCGACGTGGCCGACATCCACCCGGAGATGACCGACCGCTTCGAGTTCGAGGTCGACACCACCCGTGCCAACGAGTACTGGCACGCCGAGGTGGCCGAGAACCTGGCCAAGCGGGCCGAGGCCGAAGCGCACGCCGAGGCCTGACGTGGCCTCCTTCGTCCCCACCAGCAAGGAGACCCTCGAGGAGCAGCGGCTCTACACCGAGGAGCGGATGGTCGAGGTCGCCTGCCTCGACTGCCTCGCCACCGTGCTGGTGAAGAAGAACAGCGACCACCAGACGTCGGTCCAGTGGACCTCGGAGGGGCGTTCGCACTGCCACGAGCTCCAGCGACGGAGTCGCGAGACCGGTGGGCGGGACATGCACAAGCCCTGCTCCCGGCTGATGACTAGCATCGACGCGGCCGTGCGGGACGGGAACGTCTCCGTCGGCGCTGTTGATGGTTACTGAGAGGAACCGCGTGGACATCGAGTCCTTCGTGCTGGACGTCGTGGGAGTGGTCGAGGAGACCGCCGACGCGAAGTCCATCAGCTTCGCCGTGCCCGCGGGCGCGGAGGAGAAGTTCGCCTACAAGCCCGGCCAGTTCCTGACGGTCGCGGTGCCGTCGGACCGCACGGGCATCGTGGCGCGCTGCTACTCCCTGTCCAGCAGCCCGCACGACGGCGGCCCGCTCACGGTGACCGTGAAGCGCACGGCCGACGGCTACGCGTCGAACTGGATCTGCGACAACCTCCAGGTCGGCGACACCATGCGCGTGCTGCCGCCGTCCGGCATCTTCACGCCCGCCTCGCTGGACGCGGACCTGCTCCTCTTCGGCGGCGGATCGGGCGTGACTCCGGTCATGTCGATCATCCGCACCGCCCTCGCCGAGGGCACCGGGAAGATCGTGGTGTTCTACGCCAACCGCGACGAGAAGTCGGTGATCTTCGCCGACGAGATGCGCGAGCTGGCCGCCGCCCACCCCGACCGGCTGCAGATCACGCACTGGCTCGAGTCGGTGCAGGGCATCCCCACGCTCGACCAGATCCGCGCGTTCGTCGCGCCGTACCTCACCTACGACGTCTTCGCCTGCGGCCCCGCGCCGTTCATGAAGGCCGTCATGGACGTCACCAAGGAGGCGGGGCTGCCGCGAAGCCAGCGCCACCAGGAGAAGTTCGTGTCCCTGGGCGGCAACCCGTTCGGCGACATCGAGGAGGTCCGGCTCGCGGAGTCCGAGATCGACGACGCCGACAGCCTCGAGGCCGACGCCCCCGACGGGCCGGTCGGCCCGGTGAAGGTCGAGGTCGAGCTGGACGGCGAGGAGTTCACGTACGACGACTGGGACCCGCGCACCAAGCTGCTCGACTTCCTGGAGAGCAAGGGCGTCAAGGCCCCGTTCTCCTGTCGCGAGGGGGAGTGCTCCGCGTGCGCGGTGCGGCTCATCGAGGGCGACCTGCGGATGGACCACAACGACGTGCTCGACAAGGACGACCTCGACGACGGCATCCGGCTCGGCTGCCAGGCGCACCCGCTCACCGACACCGTGAAGGTCAGCTACAGCTGACCTCCACGGTGGCGGCGGGCATCAGCTGGTGGTGAGGGCGGTGTCGTCCACCACGAAGCTGGTCTGCAGCGAGGAGTCCTCGGTCATCGAGAACTTCAGCGTGACCGACGAGCCGACGTAGGACGACAGGTCGATCGTCTTCTGCACCCAGGTGCTGTTCGCGTCCAGGTTGGAGTACGACGCCAGCGTGCTCGTCGAGCCGCCGCTGGTCACCTGCACCTTGGCCGTGTCGTACTTGCTCGTCGTCGTGGTCTCGGCGGTGTCGACCCGGATCCAGTAGGTGAGCGTCGCGTGCGCCGCGCTCGCCGGGATCGTCACGGTCTGCGACTCGTTCTCGGAGGCCGTCGTGCCGTTGCCGCCGAGCCACATCTTCCAGGTGCCGCTGTGCGCGGGCCGGCCGGCGTCGTTGGTGATCGGGCCGCTGGTGCCGGTCCAGCTCACCGCACCGGACTCGAAGCCCGGGTTGAGCAGCAGCTGGCTGCCGCCTCCGCCGCCCGAGCCGCTGACGGTCCAGGTGAACGACGTCGACCCGGTCGCGCCGGTGGTGTCCTTGGCGGTGACGGTCACCGTCGAGGTGGCGGCCGTGGTCGGCGTACCGGAGATCAGACCGGTGCCGGCGTTGATCGACTCGCCGGCGGGCAGGCCCGTCGCCGACCAGGTCAGCGTCTGACCGGCCTGCGAGTCGGTGGCGGTCATCTGCAGGCTCTTGGCCGTGCCGACGGTGCCGGTCTGGTTGCCCGGGTTCGACACCGTGACGGTGTTGCCGCTCGTGGTGCAGGTCGGGTCGCCGGTCTGCGCCGGGACGCTGACGGCGTTCCACGCGGCCTTGACGGTGTTGAACTCGGTGCAGCTTCCGGGGAACAGGTTCTTCGCCGCGGTGAGGGTCCAGGTGCGGTACTTCAGGTACGACGAGGACGAGGTCTTCATCTGCATGGCGCCGTACATGATCTGCTCGGCCTTCTTGATGCCGAGACCGGTGACCGTGGTGCTGTTGCAGGTCGGGCTCGTCGGCTGGCCGTCGGTCGGGTTGGTGCCCTCGGCGAGCAGGTAGAACCAGTGGTTGCCGGGCCCGGCCGCCGCGTGGACCTCCTCGGTCGGGACCTTCGAGGAGTAGCAGTTGTCGTCGCCGGCCTGGGACGGGTCGTACATGTAGCGGATCGGCCCGCTGCCGACCAGGTTGACCTCCTCGCCGACGGTGTAGTCGGGGGAGTCGAAGCCGGCCGGCTCGTTCGCGTACCACTCGGTCGCCGCGCCGAACGTGTCCGCGACGAACTCCTGGGTGCCGTTGCCGGAGATGCCGCCGGGGGTGTGGTCGTCGACGCCGTGGCCCTGCTCGTGGCCGAGCACGTCGAGGGTCGGGATCCAGTCGCCGGCCTGGTTGTGGCCGATCTGCACCTGGGTGCCGTCGTAGTAGGCGTTGACGTCGTTGAGCCCGATCCGGATCGGCCAGCCGTGGCCGGCGCCGTCCAGGCCGTTGCGGCCGTCCCAGGCGGAGAGCATCGCGTTCTCGGTCTTCTCGACGAACAGCGCGTCGACGCAGCCGGTCTCGCGGTTGGAGGCCACGCCGTTGCCCCAGACGTCGTCGCTGCCGGTGAAGGCAGCGTTGGTGGCGGCGTCCTGGCAGCTGATGCCGTTGCTCGGGTCGGTCGTCGAGTAGGTGCTGCCCGACTGGGTGGTCGGGATGGTGAGCGGGTTCGGGCCGTCGTACGCGGCGGTGCCGGTGCCGTCCATGACGTGCTCGACGGTGTGGACGACCCGGCCGGTGTGCGCGTCGACGTACACGGTGAGCCGGGAGGCCTCGCCGTTGCGGACACCGCGCACGGTCGTCGCCCACGCCAGCGTGGAGCGGCCCTGCTGGACGACGACGAGCTGCGTGCCGGGCTCGACGTGCGCGTGACCCACCTGCTTGCCGGCGGTACGACGGGCGGCGGCCTTCCCGATGGTCGGGGTGATGGACGCGAGGCTGGTCCGCCTGCTCTGGGCGACGTTGACGCCGACGACCTGGCCGGCGGCGTCAGTGACGACGGTGAAGTCACCGCCGACGACGGGGAGGCCGCGGTAGGTGCGGGTGTAGGGCACGACCTGCATGCCGGCCGCGTTGCTGATGACGCGGTGGGCGATCAGGCGCTCCTGCGCGGTGGCGCGGACGACACCCGGCCGGCTCTGGACCAGCCGGCGCGCGGTGGCGGCCGCCTTGGTCGGGTCGGGTCTCGCCGCGTGGTGGCCGCCCGACGGTGCCGCGTTCGCGAACACCGGGGTGGAGGCCAGGGCTGCCGTGACCAGGGCCGAGGTGACGGCACCGGTTAGGACTCTTCTCATGGGTTCCTCATTGCGTCGTGACTCCGGTCGGGAGTCGGGCGAATGTGTTGCGGATCGGCGCCAAGAAGGAAGAACTTCCTGTGATGCGCCGCATCGCACACTTTCGCTCCGTGAGAATGTGCGTCAACGAACAAGATGTTCACCTTCTTGCACTGCACATTTCGGTGGGTCGCGGCCCGCTCCCGTGCCGGACAGTGGGACGCCGCCGGATTGGTTCGTGTTGGCAACTAAGTTGCTGGAACGTGAGCAAGCGGACCGACGTCGACAGCCCGCGCTACCGCTGGGTGGCGCTGTCCAACACCACGCTCGGGATCCTGATCAGCACCATCAACTCCTCGATCGTGCTGATCTCGCTGCCCGCGATCTTCAAGGGCATCCACGTCGACCCGCTCGGCGCCGGGAACGTCAGCTACCTGCTCTGGATGATCATGGGCTTCCTGGTCGTCTCCGCCGTGCTGGTCGTCATGCTCGGCCGGCTCGGGGACATGTACGGGCGGGTGAAGATCTACAACCTCGGCTTCGTCGTGTTCACCGTCGCCTCGATCGTGCTGTCGCTGGACCCGTTCGCCGGCGGCGCGGGCGCGATGTGGCTGATCGTCGGCCGCGTGGTGCAGGGCGTCGGCGGCTCGATGCTGTTCGCCAACTCGACCGCGATCCTGACCGACGCCTTCCCGGCCGAGCAGCGCGGCATGGCGCTCGGCATCAACAACGTCGCCGCCGTGGCCGGGTCCTTCCTCGGCCTGGTGATCGGTGGCGTCCTGTCCGAGATCGACTGGCGGCTCGTGTTCTGGGTGTCCGTGCCGATCGGTGTGCTCGGCACCGTGTGGTCCTACCTGTCCCTGCACGAGACCGGCGTACGCCGCCGGGGCAGCCTCGACCTGCCGGGCAACCTGTCCTTCGCGGTCGGCCTGACCGCGATCCTGGTCGCGATCACCTACGGCATCCAGCCCTACGGCTCGCACACCATGGGGTGGACCAACCCTTGGGTGCTGGCCGGCCTGATCGGCGGCGTGCTCGTCCTGGCCCTGTTCTGCTGGATCGAGACGCGGGTGGCCGACCCGATGTTCGCGATGAGCCTGTTCCGGGTCCGGCCGTTCTGGGCGGGCAACCTGGCCGGGCTGCTGTCCTCGGTCGCGCGCGGCGGGATGCAGTTCATGCTGATCATCTGGCTGCAGGGGATCTGGCTGCCCCTGCACGGCTACTCCTACGCGTCGACGCCGCTGTGGGCCGGCATCTACATGCTGCCGCTGACGGCCGGCTTCCTCATCGCGGGACCGGTGTCCGGCGTGCTCTCCGACCGGTTCGGCGCGCGCCTCTTCGCGACCGGCGGCATGGTGCTCGTGGCGCTCACCTTCGTGGGCTTCCTGCTGATCCCGGTGGACTTCCCGTACTGGCTGTTCGCCCTGATCCTGCTCGTCAACGGCCTCGCCTCGGGCCTGTTCGCGGCGCCCAACGTGTCGGCGATCATGAACTCGGTGCCGGCGCACCAGCGCGGGGCGGCCTCCGGGATGCGCGGCACCTTCTTCAACGCGGGCTCGTCGCTGTCCATCGGGGTCTTCTTCTCGCTGATGATCGCGGGTCTCGCGGCGAAGCTGCCGACCACTCTGACCGGCGGCCTCGAGGCGCACGGGGTCGCCGCCCCCGCGGCGTCGGCGGCGGGCCAGATGCCGCCGGTCGCGTCGCTGTTCGCGTCGTTCCTGGGCTTCAACCCGATCGACACGATCCTGGGCCAGCTCCGGGCCGCCGGCGTCCCGCTCGGGTCACCCGACCTGGGGACGCTGACCGGCAAGGAGTTCTTCCCGCAGCTGATGTCGGCACCGTTCCACCACGGGCTCGTCGTCGTGTTCGCCTCCGCCGCGGTCATGTGCCTGCTCGCCGCGGCCGCCTCATGGCTGGCCGGCGGCAAGTACGTCCACGCGGAGGAGCCCGTCCTCGGCGAGATCGCCGCCCAGCAGGCCCTCCCCGAGGAGGACTGACTACACGTCCCGGCGGAGCAGGACCGCGAGGCCGAGCGCGAGCGCGCCCACGGCGTACGCCGCCAGCACGGCCAGCCCCGCACCCGTCGACAGGGCGCCCGTGAGGATGCCGGCCAGCTGCGAGATCAGCGACTCCGCGATCGACAGCGGCAGGTACTTCATGGTGTGCGCCTGCCAGGACGAGGGGAGCGCCTGGACGATGAGTGGCAGCACGAGCACGATCCCGAACAACGCCGCGATCGCGCCGCCGGTGCTGCGGATCGCGAAGCCGAGGCCGAGGCCCATCAGCCCGACGACGGTCAGGTAGAAGGCGCCGCCGAGGACAGCCCGCAGGGCGCCGGGATGACCGATCGACACCCCGAGGTGCCAGGTCGACAGCACGGCCTGGCCCGCGAAGAAGGCGACGAAGCAGAGCGCCAGCGCCACGAGGGCCGTGACCACGGCGAACACCAGGGTCTTGGCGAGCAGCACCGGGACGCGCTTCGGCACGGCCGTCATCGTCGCCCGGATCGAGCCGGTGGCGTACTCGCCCGTGACGAAGAGGACCCCCAGGACGCCGATCGCGAGCTGCGCGGGCATCAGCCCGTGCAGCGAGAACGCGACGGGGTCGAAGCCGAGCTCGAAGCCGTGCTGGTGGAGGTCCCTCCCGCGCAGCCAGGCGATGAGGACGCCGAGCCCGTCGGCGACCAGCAGGGCCACGGCGTACGTGATCCAGGTGGAGCGCAGCGAGCGGAGCTTGATCCACTCGGCGCGCACCACCCGCGGGAACGTGACCCGGGGCTCGACCGTGGCCATCACGCCACCCCCACGTAGTCGACGGCATCGCGGGTGAGGGACATGAAGGCCTCCTCGAGCGTCGCCGAGTGCGGGGTGAGGACACCGAGCGCGATCCCGGCCTCCAGCGCCACCTGGCCGATCGCGGTGCTCGGCATGCCCGCCACCTCGAGGCCGCCGCCCTCGCCGGAGGTGACCGTGACCCGGTCCGAGCGGAGCAGCGAGGCGAGACGCTCGTCGTCGGCGCTCTCGACGTGCACCCGGTCCTGTGCGGCCCTGCGGGTGAGGTCGGCCACCGAGGAGTCCGCGATCAGCCGGCCCTTGCCGACGACGACGAGGTGGTCGGCGGTGAGCGCCATCTCGCTCATCAGGTGCGAGGAGACGAAGACCGTGCGGCCCTCGCCGGCGAGCCGCTTGAGCAGCGTGCGGACCCAGAGGACGCCCTCGGGGTCGAGCCCGTTGACCGGTTCGTCGAGGAGGAGGGTCGCCGGGTCGCCGAGGAGCGCGGACGCGATGCCGAGCCGCTGTCCCATGCCGAGCGAGAAGCCTCCGGCCCGCTTGCCCGCGACGCTGTCGAGGCCGACGATGCCCAGCACCTCGTCGACGCGGGCGCGGGGGATGCCGTTGGTGGCGGCCAGCGCGCGCAGGTGGTTGCGGGCGCTGCGTCCGCTGTGCACGGCCTTGGCCTCCAGCAGCGCCCCGACCTCGCGCAGGGGAGCGGCGTGGTCGCGGTAGCGCCTGCCGTTGACGGTCGCCCGGCCGCTGGTGGGTGCATCGAGATCCAGCAGCAGCCGCATCGTGGTGGACTTGCCGGCGCCGTTGGGGCCGAGGAAGCCGGTGACCACACCGGGCCGGATGGTGAAGGACAGGTCGTCGACGGCCCGGTTCTCGCCGTACGTCTTGGTCAGCCCGATCGCCTCGATCACAGCGCACCTCCGTCCGGCCGTCACGCGCCGGCCCGCCCCGAATCTATGCCGCAACCCCAACCGTCCGCGCTATGTTGCGCAGGTGAGCGACCCGACGCCGGCTTCCGCCATCGACCGCATCCGCGCTGCGTTCCGGACCGGATCGGGCAAGCACCGGTCCCTGCACGCGAAGGGCTCCTACTACACGGGCACCTTCACCGCGACCCCACGAGCCGGCGAGCTGTCGCGGGCGCTGCACCTGTCCGGCGAGTCGGTCCCGGTGCTCGTGCGCTGGTCGAACGGCGGCGGCAACCCCAAGGCGCCCGACAAGGCGCCCGACGTGCGCGGGATGGCCGTCAAGCTGCAGCTGCCCGACGGCACGGCGACGGACCTGCTCGGCCAGACCGCGCCGCGCTTCGTCGTCCGCACCCCCGAGGACTTCATCGAGTTCGTCGAGGCCGCGCAGTCGCCGGTGAAGCTCCCGCTCTTCCTGCTCAAGCACCGCGACGCGTTCGGACCGCTGGTGGCGAACGCGAAGGCGAAGGCGATCGCCTCGCCGACGTCGTACGCCGATCCGACGTACTACCCGGTCCACGCCTACAAGTGGGCCGCCGCCGACGGAACGGGCGTGTGGGTGCGCTACGTGCTCCGCCCGACCTCGCCCGCGTTCGCCGGCTCGTTCAGCGGTCCCGACCGCCTGCGCGAGGAGATGGAGGCCCGCCTGGCGGCCGGTCCGGTGACCTTCACGCTCGAGGTCTCCGTCGCCGCCGAGGGCGACGACCCCCACGACCCGATGTCGGTGTGGAGGACCTCCGAGACCTTCGACGCCGGCACCTTCACCATCACAGCGGTCGCGCCCGACCCGGAGGCGGATGGGGGAGTCACCGTCTTCGACCCGACGCGGGTGGTCGACGGCATCGAGCTGTCCGACGATCCGATCCTCCTGTACCGCCCGCTGGCCTACTCGGAGTCGGTCAACCGGCGGGTGTAGCTACCACCCACGCTCGCGCCACTCCGGCAGGCTCGGCCGCTCGTTGCCCAGCACGCCGTCGGCGCCGTGGCCCGGGTAGAACCAGGTGTCGTCGGGGAACTGGCCGAACAGCTTGGCCTCGACGTCGTCGATGAGGATCGCGAAGGCGGAGGAGTCGCCGAAGGTCGCGCCGACGCCGCCGGGGAACAGCGAGTCGCCCGTGAACAGGTGCCAGGTGCCGCCGGAGTCGCGGTCGTCGTACGCGATGACGATGGAGCCGGGGGTGTGGCCGGTGATCCGGACGACCTCGAGCCGGCAGTCGCCGAGCATCACGTGGTCGCCGTCGCCGACCCGGCGGGTCACCTCGACGCCGGTCTGGTCGGTGATCGCGTCGGCGTCGGGCTCGCCGGCGATGACGCGCGCGCCGGTGGCCTCCACGACGGCGGCGAGCGCGCGGTGGTGGTCCCAGTGCTGGTGCGTCGTGACGACGGTGCCGAGGCCGCCGTCGCCGATGAGCTCGAGCAGCCGGGGCGCCTCGTCGGCCGCGTCGATCAGCAGCTGCTCACCGGTGGTGGTGCAGCGCAGGAGGTACGCGTTGTTGGCCATCTTCGGGTCGACCGCGACCTTGGTGATGGTCAGGTGCGCGAGCTCGCGCACGTCCTCCGGTCCGCCCGGCTTCACGTCGCCCGAGTAGGTCATCGCCATGCCCCCAGACTAGGCAGCGCCCGCGTCGAGGTGAGCGCGGACCCGTCCCCGCGCCCCAGCAGCCACCACGCGAGATCACCCGCGCGGCCCGCGACGCCGTGTCCTCCGCCGCCCACCAGGAAGGTGCGCTCGAGGTCGTGGGCGTGCAGGGTCAGCGACACCTGGTCGCCCCGGTCGGCGGCGGCCGCCTCGAGCGCGAACGCGGCGAAGGGGAGGGGCCAGTCGGTGGGTGCGTAGCCGAGACCCAGGTCGGCCCGGTGCACCTCGACCTCGCGCCAGCGGGCCTCGACGATCGTCGGCGCGTCCATGACCGGCCCGTCCGGCACCCGCTCGATGCTGACGCCGGCCTTCATCAGCCGCAGCTCGCCGGCCAGCCGGAGCGCGCTCATCTGGCTGAACGCGCGCAGCTCCTCGGCGGACCCGGCGGACCGCTCCTCGACGTCGGCGTTCCGGGCGTCCTGCGAGTCGTACATGGCGACCGGCTCTCCGGTCCGCGCGCCGCGCAGCGCCCGCGCGATGCCGTGCGCGTTGAGGGCGACGTGCGCCACCACGTGGCCCCGGCTCCAGCCTGGCAGCAGGCTCGGCTCGCGGAGCTGCTCGTCGGTGACCCCCTCCAGGGAGCTCAGGTACCGGTCGGTCGCGTCCAGGACTGCCTCGATGGGGTTCACGGGCACCATCATCCCGCTCCGTCCGGCTCGCGAATCAAGGGATGTCGGTGGCCGTCCGTAGGCTGGCAGGGTGCAGGACCAGCTGATCATCCGGGGCGCCCGCGAGCACAACCTCAAGGACGTCTCGATCGACCTCCCCCGAGACTCCCTCATCGTCTTCACCGGCCTGTCCGGCTCCGGCAAGTCGAGTCTGGCGTTCGACACCATCTTCGCCGAGGGCCAGCGGCGGTACGTCGAGTCGCTGTCGGCGTACGCCCGTCAGTTCCTCGGCCAGATGGACAAGCCGGACGTCGACTTCATCGAGGGCCTCAGCCCGGCGGTCTCGATCGACCAGAAGTCCACGTCGAAGAACCCGCGGTCGACGGTCGGCACGATCACCGAGGTCTACGACTACCTCCGCCTGCTCTACGCGCGCGCCGGCCGCCCGCACTGCCCGACCTGCGGCGCCCCGATCGAGCGGCAGACGCCGCAGCAGATCGTCGACCGGATCCTCGCGCTCGAGGAGGGCGCCCGGTTCCAGGTGCTGGCACCGGTGATCCGCGGCCGCAAGGGGGAGTACGTCGACCTCTTCCGCCAGCTCCAGACGCAGGGCTTCTCCCGCGCCCGGGTCGACGGCGAGCTGCACCCGCTGGACAACCCGCCCGCGCTGGACAAGAAGCTCAAGCACACGATCGAGGTGGTCGTCGACCGGCTCGCGGTCAAGGAGTCCGCCAAGCGACGGCTCACCGACTCGGTGGAGACCGCCCTCGGCCTGGCCGGGGGCCTGGTGCTCTTCGACTTCGTCGACACCGGCGAGGAGCTGCGGTTCAGCGAGAAGATGGCGTGCCCCAACGAGCACCCCATCGACACCGACGACCTCGAGCCGCGCTCGTTCTCGTTCAACAGCCCGTTCGGCGCCTGCCCCGCGTGCACCGGTCTCGGCACCCGGATGGAGGTCGACCCCGAGCTGGTCGTGCCCGACCCGACCGCGACCCTGGCCGAGGGCGCCCTGCAGCCGTGGAGCCACGCCCACGTGGCCGACTACTTCGGCAAGCTGCTCATCGCGCTGGGCGAGGAGATCGGCTTCGACGTCGACACCCCGTGGGAGAAGCTGCCCGCGAAGGCGCAGAAGTCGATCCTCGACGGCCACCCCACGAAGGTCCACGTCGTGACGCGCAACCGCTACGGCCGCGAGCGCGCGTACTACGCCGACTTCGAGGGCGTGCGGCGGTACGTCGAGCGCCGGCACCGCGAGGCGGAGAGCGACGTCAGCCGCGAGCGCATGGAGGGCTTCATGCGCGAGGTGCCGTGCCCGACCTGCCGCGGGTCCCGGCTCAAGCCGGTGTCGCTGTCGGTGACGCTCGGCTCCGGTGGCAGGAATATCGCCGAGGTCTGCGCGATGCCGATCAGCGACGCCGCCGACTACCTGCGCAACCTGGACCTGACCGCCCGCGAGCGGCAGATCGGCGAGCGGGTGCTCAAGGAGATCCAGGAGCGGCTGAACTTCCTGCTCGACGTCGGCCTCGACTACCTCTCGCTCGACCGCCCGTCGGGCAGCCTGTCCGGTGGCGAGGCGCAGCGGATCCGGCTCGCCACGCAGATCGGCGCCGGCCTGGTCGGTGTCCTCTACGTCCTGGACGAGCCGTCGATCGGCCTGCACCAGCGCGACAACCAGAAGCTGATCGAGACCCTGGTCCGCCTCAAGGACCTCGGCAACACGCTGATCGTCGTCGAGCACGACGAGGACACCATCAAGGTCGCCGACTGGATCGTCGACATCGGCCCGGGCGCCGGCGAGCACGGCGGTCAGGTCATCCACTCCGGCACGGTGAAGGACCTGCTCGAGCACCGCGACTCGCTGACCGGGCAGTACCTGTCGGGTCGCCGCGAGATCGCCGTGCCGGCCGTCCGCCGCCCGCGCACCATCGGGCGCGAGCTCAAGGTGATCGGCGCCAAGGAGCACAACCTGCAGAACGTCGACGTGGCGTTCCCGCTCGGGATGTTCGTGGCGGTCACCGGCGTGTCCGGCTCCGGCAAGTCGACCCTGGTCAACGACATCCTCTACACCTCGCTCGCCAAGCAGATCTACGGCGCGCGGGCCATCCCCGGCCGGCACCAGAAGATCACCGGCCTCGAGCACGTCGACAAGGTGATCCACGTCGACCAGTCGCCGATCGGGCGGACCCCGCGGTCCAACCCGGCGACGTACACGGGTGTCTTCGACCACGTCCGCAAGCTGTTCGCCCAGACGCCCGAGGCGAAGGTCCGCGGCTACCTGCAGGGCCGGTTCTCGTTCAACGTCAAGGGCGGTCGCTGCGAGGCGTGCGCCGGCGACGGCACGATCAAGATCGAGATGAACTTCCTGCCGGACGTCTACGTCCCGTGCGAGGTCTGCCACGGCGCCCGCTACAACCGCGAGACGCTCGAGGTGCACTACAAGGGCAAGACGGTCGCGGACGTGCTCGACATGCCGATCGAGGAGGCCGCGGAGTTCTTCGCCGCGGTGCCGGCCATCGCGCGGCACATGAAGACGCTGTGCGAGGTGGGTCTGGGCTACGTCCGGCTCGGCCAGCCGGCGACGACGCTCTCCGGTGGCGAGGCGCAGCGCGTGAAGCTGGCCGCCGAGCTGCAGAAGCGGTCGACGGGGCGCACGGTCTACGTGCTCGACGAGCCGACCACGGGTCTGCACTTCGAGGACATCCGCAAGCTGCTCGGCGTGCTGTCCAGCCTGGTCGACAAGGGCAACACCGTCCTGGTCATCGAGCACAACCTCGACGTCATCAAGACGGCCGACTGGATCGTCGACATGGGTCCCGAGGGTGGTTCCCGCGGCGGCACGGTCGTCGCGCAGGGCAGCCCCGAGGACATCGTCAAGGTCGAGGCCAGCCACACCGGCGCCTTCCTCAAGCCGCTGCTCGAGGGGCGCGAGGCCAAGCAGACGAGGGCGAAGCGGGCCGCGAAGGTCTAGGACGCGACCTGGGCGCCCACGCTCGCTCGCCACGCGCTGTCGCGTGGCGAGCGTCGGCGGTCGAGCCGCGCGTCGAGGACGGCGCGGGCCTCGTCCCAGCGCTCGGCCCGGATGAGCGCGGCGATCCGGGCCTCCTCGACGATCTCGCGCTGGGCGTCGGACCCGCCGAGCCGCCAGACCCGGGGGCCGAGCGCGCGGAGCCGGTCGGCGGCCTCCGAGCACCGACCTCGGACCATGCCGGCGAGCGCTCCCGCGAGGGGCGCCACGACGGCCTGGAACGTGGGGTGCTCGTGCGCCGATGCCCAGCGCTCGAGGCCGTCGAGCGCGTCCGCGTCCCCGCAGGCGAGCCGGGCGGTCGCGACGTGCAGGGCGAGGAACGGCGTGGCCGGCTGCTCCAGGGTGCCCGGCCGGGTGGCGGCGATGATCTCCCCGAAGTCGGGGACGTCGGTGGCGTCCGGGGTCAGTGCCCAGCGCAGCAGGAGCGAGCCGCCGTCGACCAGCGCCCGGCAGCCGACCGCGCCGTGCGGGTCCAGCTGGGAGCGGTAGCGGCGACGTACGGCGTCCAGGTCGCCGAGAGACAGCTCGTGCATCGCCGCGTGCCAGGAGAAGTGCGACAGCGACTCGGTCCGCGCGCCGTCGGCGAGCACCCAGTCGCTCATCCAGGCGAGCCCCGCCTCGTGGTCGCCCGTCTCGTAGTGCGCGTGCGCGCGGGCGTGCGCGGAGTGGCCCGCGCCCGGCTCGACGGCGAGCGACGCGCACGAGAGCGTCATGGCCTCGTCGAAGCGACACTGCTCCTGGCGCACGAAGGCCAGCAGCCCGGCGTACCACCAGTCGTCGCCGTACGCCGGCGCCGCGCCCTCGACGAGGGCCCACGCCTGCTCGGGGACCTCGGTGGCGCCCGCGAACGCGATGGTCGGCACCGCGATCGACAGCAGCAGGGCGTCGCGAGGGTGCTCGGTGACGTGGCGCAGCAGCGGGCCGGTGTCGCCGTCGAGGTAGCGGGTGAGCGCGTGGACGTGCGAGCGCTCCCGCTCCCCGGCGCGGGCGGCGTGGACCTGCGCCCAGGAGACCCGAGCGGCGACGTCGACCGCCGCGCCCATCTCGTGGCCCAGCAGCGCGAGCGCCGCGTGCCCGAGCGCGAACGTCGGGTCGAGCGCGATGGCCTCGGCGAAGTGGGCGAAGGCGCCGGTCCGCAGGCGCAGCACGTCCAGCAGGCCTTCGCCGTACGCCGCCGCTGCTGCGGGCGAGGTCGTCAGCCGCTGGCCATAGGGATCGACGGGACGCATGAAAAAATAGTAAACCGCTGGACTTAAAATCTTCGGCACCGTCGGCACCCCTCCGTAGGGTTGGGTCCGTGCCGCTGCTCAACCGTCCCCGCACCGGGGACATCCCCACCGAGCCGGGCGTGTACCGGTGGCGCGACAAGTCCGGCCGGGTCATCTACGTGGGCAAGGCCAAGAACCTGCGGGCGCGGCTGACGTCGTACTTCCAGGACGTGTCGAACCTCCACCCGCGCACCGCGACGATGGTCACCACCGCGGCGACCGTCGAGTGGACGGTCGTGAAGACCGAGGTCGAGGCGCTCCAGCTGGAGTACTCCTGGATCAAGGAGTTCGACCCGCGCTTCAACGTGAAGTACCGCGACGACAAGTCCTATCCCTGGCTGGCCGTCACCGTCGGCGAGGAGTTCCCGCGGGTGATGGTCGGGCGCGGCGCGAAGCGCAAGGGCACCCGCTACTTCGGCCCGTACAGCCACGCCTGGGCGATCCGCGAGACCGTCGACATCCTGCTCCGGGTCTTCCCGATGCGGTCGTGCAGCAACGGCGTCTTCAAGCGGTCGGGCCAGATCGGCCGGCCCTGCCTGCTCGGCTACATCGACAAGTGCTCGGCGCCGTGCGTCGGCAGCATCAGCGCCGAGGACCACCGCGCGATCGTCGACGACTTCTGCGAGTTCATGGCCGGTCGCACCGCCGCGTTCACCAAGCGCATCGAGAAGGAGATGTACGCCGCCTCCGACGCCCTCGACTTCGAGAAGGCCGCCCGGCTGCGCGACGACCTCGGCGCGATGCACAAGGCGCTCGAGAAGCAGGCGGTCGTCCTCGGCGACGGCGCGGACGCGGACGTGATCGCGCTCGCCGAGGACCCGCTCGAGGTCGCCGTGCAGATCTTCTACGTGCGCGGCGGCCGGATCCGGGGCCAGCGTGGCTGGGTCGCCGACCGCACCGAGGAGGGCGGCACCCCCGAGCTGGTCGAGACCTTCCTGCTCCAGCTGTACGCCGGCGTGGAGCCCGAGGAGGCCCGCGACGCCGTGCCGCGGGAGATCCTGGTGCCGGCTCTGCCGCCGGACCTGGCCACCTTCGAGCAGCTGCTCGGCGACCTGCGGGGGAGCCGGGTCGACATCCGGGTGCCGCAGCGGGGCGACAAGAAGGCGCTGCAGGCCACGGTCGCGCGCAACGCCAACGAGGCGCTGGCGCTGCACAAGACCAAGCGCGCGAGCGACCTGACCACTCGCAATCGGGCGCTCGCCGAGATCGCCGACGCGCTCGAGCTGGACGACGCGCCGCTGCGGATCGAGTGCTACGACGTCTCGCACCTGCAGGGCACCGAGATCGTCGCGTCGATGGTGGTCTTCGAGGACGGGCTGTCCCGCAAGGGGGAGTACCGCCGGTTCGTGATCAAGGACCAGGACGGCTCCGACGACGTCAAGGCGATGCACGAGGTCATCACCCGGCGGTTCAAGCGGCTGCTGGACGAGCAGGCGAACAGCGAGCTCCGCGCCGGCGACGGCGACCAGGGCCCGATGCTGGTCGACCCCGACACCGGCCGCCCGCGGAAGTTCGCCTACGCCCCGGGGCTGGTGGTCGTGGACGGTGGGGCGCCGCAGGTCGCGGCGGCCAAGCGCGCCCTCGACGAGCTCGGCATCGACGACATCCCCGTCTGCGGCCTGGCCAAGCGGCTCGAGGAGGTGTGGCTGCCCGGCCAGGAGGACCCGGTCATCCTGCCCCGCACGTCCGAGGGCCTCTACCTGCTGCAGCGGGTCCGCGACGAGGCGCACCGGTTCGCGATCACGCACCACCGCAACCGGCGGTCCTCGTCGATGGTCGAGTCGGTGCTGGACGACGTACCCGGGCTGGGGGAGGTACGCCGCAAGACCCTGCTGCGCCACTTCGGCTCGCTGAAGAAGCTGCGCACGGCGACGGTCGAGGAGCTGGCCGTCGTACCGGGCATCGGGCCGCGCACCGCGGCCGCGATCAAGGACGCGGTGGCGCTCGACGACGCGAAGCGGTCGGCGACCCGGAAGAATGGCAGCCATGACTGACGCACCGCCCGCCGACGGGCACGGCCAGCTCGTCGTCGTCACCGGCATGACCGGCGCCGGGCGCAGCACGGCGGCGAAGGAGCTCGAGGACCTCGGCTACTTCGTCGTCGACAACCTGCCGCCCAGCGTCCTGCCCGAGGTCGTCCGGCTGGTCGACGAGAGCCAGGGCCCGCGGCAGCCCATCGCGGTCGTGGTCGACGTACGGTCCGGGTCCTTCTTCCAGAGCCTGGCCAACACCCTGGCGCAGGGCGTCGCGGGCCGGGATACGACCCTGCTGTTCCTCGATGCCGGCGACGAGGTCCTCGTCCGGCGCCAGGAGGCCGCCCGCCGCCCGCACCCGCTGCAGGAGGGCGGACGCCTGCTCGACGGCATCCACCGGGAGCGGATTGCGCTCAGCGACCTCCGCAGCGGCGCCGACCTGGTGATCGACACCAGCAACATCAACATCCACCAGCTCACCTCGCGCATCGCGGAGGCGTTCGGCACCGACGACGCGACCCGGCTGCGGGTGTCGGTGGTGAGCTTCGGGTTCAAGTACGGCATCCCGATCGACGCCGACTACGTGGCCGACATGAGGTTCCTGCCCAACCCGTTCTGGGTTCCCGAGCTGCGCAACCACACCGGCCGCGACGACGACGTGGCGGAGTTCGTGAAGTCCCAGCCCGGCGCCGAGGAGTTCCTGCAGGGCTACGTGCCGGTCCTGACCGGGGTGGCCGAGGGCTACCTGCGCGAGGGCAAGCGCTTCTTCCGTGTCGCCGTAGGCTGCACGGGCGGCAAGCACCGCAGCGTCGCGATGAGCGAGGAGATCGCCCAGCGGCTGCGGGACCTGGGCTACCTCGCGCAGGCCATCCACCGCGATCTCGGGCGGGAGTGACGTGACAGACCTGTACTTCGGTGACCGTGCCCAGGCGGTCGTCGCGCTCGGCGGCGGGCACGGCCTGCACGCCTCGCTCAGCGCGCTGCGGCACCTGGTCGACGACCTGACCATCGACGAGCTGACCGCCATCGTCACGGTGGCGGACAACGGCGGCTCGTCGGGCCGGTTGCGCGGCCAGTTCGACGTGCTGCCGCCGGGCGACCTGCGGATGGCGCTGGCCGCGCTGTGCGGCGACGACGAGTGGGGCGCGACCTGGGCCCAGCTGCTCCAGCACCGCTTCGCGGGTGACGGCGACATGCGCGACCACGTCGTCGGCAACCTGCTGATCGTGGGCCTGTGGGAGCTGCTCGGCGACCACGTGGACGCACTCGACTGGGTGGGCCGGCTGCTCGGCGCCAAGGGCCGGGTGCTGCCCATGGCGCTCACCCCGATGGACATCACCGCCGAGGTGCGCGGGCTGGTCCCCGACGACCCGGACGCGCTCGTGGCGGTGCGCGGCCAGGTCGAGGTGGCGACCACCGACGGGGTGATCGACTCGGTGGCCCTCGTCCCGAAGGACCCCGACGTCAGCCCCGCGGTCGTCGCGGCCATCGAGGAGGCCGACTGGGCCGTGCTCGGCCCGGGCTCGTGGTTCAGCTCGGTCATCCCGCACCTGCTCGTGCCCCAGCTGCGCGACGCACTGGTCCGTACGACGGCCCGCCTGGTCGTCGTGCTCAACCTGGCCGAGCAGCCGGGGGAGACCGGCGGCTTCAGCCCGGCCCACCACCTCGGCGTGCTCCTCGAGCACGCGCCGGACCTCGTCATCGACACCGTGATCGCGGACCGGGCGAGTGTTGAGAGTGACCCGGAGCACCACGACGAGCTGGTGCAGATGGTGCAGACCCTCGGGGCGCACCTGGTGCTCGACGACATCGCGGCCGACGACGGCACCCCCCGCCACGACGTGACCCGCCTCGCAGCGACGTACGCCCGCGTCTTCGCTCGTGGCGACGGTCGTTGACGCGCATGCGAGGATCGTCCCCATGGCGATGACGGGTCAGGTCAAGGCAGAGCTCTCGGCGATCCCGGTGACGAAGGTCTGCTGCCGCAAGGCGGAGGTCGCCTCGACGCTGCGCTTCGCCGGCGGTCTGCA
>DATFHM010000012.1:0-6916 GCA_035248385.1 Nocardioides sp. | reverse complement strand
TGGTTGCGGGTCTCGAGCAGCATCGCGGTGGTCAGCGTCTCGAGCCCGGTGTGGCTGTCGGACCCGCCGATCTCGCCCAGCACGCGGGTCAGCTCGCTCTGCGAGATGTGCAGGTGCGTGGCGCCGGCGTCGGGCGGCGTGTTGCTCAGCATGTCGTAGAGATCGCCGGTGTAGCCGGCGGCGATGGTGCCGAGGCTGTCGGTCATGTTGGGCCCGACGTGCCACTTGTCGTCGAAGGTGCTGTCGGCGTGCCCGCCGTACTTCGCGATGTTCGTGAAGAGCTTGTCCGCGATCAGCGTGCCGTCCGCGGTGCGGGTGTCCTGACCCACCGTCGCGGCCTGCAGCGCCAACCCCAGGCCGTCGCCGTCGTCGCTGTTGTCGGCGCCGTCCCACGTGCGCTGGTCGCCGCCGCCGATCAGGTAGTCCATGCGGTGGTTCAGGTCCTGCGTGGAGCCGGGGTAGTGGCCGAGGAAGAAGCTCTGGGCCGCCTCCGGCGAGTGCGCCATGCCGCCGAGCAGGTTGGCCAGGCCGTCGGTCGCCTTCATCCCGCCGGTCCAGCCGTAGGTGTAGTCGCCCGTCGCGGTCACGTGCGGCGGGTCCCACGGGTTGTAGGTGACATCGGTGTCGCGGGGGCTCCACACGGCACCGTCGTGCTTGATCTCCCACTCGTAGGTCTTGCCGGTCAGGTCGCCCAGGAAGCCGGTGTCGTACGTCGACTGCTGCCCGCCGGCCCGGATCAGGAGGGTCAGCGCGGCGCTGTCCTGCTGGTGGCTGTCGTCGGTGATGGCCTTGAACCACTGGTCGGCCAGCGCGCTCGGCCCGCCCGGCGGGGCGTACTGCCCGGTCGCGTTGGAGTAGGTGGCCAGCGTGTTGCCGGCCGCGGTCAGGAAGCTCTTGTAGAGGTCGAGCTGACCCTTGTCGGGTGACGTCAGGCCGTCGGGGTTGCGGGGGAAGAGGTTGTTGTTGAAGTCCTCCACCTCGCCGGCGATGTCGCGCGGCGACACCTGGCTGAACAGCTCGTGCGCATAGGCCTGCTGGCTCTGGAAGAAGGCCATCAGCCGCACCGTGTCGGCGTTGACGGTGCCCTTCGCCTTGATGGCGCCGGCGACCTCGTCGGCGAAGTGCTGCTGGACCTCCGGGCTGAGCCCGGGCGCCGCCTCGGGCGGCAGCTTGTCCTTGTTCTGGTTGACCCAGGCGATCTGCTCCTCGGTGGTCATCCGGCTGAACAGCGACCTGTAGTAGGCCTGCTTGTCGTCGGTGGTCAGCTTCAGGCCCGGCCAGTCCGTGGCCGCCGTGAGCGGGATGAAGCCCTCGCGGATGAGCTTCTTGATGTTGTCGAGGTTGTCCGGGCCGGCCTTGAGGATCCCGGCGACCTCGGAGGCCTGGTGGTCGAGGTCGCGGACGTAGCCGTTGTACGTCGGACGCAGCTGGACGGTCAGGTCGGCGCGCATCTGCGCGACGTCGATCTTGATCTTCCCCGACTTCACGTCGGGGTCGTGCTGGGCACCGTACGCCGCGTTGAGGACCCGGGCGTTCAGGGCGGCGACGTTGGAGTCGAAGGTGGACCCGTCGCTGCCGAACTTGAGCAGGCAGCCCGAGGCGAGCTGGCCGGACGCGGCCAGCTTCTCGGCGTGCCCGGCCGCGTCCTTGGCGGTCTGGCTGATCTGCTTCAGGTCGCCGATCGTGGCGGCGTCGCTCTTGCGCGAGTCCTGGAGCAGGTCGGTGCCGAGCTGGCGCAGCTGCTCGGCGTGCACACCGGGCGCGTGCGCGGCCTCGATGATCGACTGCGGCGAGCTGCCGTAGAGGTCCTTGAAGTCTTCGAAGGGGCTGCCCATGGTCGTCTCCCGAGATCGACGGGCCTGAGGTCAGGCGGGGTTGTTGATGCTGCGGTTGAGGGTGGTCGCGTGGGCCTCGGCGGCGTCGGCGTGGACCTTGACGTCGCGAGCGCCCTCCTCGTCGGAGCTGCGGCCGGTCGCGGCCAGGTTGGCGACGTGCTCGCCGCCGCCACCGATCAGGCCGGGGAGCTTGATCGCCGGGTCGAGGATGTGGTCGTCGAGCAGCGCGGTGAGGGCCGCCTTCACCAGCGGGTGGCCCGCGACGCCGGCCGCGTCGTCGACGCCGTTCTTCACGCCGTTGGCGTGGACCTGCGCGGTGCTGCTGCGGCCCGCCATGGTGGTGCCTGCGGAGTGCAGGCCGGTGACGTCCATGCCGACCGCGCCGTTGCTGCCCATGATCTCGTCCTGTCTGCCCGAGGTCGGGACCGTCGGAGGCGATCCCGCTGACACCGAAACTCCTCTCCACCACCGGCCGCCGTCAAACTGGCATGGCAAGATCTGCGGGGTGAGGGTGGCCGGGCTGGGAGCGGGGCTGCTCGCGGCGTGCCTGCTGAGCGCGTGCAGCACGGCGCACCCGCCGGTCTACCAGGCCGATCCGCACACGGCCACCGTGATCGAGTCGTACGACGGGACGCTCGACCCGTCCTCCGCCGTGCTGCCCCTCGTGCCGGCCGCAGCGACGCGGCTGGAGCTGACCGACTTCTCCCAGGTGCGGCTCACCCTCGGGTTCGGCGAGCTGACCGGCCGCTCCCCGGCCGCTGACCGCGTCCGGTTCTGGAGCGAGCTGCCCACCACGGCGGCGCTGTCGCCCGGTCTGCTGCACCCCGTGGACGCCGAGCTGCGGCGGCGGTTCGGCTTCGGCGCCGACGACGTGAGCTGGGAGGCGACGTACTCCGGCGGCGGGCAGAGCGGCTGGGTGATGTCCTTCCGCGAGAGCCTGTCGATGGCCCAGGTCGCGCGTGCCGCGCAGGCGAAGGTCGGCGTGCTCAAGGGTGCGGTCGTCGACCAGGCGGACCACCTCGTCACCTCCGCGGCACCTCCCGCGGGCGCCGACTCGTGGGGACACGACGCGGCCCTGGTCGCGCTCGTCGGGCGGCCGGCGGACGCGACGTACCTCCAGCGCGGATGTCTCGACCTCGACAGCGTCTTCGGGGCTGGTACGTCGGCGCAGCTGGCCAGCGGCTCGAAGCAGATGGTCGGCCAGCTGCAGCCGTTGGACGGGTTCGCGATCGCGTTCGGCGGCGAGCTCGCGACGGTCACCCTCGGCGAGGACCGCACCGACATCTTCGCCCGGCTCCGGCTGGCCGGCGTGCTGCCGGCGGTCAAGCCCGACTTCGGCACCGGCTTCGCGCAGGGGGTGGCAGACCCGTCGACCGGGCGGCTCGGCTACCAGGTGAGCCGCCCGGCCGTGGCGGCGCAGCTCACGACGCAGCAGAAGCTGCCGTTCGCCGTCTGCGCGCAGTAGGGATCAGCCCGCGAGGGCCTCGTACATCGCCTTGTCGTGGGCACACACGACGGTGATCTCGGGGTGGCCGTTGGCCAGCTCGTGCAGCCGCTCCACGTTGGCGATCCGGGCCGCGTTGTCCATCGCCATCAGCCGCTGGAAGGCCGTGAGCGAAGCCGGGCACGACGGCGTCGCGTCCATCTGGTGGGTGTTGAAGAACGCGTCGCCCGCGTGCAGCAGCCACGACCCGTCCTCGCGGCGTACGGCGATCCCGCTGTGACCGCGGGTGTGGCCGTGCAGCGGGATCAGCACCACGTCGTCGCCGAGCACGCTCGCCGAGGCGAACCCGAACCAGTCGTCGCTGCCCTCGCGGTGCTCGACCCACTGCGGGCCGTGCGCCCACTGGGCCTGGATGTAGCGCGGCTTCTCGCGCGTGCTCGGGTGGCGGGCCGCGGCCAGCTCGCTCGCGTGCAGGTGCACGCGGGCGTTCGGGAAGTCGCCGAGACCACCGGCGTGGTCGAGGTCGAGGTGGGTGACGGCGATGTCGGTGACGTCCTCGGGGCGGTGGCCGAGCCGCTGGACCTGGGCCAGCGCGGTCTCGGCGGTGTCGAGGGCGGCGCGGGTCGCCAGCCGGAAGGGCGCGCCGAGGCGGCGTGGGTTCGCGATGTCGCCGGTCCCGAAACCGGTGTCGACCAGCAGGAGTCCCTCGGCCCGCTCGACCAGGAACACGTGGGCCACCATGGGTGGCGTGATCGGCGGGTTCATCGTCCCGCAGTTGAGGTGGTGGATCGGCACGGGCCTGATCCTCCCACGATGCGAGGATGCGGGGGTGCGACCGACGTACGTGCTCTTCGATCTCGACGGCACCCTCACCGACTCCGCGGAGCCGATCCTCAGCTCGCTGGCCCACGCCTTCGGCGTGCACGGGCTGGCGCCGCTGGAGCCCACCGCCGCCCGGGCGCTGCTCGGGCCGCCGTTCTACGAGTCGCTGCCGCCGCTGGTCGGCGAGGAGCTGGTGCTGCCGGTGATCGCCAGCTACCGCGAGCGCTACACGACGGCGATGCTCGATGCTCCCGTGTACGCCGGCATGGCAGCCCTGCTCGAGCGACTGGTCGCCGACGGGGTGACCCTCGCGGTCGCCTCCAGCAAGCCCGAGGTCCACGTGCGCGAGATCGTCGCGCACCACGGTCTCGCCGACCTGTTCACGACCATCGGCGGGGACGAGCTCGACGGCTCGCTCGGCACGAAGGCGCTGGTCATCGACCGCGTGCTGGAGCGGCTGGGCCGTCCCGACCCGGGCGCGGTGCGGATGGTGGGCGACCGGATGCACGACGTGCACGGCGCGCGCACCCACGGGATCGACTGCGTCGGGGTGCGCTGGGGTTACGCGCTCGACGGCGAGCTGGAGGACGCCCGCGCGTCGGCGATCGTCACGACCGCCGAGGAGCTGGCCGCCGCGCTCGGCTGAGCACGCTCGGCCTACCCTGGGAGCCGTGGTGAGGTGGTGGAGTCCGAGGCTGTGGGGCGCCCACCTCCTGGTCGTGCTGGCCGTGGCGGCCGCGGGCGGCCTCGGCTACTGGCAGTTCGACGTGTGGCACCAGCACCGCGTCGCCGAGCAGCGCGACCTCACCAACGCCATCCCGGTGCCGATCGACCAGGTCCTCGGCCACGACGCGCCCTTCCCCGGGGACGGGGTCGGTCAGCCGGTCGACGTGAAGGGCACCTGGCTCACCGGTGCCACCGTCCTGGTCCAGGACCGGCGCGACGACCACGGCCGCGAGGGCCTGTGGGTGGTCACCCCGCTCACCAGCGGCGGTCCGTCGGCGCCGGCCGTGCCGGTCGTGCGGGGGTGGGTGCCGGTGGGGACCCGCCCGTCCGCCGTACCGGCTCCGCCCGCGGCGACCGCCGAGGTCACCGGGTGGCTGCAGCCGCCCGAGGGCAGCGACATCCCCGACCCGGACCCGCACGACGCCGTCCTGCCGCAGCTGCAGATCTCGTCGATCGCCCAGCGCGTCCACCAGGACCTGTACGGCGGCTACGTGATCGCCAAGCACCCCGACTCCGGGCTCGAGGCGGCCACGCTCAGCCAGCTGCCGTCGGTGGGGGCGTCCACCTCGCTGCGGAACCTGCTCTACGCCTTCGAGTGGTGGTTCTTCGCGGGGTTCGCGATCTTCATCTGGTTCAAGCATGTGCGCGAGACCACGGCCGAGCCGGGTCCGGAGGGCGGCGCCGACGAGGCAGCAACCGATGACCCCGTAGCCTCGGGGTCGTGACGAAGCTCTTCCCCGCCTACCGGATCCTCGCGATCACGGTCGGTGTGTTCCTCCTCGCCGCGACGATCGACTACGTCGCGCACAAGATCGACAGCGGCGTGCCGGACCTGTGGTGGCTGTGGATGATCCACGGCTACTTCTACATGGCCTACCTCGTGGTGGCCGTGCCGTTCACCCGCAGGGCAGGCTGGTCGCTGGGCTACATCGCGACGGTCATCATCGCCGGCGTGATCCCGGGTCTGATGTTCGTCGTGGAGCACAAGGTCTCGCAGCGCTACAAGGCCGAGAACCCCGAGCTGTTCGCCGCAGCGACCGCCTGACGGTCCTTGCTCAGGCGTCCTCCTCCGGGAGGGGGTCGGTCAGCGGGTCGACCTCGGTCTTGGCCGGCGGGATGTCGACCGGCGGCGGCGGGACGTCATCGGGAGCCTCGGCGGCCGCCTTCGCGGCGGTGTCCTGAGGCGCGGTGGACGAGGACGGCGCGGCCGGCGCGGGCGCCGGGTCGTACGACGACTGCCACCCGCCTCCGTCCGTGGCGGCACCCGCCTGGAGCTTCTTCGCGACGCCGACGGCGATCGCACCGAGAGCTCCGAGGACCAGCAGCTTCTTCAACATCAGGACGTCCTTTCCCAGGGTGGCCGGCGCCCCCGAGTGGGGCCGGCCGCGAAGTCGTCGTACGGGCTCATCCCATCACGTCCACCCAACCCCGGTCACCGTAGGATCGATCCGACCCGGAACCGGGCCACCACAGACCAACGTGAGGACCACTCGACATGGCTGAGCCGCAGGCGATCCTGCACACGAACAAGGGCGACATCACGATCAACCTGTTCCCGAACCACGCGCCGGAGACGGTCGCGAACTTCGTCGGTCTCGCCAAGGGCGAGAAGGCGAACTCGGCCAAGGCGCCGGGCGAGCCGTTCTACGACGGCCTGATCTTCCACCGCGTCATCGACGGCTTCATGCTCCAGGGCGGCTGCCCGCAGGGCACCGGCACCGGCGGCCCGGGCTACCAGTTCAAGGACGAGCCGCACCCCGAGCTCACCTTCGACAAGCCCTACCTGCTCGCCATGGCCAACGCCGGCCCGGGCACCAACGGCTCGCAGTTCTTCATCACCGTCGCCCCGACGACGTGGCTGAACTTCAAGCACACCATCTTCGGCGAGGTCGCCGACCAGGCCTCGCGCGACGTCGTCGACGCCATCGGCAAGACCCCGACCCGGCCGGGCGACCGCCCGGTCGAGGACATCGTCATCAACTCGGTCGAGATCAACGACTGATGTCGCAGTCTCCGGCCGGGGTGCCGACCTGTTACCGCCATCCCGGCCGTGAGACGCACATCCGCTGCCAGCGCTGCGACAAGCCGA
>DATFHM010000011.1:0-2422 GCA_035248385.1 Nocardioides sp. | reverse complement strand
CGCGGCCTCCACGACCGCCTTGCGGAGCGTGTCGCGGGTGTGCTGGACGACCCCGGGCATCGAGGAGATCGGGATCGGCTCCGTGGCGCCCTCGCGCACGAAGACGGGGAGCACCAGCTGCGCGGGCCGCAACGTCGTCTCCGCCACCAGCTCCCGCATCGCCGCGGTGGTCCGCAGCCGGCGGGGACGGACGACGGGCCGCTCGATCTCACTCATGCCCCCATCCTCCCAAACCGCCGAAAAGACAGTTGTGGCCCTCCGAGATCCATCTCTCGAAGGGCCGCAACTGTCTTTTCGCTGCTTACTCGGCCTTGCGGCGGCGCCCCGAGGGCTTGCGGTCCGACGGCTTGGTGACCGGCTCGCCGGCCTCCAGGAAGGCGGCCCGGCGGGCGGCGCCGAAGCCGGCGAGGGACTCGGCGAGGATCTCGACGTCCGGCACGGGCGACATGACGTCGACGCGCAGGCCGTGCTCCTCGGCGGTCTTGGCCGTCGCGGGGCCGATCACGGCGATGATCGTGGACGGGTGCGGCTTGCCGGCGATGCCGACCAGGTTCCGCACGGTGCTCGACGAGGTGAAGACCACCGCGTCGAACTTGCCCGTCTTGATCGCGTCGCGCGTCGGCGCCGGCGGCGGGGCCGCGCGGACGGTCCGGTAGGCGGTGACGTCGTCGCACTCCCAGCCGAGGTCGACCAGGCCGGCCACGAGGTTCTCGGTGGCGATGTCGGCGCGCGGCAGGAAGACCCGGTTGATCGGGTCCAGCTGCTCGTCGTACTCCGGCCAGTCCTCGAGCAGGCCGGCGGCCGACTGCTCACCGGACGGCACCAGGTCGGCGCGCAGGCCCCACTCGGCCAGCGTCGCGGCGGTCTTCTCGCCCACCGCGGCGATCTTGAGGCCGGAGAAGGCACGGGCGTCGAGGCCGTACTCCTCGAACTTCTCGCGCACGGCCTTGACGGCGTTGAACGAGGTGAACGCGACCCACTCGTAGCGACCTTCGACCAGACCGCGGACGGCCTTGTCCATCTGCTGCGGGTTGCGCGGCGGCTCGACCGAGATGGTCGGCACCTCCTCGGGCACGGCACCGAAGCTGCGCAGCTTGTTCGACAGCGAGGCCGACTGCTCCTTGGTGCGCGGGACGAGGACGCGCCAGCCGAACAGCGGCTTGGTCTCGAACCAGGACAGCGTCTGGCGCAGGTCGACGACCTTGCCGACGACGGTGATGGCCGGCGGGGCCATCCGGGCGGCGCGCGCGTCGACCGCGATCCGCTCCAGCGTCGAGGTGACGGTCTGCTGCTCGGTGGTGGTGCCGACGCGGGTCATCGCGACCGGCGTGGTGGCCGGGCGACCGGCCTCGACCAGCGCCTTGGCGATGTCGCCGATCTGGCCCACGGCGGAGAGCAGCACGAGGGTCGGGACGTCGGCGTACCGCGACCAGTCGACCTTGTCGCCACAGGTGACGACGGCGACCTCACGGTGGTCCTTGGTGGTCAACGGGATACCCGCGTACGCCGGCACGGCACCCACCGACGATACGCCGGGGACGACCTCGAAGGGCAGACCCGCCTTGGCGACGGCCTGGGCCTCCTCGGGGCCGGACGCGTAGAGGAACGGGTCGCCGCTGAGCAGGCGGACCACGCGCACGTCGCGCTTGGCCTGCTTGACGACGACCTTCGCGCGGGCGGCGTGGGTCAGCGGCTGGCCGTCCTCACCGAAGCCGCCGTCGACGACCTCCGGCTCGGGGCTGCCGGCGGCACCGCGGACGAGCGCGACGAGGGTCTCGTGCTCGGGGGTCTCGGTGATGAGCACGTCGGCGTCCGCGATCAGCTGTGATGCCCGCAGTGTCAGCAGCTCGGGATCACCGGGACCCGTCCCGACGAACGCGAGACTGCCCGTCGAGGGCAGGGCGACGTCAGGGGTCCCCGTCGGGGTGGCCTTGGTCGAGCGGGATCGGGTCATGCCTCATGCACCTCTGCTGGTCGTGCGGCGGAAGGCGGAGCCGGTGGAGCGGAGAGCTCCCCAGCGCCGTCATCGAGCATCTCGGTGGCGATGCGCTCACCGAGCCGGATCGCGGCCTCGGACCATGTGTCCGTCTCGTCGCCCAGGGGCGTCGAGCCGGAGGTCCGGACTGCGAGGGTGCCGTCCTCGGACAGCACCACGGCACGGAGCCAGAGCTCCGGGCCGGAGTCGCCCTCGACCACGTCGGCGAGGGCACCGATGGGGGCGGAGCAGCCCCCTTCGAGAGTGGCCAGGGTCTGCCGCTCGGCGGTGACGGCGGCGCGCGTGGCGGCGTCGTCGAGCCGGGCGAGCAGGCCGAGCGTCGCGGCGTCATCCGCACGACACTCGATCGCCAGCGCCCCCTGACCGGGCGCGGGCAACATCTGGAGCGGGTCGAGGACCTCGGTGGCCTCGGCCGCGCGGCCGAGG
>DATFHM010000010.1:0-2375 GCA_035248385.1 Nocardioides sp. | reverse complement strand
ATGACGCCCGGCTACCTGCAGAAGCAGTGGGCCCAGCTGGTGCCGATGATCGAGGACGGCGTGATCCGGCCGCCGATCGGCCGGACGTTCCCCCTCGACGGGTTCAGCGAGGCGCTGCTCGAGATGGACGCGCGCGGCACGCTCGGCAAGTCCGTCGTCCACGTGCGCGACTGAGGCGCGCACGCGCCGACGACCGGGTCAGTGGCGGCCGAAGTCCTGGGTCCACCACACCGTGCCGTAGTCGTCGACCTTGACGCCGACCCCGAGGTCGCGCAGCCGGCAGTCGAGGATGTTGCGGCGGTGCTCCGGGCTGCGCATCCAGGCGGTCACCACGTCGGCCGGGGTCGCGTAGCCGACCGCGATGTTCTCGGCGAGGCGCGACCACGGGTGGTAGCCGACCCGCAGGATCCGCGCGACGAGGCCGAGCTCGCTCGCGAGCAGGTGGGAGAGGATGTCGGTGGCCGACATCAGGTTCGTGTGCAGCTGGGCCGACCGCTGCAGCTGGCTCTGCGCGCGCAGCGCGACGCAGCCGTGGCGTGCGCGCTGGCGGTTCGTCAGGGTCAGCACCTGTCGGCCGTACGCCGCCGGGTCGATCGTGCGGGCCACCGCCACCGATCGGTGCGCGGTGGCGCTCACGGCGGGGGAGCTGATCGATGCGGGGAGCACGCCGACGGCGAGCGCCGCGGTGACCGCGGCCAGTGTCCGTCGTACGTTGTTCATGCCTTGCACTTCGACGCAAGTGGTCCAGACCTGAGCGCCGGGTCCCCGAACTGACCGTTCAGGGCGCCAACCCGGGACGAGGTCCCGCGAGGTCCCGGTTGTGGTGCCGTGCCCTACATTCGAGGAGTGAGCATCCTCGATGACGCCCGTCCGGGCATGGACACCACCATCCGTCCGCAGGACGACCTGTTCGGCCACGTGAACGGCACCTGGCTCGCGGAGACCGAGATCCCCTCGGACCGCTCGAGCTGGGGCCCCTTCGTGGAGCTCGCCGACCGGGCCGAGGAGCAGGTCAAGGCGATCATCACCGACCTCGCGAGCACCGGCGGCGACAGCGAGGACGCGCGCAAGATCGCGGACCTGTTCAACTCCTTCATGGACACCGACCGGATCGAGGCGGCCGGCGTCGCGCCCGCCCAGCCGCTGGTCGACGCGGTCCAGGGGCTGCGCGACGTGCGCGACCTGGCGGCGTACCTCGGCGAGTTCGAGCGGGTCGGCGGGCACGGCCTGTTCGGCTCGTACGTCGACACCGACGACCGCCAGTCCGACCGCTACCTGTTCCACCTCGGCCAGGGCGGGCTGGGCCTGCCGGACGAGTCGTACTACCGCGACGACAAGTTCGCCGAGATCCGCACGGCGTACGTCGCCTACCTCGAGAAGCTGCTCACCCTCGGCGGTCACGCGGACCCGGCCGGCGCCGCCCAGCGGATCCTCGAGCTCGACACGCTGCTCGCGAAGGGCCACTGGGAGCGCGCCGAGACCCGCGACGTGCAGAAGACCTACAACCTCCGCACGCTCGCCGAGCTGCAGGAGATGTGCCCCAGCTTCGACTGGCACGCCTACATCACCAACCTGGGCGGCTCGGAGGCGACGATCGCTGAGGTGTGCGTGCGCCAGCCCAGCTACTTCGAGCACCTCTCGAAGGTCCTCGACGAGGTGCCGCTGAGCACCTGGCAGGACTGGCTGACGTCGCACGTGTGGCGGCACGCGGCGGCGTACCTCACCGACGACTTCGTGCAGACCAACTTCGACTTCTACGGCAGGACGCTCAACGGCACGCCCGAGCTGCGTGCCCGGTGGAAGCGGGCGGTGTCCTTCGTCGAGGGCGCGATGGGCGAGGCCGTCGGCAAGGAGTACGTCGCCCGCCACTTCCCGCCGAGCAGCAAGCAGATGATGGACGAGCTGGTGGCCAACCTGCTCGCGGCGTACCGCGCCTCCATCGAGAAGCTCGACTGGATGACCGCCGAGACCAAGGCCCGGGCCTACGAGAAGCTGGCGACCTTCCGGCCGAAGATCGGCTACCCGGTGAAGTTCCGCGACTACTCGGCGCTCGAGGTGACGCCCGACGACCTCTTCGCCAACGTCCAGGCGGCGGCCAGCTTCGAGACCGCGCGGCACCTCGCGAAGATCGGCAGCCCGGTCGACCGCGACGAGTGGTTCATGCTGCCGCAGACCGTGAACGCCTACTACAACCCGGGCACGAACGAGATCTGCTTCCCGGCAGGCATCCTGCAGAAGCCGTTCTTCAGCCCCGACGCCCACCCGGCCGAGAACTACGGCGGCATCGGCGCGGTCATCGGCCACGAGGTCGGCCACGGCTTCGACGACCAGGGCGCGCAGTACGACGGCGAGGGCAACCTCAACGACTGGTGGAC
>DATFHM010000009.1:0-7664 GCA_035248385.1 Nocardioides sp. | reverse complement strand
CCAGTCGCGGGTGAACGCCAGGTCGTCGTCGAGCCAGCCGTAGACCTCCGCGACACCGCCGGCGAGGTTGGCCAGGATGTCCGCGCCGACCTCGCCGGTGAGCACCTCGCGGTCGACGTCGGGCAGCAGGCTGTCCAGCGTCGTGATCACGCTCTGCGCGTCGGCGGTGATGATGCCCTCGCGGTCGTTCAGCAGGAACGGCAGCAGGGCCTCCTCACCCTCGAGGGCCAGGTTGAACTCCTTGATGTTGCCGGCGCCCATGCCGTCGAGGAAGTCGGGCTGGCCGAGGTACGGCTTCACCGAGCAGACCGCCAGCACCCCGAGCACCCGGTCCGGGAGGCCCGCGCCGGTCGCGAGGGCGTGCGGGCCGCCGCCGGACTGCCCGCCGGTGTAGATCCGCTCGGCGCCGAGGTGGTCGGCGATCGCGGCCACGTCGGCCGCGACGTCGGCGACCGTCCGGCCCTTGTTCCGGGTGGAGCCCGCGGCCCCGGCCCGGGAGTAGGAGACCAGCCGCAGCCCGTGCTCGGCGGCCACCTGCTGCTTCTGCGCGGCCTGGAAGCTGCACCCCGGGGTGCCGTGGTGCCACACCAGCGGGATCCCGTCCGCCGGCCCGGACACCTGGACGTCGAGGACCCGGCCGTCGGGGAGGTCCAACGCGATGCGCTCGGTCATGCTCCCGAGCATCCCACTCGACAGGTCAGGAGATCATCCGGCGGGCGATCGCGACCTGGCGGGCGGCGATGCGGGCGGCGTACTCCTCGGCCGACAGGGGCGTGGCGCCCACCGCCGCGGCGGCGTCGGAGGCCTTGACGATCTCGACCCGGGGGCCGTCGTCGGGGGTGATGTCGCGCTCGACCCGCTGCCAGCGCAGCATGATCGGGCCGGTGCGGTGGCCGGTGGTCTCCAGCCAGTTCGCGATCGGGGCGCCGCCGGGCGGGCGCTCGGAGATGACGAAGCGCATCATGCCGTCGTCGTCGACGGCCGCCTGGGCCTTGGTCAGCGACGTCTGGTGCGTCTCGTAGTCGGTGGAGGCGTACCAGTCCGACCCGATCTGCATGCCCTGGTAGCTGCAGTCGCCGCAGGCCGGCACGGTCACGATCATCGCCTCGTCCTCGGCGAGGTCGTAGTGACCGATCGAGGAGAACTGCGACGCCAGGCCGCCCGGGGTCGAGGCCGGCGCCGTGAGGGTGTTGACCGGCTCCTTGTACTGGAAGAAGTGGGGGAAGGCGAACCAGGTCTGGATGGAGCCGGTGAGCGAGCGGGCCGCGACGTCGTACTTCTTCGCGAGCGACTCCCGGGTGCGCTCCTTGCGCGGCAGCCCGAGCGTGTCGGGGCGCTCCAGCCACAGCGTCCCGCGCGACTCGGTGTCCCAGTCGTTGAAGACCTCGCGCACGATCAGCGTCTTCGCGCCCGGCTCGGCGGTGTAGCGAAGCTCGAAGCTGCCGTCCGCGTCGATGGACAGCGACCGGTCGTCGATCGCGAGCATCGAGGTGGCCGCCGACGTGGCGGAGTACATCCCGCCCATCACCTGGAAGGACAGGTCCGCGGAGGTGCCGCGGCGGCCGCGGATGACGTACTCCACCCCCTCGCGGAGGTAGGCGTTGAAGTAGATGGCGTCCGGGTTGTCCAGGCCCTGCTTGGAGAACTGGTGCGTCGGGTTGATGAAGAACGGCTGGTCGAGGTCGTAGTCGAAGGCGTTCTGCATCGCCATCCGGATCCGCCCGGAGAGGTACTCGTAGCCCTCGAGCCGGTCGGCCTCGGTGCGGATGAAGGGCGCGTTCGCGATCAGCTCCTCGGCCTCCGCGATGGCGTCCTGCAGCGGCTTGGTGAGCCCGTACGCCGACGACACCGCTCAGCCCACCTTCGCGATGATGTTCTCGGCGAACTGCTCGAGGTGGCGGATCTTCGGCTCGAGCGGCTCGGTGTCGGGGCCCTTGATGTAGGGCACCCGGAAGCCGACGATGCAGTCGGTCACGCCCTTGTCCTCGAGCCGCTTCACGCCGTCCGCCGAGTAGGCGTCGTAGGAGATCACGTGCACCTCGAAGTCGTCACGCGTGTCGCCCTCCGCCTTGCGGATCTCGGCCAGCCGGGCCAGCAGCCGGTCGAGCTCCTCGCCGTCGCCGCCGGCGTGCATCCAGCCGTCGCCCTTGACGACCGCGCGCCGCAGCGCCGCGTCGGAGTGGCCGCCGACCAGCAGCGGGATCCGCTCGGTCGGCGCGGGGCACTGCTGCAGCGGCTCGATGTCGTAGAACTCGCCCTGGTAGCCGAAGAACTCGCCGGAGGTGAGCCCGCGCAGGATGTCCATGGATTCGTCCATCCGCTTGCCGCGCCGCTCCCACGGCACGCCCATCGCGGCGAAGTCCTCGGGCCACGGGGACAGCCCGACGCCCAGGCCGAGCCGGTTGTTCGAGAGGAACGCCAGCGACGAGGCCTGCTTCGCGACCAGCACCGGCGGCCGGATCGGCAGCTTCAGCACGAACGGGGTCAGCCGCAGCGTGGAGGTCACCGCGAACAGGTGCGCGCACAGGATGAAGGTCTCGATGAACTCCTTGCCGAGCAGGAACTCGCGGTCCCCGGTGTCGGTGTAGGGGTACTTGGAGTCCGACTCCTTCGGGTAGATCAGGGAGTCGGCGACCGTCATCGACGTGTAGCCGGCCGCCTCGGCCGCCTGCGCCAGCGGGGCGTAGTAGGTGGCCTGGGTCATCGCCTCGGCGCAGGTGAAACGCATGGGGACACACTAGAACGTGTTCTAAATCTGTGCCAGAGTCAGTCCCATGGCAGGGACCAAGCCGAAGCCCGACGGCCTCGACAAGCCGATCGTCGCGAAGATCATCAAGTACGCCGCCAGGGCCAACGTCCGGATCTTCCGGCTCACCAACGGCCGGCTCGGCGCGAAGTGGCGCGTCGGCGCGGGGTGGAAGAAGCCCGTGCCGGTGCTGCTGCTCGACCACGTCGGCCGCAAGAGCGGCGCGACCTTCACGACCCCGCTGCTGCACCTCGCCGACGGCCCCAACGCCGTCGTGGTCGCCTCCCAGGGCGGCCTGCCGAAGAACCCGCAGTGGTTCCACAACCTGCAGGCGCACCCCGACACCACCATCGACCTCCCGCGCCAGCGCGGTCGCAAGGTCCGCGCCCGGGTCGCCGGCCCCGAGGAGCGGGCGGCGCTGTGGCCCCGCCTGGTGGGCCTGTACGCCGACTTCGACAGCTACCAGTCCTGGACCGACCGGGAGATCCCCGTGGTCGTCCTCGAGCCCCGATGACAGGAGAGGGAGGCCTGATGGACCAGCAGGAGCTGATCGACCGCGCCGAGATCGCCGACGCGATCACCCGCTACACCCACGCGGTCGACACCCGGGACTGGGACGGCCTCGACACGGTCTTCACCCCCGATGCGCAGATCGACTACACCGAGTCCGGCGGCGTCGCGGCCGACTTCGCGACGGTCAAGGCCTGGCTGGCCCAGAACCTGCCGGCCTTCTCGACGCGCTACCTGCACTCCCTGCACCAGATCTCCTACGACTTCGCGGAGGGTCGCGACGCGGCGAGCGTGGCGGCGTACTTCCACAACCCGATGGTGATCTCCGACGGCGATGGCGGGCACAGGATCGTCGAGGTCGGCGGCATCTACCGCCACGAGTTCGTGCGGACCGAGGCCGGCTGGCGCAGCCGGCAGCTGCACGAGCAGGTCGTGTGGACGCGGGGTTTCTGACCCCGTCTCCCTAGACTGGCCGACGTGAGCCGCAGCCCGTTCGACGACGACAACCCCGTCCGCACCGGCCTCGTGGCGCTCGTGGGCGTGTCGCTGGCGGTCGGCCTGGTCCTCGCGATCGTGGCGCTGCTCGGCACCCACGTGCTGGGCATCTCCGGTGGCGGCGGTTCCGGCACCGGGGCCGGCCAGGGCGAGTCGATGTACCTCCCGCCGCCGGCCAGGACGACCGACACCGGCGGGCCGCTGATCACGCTCAACACCCAGGACACCTCCGTGCCGTCGGAGTCGGCGTCGCAGTCCGCGTCGAGCGCGGCGACCTCGCAGAGCACCCGGGCCGCGCGCGGCCAGATCTCGCTGCAGGCGCTGGAGACCACCGTCCCGAACTTCGGCAAGATCGACCTGACCGGCGTCTACCCGGGCGGCGAGGGCGAGATCCTCCAGGTCCAGCGCAAGCAGGGCGGCCAGTGGGTCGACTTCGCGGCGACCGTGCCGGTCAGCAACGCGACCTTCTCGACCTACGTGCAGACCGGTGTCAGCGGGAAGAACACCTTCCGGGTGCTCGACAAGAGCCGCAACATCTCCTCCAACCCCGTCGAGGTCACCGTCGGCTGAGCCGGTCACGGCCTCCGCGGAATTTCCTCCCCGAGCCGGGAACAACCCCGGTGAGGGTCTCGTTGGCATCTGTGTAAACTTGAGTCAATGCGACTCAAGTAAGTTGCACCACGAACATTCAGGAGGAAATCAACATGGCACGAGCTGTCGGCATCGACCTCGGTACGACGAACAGCGTCGTCGCGGTCCTCGAGGGCGGCGAGCCCACGGTCATCGCGAACGCCGAGGGCGCGCGGACCACCCCGTCGGTGGTCGCGTTCGCCAAGAACGGTGAGGTGCTGGTCGGCGAGGTCGCCAAGCGCCAGGCCGTCACCAACGTCGACCGGACCATCCGGTCGGTCAAGCGCCACATGGGCACGGACTGGACCGTCGACATCGACGGGAAGGACTTCACCCCCCAGCAGATCAGCGCCTTCGTGCTGCAGAAGCTGAAGCGCGACGCCGAGGCCTACCTCGGTGAGCCCGTCACCGACGCGGTGATCACCGTCCCGGCGTACTTCAACGACGCGCAGCGCCAGGCGACCAAGGAGGCCGGCGAGATCGCGGGCCTCAACGTGGCGCGCATCGTCAACGAGCCCACCGCGGCGGCCCTGGCCTACGGCCTGGACAAGGGCGAGGACCAGACGATCCTCGTCTTCGACCTCGGTGGTGGCACCTTCGACGTCTCCCTCCTGGAGATCGGCGAGGGCGTCGTCGAGGTGAAGGCCACCAGCGGTGACAACCACCTCGGTGGTGACGACTGGGACCAGCGGATCGTCGACTGGATGGTCAAGAAGTTCAAGGACGCCAACGGCGTCGACCTCTCCGCCGACAAGATCGCCGCGCAGCGCCTCCAGGAGGCCGCGGAGAAGGCGAAGATCGAGCTCTCCTCCAGCCAGGAGACCACGATCCACCTGCCCTACATCACCCACGGTGAGAACGGCCCGCTGCACTTCGAGGAGAAGCTGACCCGCTCGGAGTTCCAGAAGATCACGGCCGACCTGCTCGACCGGACCAAGGCCCCGTTCCAGAGCGTCCTGAAGGACGCCGGCGTCAAGGTCTCCGACATCGACCACGTGGTCCTCGTCGGCGGCTCGACCCGCATGCCCGCGGTGACCGAGGTCGTCAAGGACCTGCTCGGCGGCAAGGAGCCCAACAAGGGCGTCAACCCGGACGAGGTCGTCGCGCTCGGCGCGGCCCTGCAGGCCGGTGTCCTCAAGGGCGAGGTCAAGGACGTGCTGCTCCTCGACGTCACCCCGCTGTCCCTCGGCATCGAGACCAAGGGCGGCGTGATGACCACGCTGATCGAGCGCAACACCACGATCCCGACCAAGCGGTCCGAGATCTTCACGACCGCCGACGACAACCAGCCGTCGGTCGAGATCAAGGTCGCCCAGGGCGAGCGCCAGATGTGGGCGCAGAACCAGTCGCTCGGCAACTTCGAGCTGACCGGCCTCCCGCCGGCCCCGCGCGGCGTGCCGAAGATCGAGGTCACCTTCGACATCGACGCCAACGGCATCGTCCACGTCTCCGCCAAGGACCAGGCGTCCGGCCGCGAGCAGTCGATGACGATCTCCGGCGGCTCGGCCCTCGGCAAGGACGACATCGACCGCATGGTCAAGGAGGCCGAGCAGTACGCCGAGGAGGACGCCAAGCGTCGCGAGTCGGTCGAGGTGCGCAACCAGGCCGACCAGCTCGTCTACTCGACCGAGAAGTTCCTCGCCGACAACGGCGACAAGATCCCGGACGAGGTCAAGACCGAGGTCCAGGCCGACGTCGACGCCCTCAAGGCCGTCCTCGAGAACGCCGAGGCCACCGCGGACGAGCTCACCCCGGCGATCACCAAGCTCGGTGAGTCCAGCCAGAAGATGGGTGCGGCGATGTACGCCGCCGCCGAGGCCGAGCAGAACGCGGCCGGTGGCTCCACCGGCGCGACGGGCGAGGCCGACGACGACGTCGTCGAGGCCGAGATCGTCGACGAGGACGAGTCCAAGTGACCTCGTCCCCGGACGAGTCGGGCACCCCGGCGCCGGAAGGCGCCGGGGTGACCCCCGCCGGTGACGCGGACATCTCGGGCATCGACAACCTTCTCGAGGAGGGTGGTCCGTTGGAGCCGCAGGACGTCGCCGAGGCCGACGCGGCCGACGAGCCGCTGTCGCAGGTCCAGCAGGCGCTCACCGAGCGCACGGCCGACCTGCAGCGGCTCCAGGCCGAGTACCTCAACTACAAGCGACGCGTCGACCGCGACCGCGAGCTGATCAAGGAGAACGCGACGTACGCCGCCCTGGCGCCCATCGTCGACGTCCTCGACACGATCGATCGCGCTCGTGAGCACGAGCCGCTCGAGGGTGGCCTCAAGGCCGTCGCCGAGCAGCTCGAGCGGGTCGTCGCGGGGGTGGGTCTGGCCAAGTTCGGCGAGGCCGGCGAGCCCTTCGACCCCACGCTCCACGAGGCACTCAGCCACATGGGAACCGATGCCGAGGTCGAGGTGACCACCATCAAGGTCGTCGCCAAGGCCGGCTACAAGATCGGTGACCGGGTCGTGCGCGCCGCGCAGGTCCTGGTCGTGGATCCCGAGTAATTCAGCAGAGCATCAGCAAGAGGGAGTGGGGAGGTGCGCGATGAGTGACCCGATGGACGGCATCAAGCCCGACTGGGCGAACAAGGACTTCTACAAGGTGCTGGGCGTCGCCAAGACGGCCACGGCCGATGAGATCAAGAAGGCCTACCGCAAGCTCGCGCGCGCCAACCACCCCGACTCCAACCCGGGCGACACGGCCAAGCACGACCGGTTCAAGGCCGTCGCCGAGGCCTACGACGTGGTCGGCGACCCGGAGAAGCGCAAGAAGTACGACCAGGCCAAGGAGCTGTTCGCCGGCGGGGGCTACCCGGCCGGCGGCTTCGGTGGCGGTGGGTTCGGCGGCGCCGGGATCAACCTCGAGGACCTGCTCCGCGACCGTTCGGGCGGGGCGGGTGCGGGCGGCTTCGGCGACCTGTTCGGGGATCTCTTCGGCGGTGGCGGACGGCGTACGACGCAGCGCGCGGTGCGCGGCGGCGACCTCGAGACCACCGCGACCGTGGGGTTCACCGAGGCGATCGACGGCGTGACCGTCTCGCTCCGGGTGGCGTCCGACAGCGCCTGCGCGACCTGTCGCGGGACGGGCGGCAAGCCGGGCACCCAGCCGCACGTCTGCACCACCTGCGAGGGCACCGGCTACGTCCAGGTGTCCGTGGGCGGTGGCTTCGGCATGAACGAGACCTGCCCGGCGTGCCACGGCCGACAGCTCGTCTACGACGAGGCCTGCCCGACCTGCCACGGCACCGGCCGCGGCAGCAACGCCCGCACCATCCAGGCCAAGCTGCC
>DATFHM010000008.1:0-10530 GCA_035248385.1 Nocardioides sp. | reverse complement strand
GCTCGGCCGCGTAGGAGCGGCCGAAGATCGCGCGCATGTTGTCGATCTGGCCGATCTGGTCGTCGTCCGGGCGGTCGCCGAAGTAGGCACGGTCCAGGTCGGAGACGAGCGGGAAGATCGAGCGGCTGACCGACACCCGCGCCTCGCGATCGTGACCGGCCTCGGCCCACGCCTCGCGGAAGACCCGGATCTGCTCGGCCTGCTGGACGTGGAACGGCTGGCCGCCCTCGTCCTCCTTGAGGGTCGAGCTCATCAGGTGCATGCCCATGCCGGCGGCCCAGCGGGCCGTGCCGTTCGAGGCGGCGCCCCACCAGATCCGGTCGCGCAGGCCCTCGGAGTGCGGCTCGAGGCGCAGCAGGCCGGGCGGGTTCGCGAACATCGGCCGCGGGCTCGGCTGGGCGAAGCCCTCGCCCTGCAGCACCGACAGCAGCACCTCGGTGTGGCGGCGAGCCATGTCCGCCTCCGTCTCCCCCTCGGCGGGGGCGTAGCCGAAGTAGCGCCACCCGTCGATGACCTGCTCCGGTGAGCCGCGGGAGATGCCGAGCTGCAGCCTCCCGTCGGCGATCAGGTCGGCGGCTCCCGCGTCCTCGGCCATGTACAGCGGGTTCTCGTACCGCATGTCGATGACGCCGGTGCCGATCTCGATGCGATCGGTCTTCGCGCCGATCGCCGCCAGCAGCGGGAACGGGCTCGCGAGCTGCCGCGCGAAGTGGTGCACCCGGAAGTAGGCGCCGTCCGCGCCGAGCTCCTCGGCCGCGACGGCGAGGTCGATGGACTGGTGCAGCACGTCGGACGCCGACCGCGCCTGCGACGACGGCACCGGCGTCCAGTGACCGAAGCTGAGGAACCCGATCTTCTTCACGAGCGGTCCAACGACCGGAGGACGTGGCAGATTCCCTCCAGCGTCTCTGCAACGTGGTGGCAGGGTCGGGGCGTCTAGGAGGGTGTGATGGCGGACGACGAGTTCACGACCTTCGTGTGGGAGACGGGGACCCGGCTCCACCGCGCCGCTCTGCTGCTGACCGGTGATCACCACCTCGCCGAGGACCTGACCCAGGCGACGTACGCCAAGGTCTTCGCGTCCTGGCGCCGGGTGCGGACCGTGGAGAACCCCTTCGGCTACGCCCGCGCCACCCTGCTCAACACCTACCTGTCGCACCGCCGGCTGCGGCGCAACAGCGAGCAGCCCAGCGAGATCTCGACCGACGACGGCGGCGCTGTCGCGGCGGTCGACCCGGCCGACCGGATCGACCTGCTCGCCGCCCTCGCCACCCTCGACCCGCTCGACCGCGCTGTCGTCGTCCTGCGCTACTGGGAGGACCGCAGCGTCGCCGACGTGGCGCTCGACCTCGGGCTCACCGACACGAACGTCCGCACCCGCGCGCGCCGCGCCCTCCAGCGCCTGCGCCCGCACGTCTCCGAAAGGACCCCGTCATGAACGACACCGACCTCGAGCTCGGGCTCGGCACCGCCCTTCGCGCGTACGCCGACACGACCTCCACCGACCTCGACTCCCTCGTGACCAGCTCACGCCGCGCCGGCACCCGGATCCGCCGGCGCCGCCGGATCGCCGTCACCGTCGGCACCACCGCCGCGGTCGCCGGCATCGTCGGCGTCGCCTCGCTCGGGGCCGCGTTGTCGGGCGGGACCACGACGACGCAGGAGGGCCTCGGCTTCGCCGCCCAGCCGACAGCGGCACCGCACACGCCGAAGGCCCACCACCGGCTCCGCTCCCTCGGGGCCGGCCGCACCGACGCGATCTACCACGGTCAGGCGGTGACCATCCACCTCGCCGGGTGGAAGCAGGTCGGACCCGTGGCCGACGACAAGCAGACCCTGGAGGGGCCGGGTGGCGCGGTGGCCGGCATCGTGTGGCGCGAAGGTGCCGAGCACGACGCCTGGGCGTCCTCCGCCGACAAGGGCAACGCATCCGGCGTGTGGACCAGCAAGGTCCACCACGGCGTGTTCGTCAGCATCCAGGCCGGCTCCGGCACCAGCGACGCCGACGTCCAGGCCCTGGGCGCCTCGCTGACCTGGAACTAGCTGCGGCGCAGGAGCGCGAGGAACATCGCGTCCGTGCCGTGCAGGTGCGGCCACAGCTGGGCCGTGCCCGGCAGCGGGCCGGCGCCGTCGGTGAGGTGCGGGAGGAGCGGCGCCACGTCGTCCAGGCGTACGTCGCTCCGCTCGCCCAGCACGCTCTCGACCACGCCCGCCGTCTCGGCGAGCACCGGTGAGCAGGTCGCGTAGAGCACGACGCCGCCCGGCCGGACCAGGTCCAGGGCGCTGAGCAGCAGCCGCCGCTGGAGGTCGACGAGGACCGGCAGGTCCGCCGGCGTACGACGCCAGCGAGCCTCGGGACGCCGGCGCAGCGCACCGAGCCCGGAGCACGGCGCGTCGACGAGGACCCGGTCGAAGGTCGCGGCCTCGAACGGGGCAGCGGTGCCGTCGCCCTCGACGACCGTGACGTCGCCGCCGGCGGCCGCGATCGGCGCGAGGTTGCGCTCGACGAGCCGGGCGCGGTGGTCGTGCAGCTCGAGAGCGGTCAGTGAGGCGCCGCGCTGGTGGGCGAGCGCCGCCAGCAGGGCGGCCTTGCCGCCCGGGCCGGCGCACAGGTCCAGCCACCTGGCGTCGCTGTCCTCGAGCGGGGCGGTCGCAGCCACGAGAGCCACCAGCTGGGAGCCCTCGTCCTGCACGCCCGCGCGGCCGTCGGCCACGGCGCGGACCGCACCGGGGTCGCCGCCCTCGAGGACCACGCCGAACGGGCTGTACGCCGTCGGCTCCCCCGGCAGCTCGGCCGGCTCGCACAGGCCGGGCCGGGCGACGAGGGTCACCCGGGGCGGCACGTTGTCGGCGGCGAGGAGGGCGTCCGGATCGGCGTCCGGGGCGGCCCGGAGCAGCTCCTCGACCACCCAGGTGGGGTGGCTGTGCCGGATCGCGAGGTCGGCCGGGCTGCTGCCCGGTGCGAGCTCGGCCAGCCACTCGTCCAGGTCGCGCTTGGCCACCGAGCGGAGCACGGCGTTGACGAAGCCGCCGGCGCCCTGGCCCTTGCGGTCGCGGGCGAGGTCGACGCTGGTCGAGATCGCCGCATGCGTCGGAACGCGCATCGACAGGAGCTGGTGGGCCCCCAGGCGCAGCACGTCGAGGACGGTCACCTCGACCTTGCGCAGCGGCCGGTCGATGCAGGCGGCCAGGACGGCGTCGTACGTGCCCTGGCGGCGGATCGTGCCCGAGGCCAGCTCGGTGACGAAGCCCGCGTCACGACCGTCGAGGCCGAACGTGCTGATCACGCCGGGCAGCACCAGGTTGGTGTACGCGTCGTCGGAGCGGACCGCCTGCAGCACGGCCAGCGCCGCCGCCCGGGGCTTGTCGACGCGGCGGGGACGGCTCACTCGAACCGGGCCCCGTCGGGCAGCCGCGCACCGCGGGCCCAGTCGGCGGCGCCCATCTGCTTCTTGCCGAACGCCTTCACCTCACCGAGCCGTACGGCGCCACGGGCCGTGCCGACGAGCACCTCGTTCTTCCCGATGCCGAGCAGGCCGGGGGCGAGGTCGTCGGTGTCGACCGGAGTGACCGGTCCGAGCTTGACCCGCTCGCCGGCGTACTCGGTCCAGGCGCCGGGGAACGGGCTGCACGCGCGGATCCGCCGGTCGACCGCGAGCGCGGGCTCGGTCCAGTCGACGCGGGCGTCCTCGACCTCGATCTTGGCGGCGTAGGTGATGCCGTCCGTCGGCTGCTCGCGCGCCTCGATCTGGCCGCTCTCGATGCCGTCGAGCGTCGCGACGAGCAGGTGCGCACCGCCCTCCGCCAGGCGCCCGAGCAGGTCGCCGGCGGTGTCGGTGGGCCGGACGACCTCGGTCATCAACCCGTACGTCGGACCCGCGTCGAGCTCCTTCACGATCCGGAAGGTGGTCGCGCCGGTCATCTCGTCGCCGGCCCAGATCGAGCGCTGCACCGGCGCTGCACCCCGCCAGGCGGGCAGCAGCGAGAAGTGCAGGTTGATCCAGCCGTGCCGCGGGATGTCGAGGGCGGACTGCGGCAGGAGCGCGCCGTACGCGACGACCGGGCAGCAGTCAGGGGCGAGCTCCGTCAGCTGTTGCTGGAACTCGGGGTCGCGCGGGTGCGGCGGCTTGAGGACCGGTACGCCGAGCTCCTCGGCCCGCGCACCGACCGGGCTCGGGGTGAGGCGGCGGCCGCGGCCCGCGGGCGCGTCCGGACGCGTGACCACACCGACGAGCTCGTGGGGCGAGGCTGCGATGGCCTCCAGGGACGGCAGCGCCACCTCGGGCGTCCCCGCGAAGACCACCCTCACAGGCCGAACCCGCCCGTGGCGTGCGGCGAGACCCGGACCTGGGGCTGCTCGAGCCCGAACCAGTCCGACTCCCGGATCTCCCTCATCGCGGCCTTGCGGGCGTCGGACTCGATCCGGTCGATGAACAGGATCCCGTCGAGGTGGTCGGTCTCGTGCTGGATCGCGCGGGCGAGCAGCTCGGAGCCCTCGATGCGGACGGGGTCGCCGTACATGTTGAAGCCGGAGGCCACGACCGAGAGCGCCCGGCGACAGTCGTAGGTCAGCTCCGGAAGCGACAGGCAGCCCTCGGGGCCGTCCTGGATCTCCTCGGACAGGTCGAGGACCGGGTTGATCAGGTGGCCGACCTCGCCGTCGACGTACCAGGTGAACACGCGCAGCCCGACGCCGATCTGCGGCGCGGCGAGACCGGCGCCCGGCGCTTCGAGCATGGTGTCGGTGAGGTCGGTGACCAGCTGGCGCACCTCGGCGTCGAAGTCGACGACCTCGAGGGCCTTCTTGCGCAGGATCGGGTCGCCGAAGAGTCGGATGGGTCGTACAGCCACGCCTCAACACTAGAGGTCGGAGGGGTCGACCCTCACCTTGACGGGATCGAGCTTGCGCGCGGAGCGGACGCGGTTGAGCTCGCGGCAGGCGGCGCTCAGGGACGGGCCCTCGGCGTACGGCACCCGTACGACGACGCGCGACTGCTCCTCCTCGACGGGCAGCGGCCCGAGGACCTCCGCGTGCTCGGGCAGGTCGAGGACGGTCAGGGCGTCGTCGACGGCACCCGGGTCGCCCGTGATCGTGACCAGGCGGCTGACCGGCGGCAGGTGGGCGGAGGCGCGGTCGTCGAGCTCATGCTCGGCGAACGGACCCGGCGCCCAGCGGACGAGGGTCTGCAGCACGGGGTCCGCCGGGTCGCCCACGGCGAGCGCGCGGCCGCCCGCGCGGACCAGGGCGACCGCGTTCATCCAGCGCCGGAGCGCCTCCTCGCGGACCCGCAGCGACGGGCGCGCCAGCGCGAGCCAGGTGTCGAGCAGGATCACGGCCGCGTAGCCGCCGCCCTCGACCACCGGCTCGGCGCCCGGCGTGCTGACCACGATCGACCGGGGACGGTCGGGCACGGTGAGCTTCACCTGCTGGCCGCTCGAGCTCACCACGCGGACGCCGGGGAAGGCCCGGCCGAGCTCCTCCGCGGTGCGCGACTCCCCCACCACCGGCGCCCGGAGGCCGCGGTCGCCGCACTCGGGACAGACCCACGCGGGGTCCTCGGCGCCGCACCAGCCGCAGGTGGGCGGCGACGTCGCGGCGTCCTGGCGGAGCGGGCCGGTGCAGGAGCGGCAGCGTGCCGCGGTCCGGCAGGTGGCGCAGGCCAGCGCGGCGGCGTACCCCTGGCGTGGGACCTGGACGAGCACCGGCCCAGCCTCCACGGCGTCCCGGATCAGCCGGTGGACCTCCTGCGGGAGCCGCGCGCTGCGCGCCCACGGGTCGCGCTGCAGCTCGAAGTCCGTCGCGCCGGTGACGCCGGTGGTGACGTGCGCCCGCAGCGCGTCGCGATGGGGCGTGAGCTCGCGAGCCGCGCCCGTGCGGACGAGCAGCTGGGCCTCGGGCGTGCGGGTGTGCCCGCCGAGCAGGAGCGCCGCGCCCTCCACCTCGGCACGGATCAGCGCGACCTCGCGGGTGTGGAAGTACGGCGCCCTCGGCTCCTCGTGCAGGTCGTCACCGTCGTCCCACACCACCACGAGCCCGAGGTCACGCACCGGCGCGAAGACGGCCGACCGCGGGCCGACGACGACCCGCGCCTCGCCCCGGCTGACCGCCAGGAAGTCCCGGTAGCGCTGGGCCGGCCCGGAGTCGGCCGACAGCACGACGTGCGGGCACGCGGCGGCCTCGAGCGCCGCACTGACCCGGGTCGCGTCCCGCCCGTCCGGTACGACGACGAGCGTCCCGCGGCCGCCCGCCAGCGTGGCCGCCGCCGCTGCGGCCACCTGGTCGGCCCACGGCGCGCCCGGCAGCGCACCCCACACCACCCGTGGGCTGTCACCCCGGGCGAGCGCCTGCACCAGCTCGGGACCGTGCGGCCAGGCGGCCCAGACCGCGGGCTCGACCCGCCCCTTGGGCACGGGCGCCGGGTCCCACGGCTCCTTCTCGACGGTGGCGTGCCGGGGCGGCACGGCCAGGCGCAGCAACGAGGAGCGGGTGCCGGCGTACCTCTCGGCGACGCGGTCGATCACCGCGAGCACCTGCGGGAGCAGCACGGGCTCCGGGCTCACGACCCGGCGCAGCGGCGCCAGGCGGCCGGCGTGGTCGCTCTCGGCCCGCCGCTCGAGGACGAAGCCGTCCACGTCCTGACCCGCGAACCGGACCTTCACCCGGACGCCGGCCCGCGCGGACTCCGCCATGGTCACCGGCACCGCGTAGTCGAACTCCCGGTCCAGGTGCGCGAACGGCAGGTCGAGCACCACCCGGGCCACCGGCAGCTCGGTCGTGATCTCGACCGACGCCGCCTTGCGGGCACGGGTCGCCGCCGCCTTGGCGCGTCCCTCCGCCGCCCGGTCACGGACCAACCCCGGGAGGTCCAAAAATGGCTCGTCGGGGGTCATGTGGCTTGTTCTACCAATGACCCCCGACGAGTGACGAACTAGATGCCCGCGGCAGCCTTCAGCGCCTCGGCGCGGTCGGTGCGCTCCCAGGTGAACTCGGGGAGCTCGCGGCCGAAGTGACCGTACGCCGCGGTCTTGGCGTAGATCGGGCGGCGCAGGTCGAGGTCGCGCAGGATCGCGGCCGGACGCAGGTCGAAGACCTCGAGCACGGCGGCCTGGATCTTCTCGTCCGGGACGACGCCGGTGCCGAAGGTCTCGACGAAGACGCCGACCGGCTTCGCGACACCGATGGCGTAGGCGACCTGGACCTCGGCGCGGCGGGCCAGGCCCGCGGCGACGATGTTCTTGGCGACCCAGCGCATGGCGTAGGCGGCCGAGCGGTCGACCTTGGACGGGTCCTTGCCCGAGAACGCGCCGCCGCCGTGGCGGGCCATACCGCCGTAGGTGTCGACGATGATCTTGCGGCCGGTCAGGCCGGCGTCACCCATCGGGCCACCGACGACGAAGCGACCGGTGGGGTTGATGAAGAGCTTGTGGCCGTCGGACGGGACCGAGTCCTTGAACTGCTCGAGGACCGGCTCGATGACGTGGATCTGGATGTCCTTGGCCAGGGTCTCCTGGTCGACGTCCTCGGCGTGCTGGGTCGACAGCACGACGGTGTCGACGCGCACGGCTCGGTCGTCCTCGTCGTACTCGATGGTGACCTGGGTCTTGCCGTCGGGACGCAGGTACGGCAGCGTGCCGTCCTTGCGCACCGCGGTGAGCCGCTCGGCGAGCGTCTGCGCCATCTTGATGGGCAGCGGGAAGAGCTCCGGGGTGTCGTCGCAGGCGTAGCCGAACATCAGGCCCTGGTCGCCGGCACCCTGACGGTCGAGCTCGTCGGCGGAGCCGTCGACGCGCTCCTCGAAGCCCGCGTCGACGCCCTGCGCGATGTCGGCCGACTGCGCGCCGATCGCGATCTGGACACCGCAGGAGTTGCCGTCGAAGCCCTTGTCCGAGGCGTCGTAGCCGATCTCGAGCACCTTCTCCCGGACGAGCTTGGCGATCGGGGCGTACGTCGAGGTGGTGACCTCGCCCGCGACCATCACGAGGCCGGTGGTGACCAGCGTCTCGACGGCCACGCGGCTCGCCGGGTCATCGGCGAGGAGGGCGTCGAGGATCGTGTCGCTGATCTGGTCAGCGATCTTGTCCGGGTGACCCTCGGTCACCGACTCCGACGTGAACAGACGTCCAGTCACTGCTTACTCCTGGTGTAGATGGGGTGCCGTGGAGGACTTTACGTGGGCCACCCACGGATGTGTCCGAAGTCCGGACATTGGTCTCAGGAAATGAGCGCAGCCACACGATCCCAGATCACGTGCGCCAGAGCCGACTTCGACCCGCGGGGAACCGAAGTCGAGGATCCGTCGGCGCCGAGGATGACGGCCTCGTTCTCCTCCTCGCCGAAGACAGCGCCTCCGCTGACGTCGTTGACGACCAGCAGGTCGCAGCCCTTGCGGGCGAGCTTGGCCCGCGCGAGGTCGAGCACGCCACCGGTCGCGTCGCCGGTCTCGGCCGCGAAGCCCACCACCACGATGCCCGGACGCGGGCGGTGGTGGCTGAGCTCCTTGAGGATGTCGGGGTTCTGCTCGAGCTCGATCGTCGGCGCGGACCCGTCCGCGGCCTTCTTGATCTTCACGCTCGAGGTCGTCACCGGGCGGAAGTCGGCGGGAGCCGCCGCCATCACCACCGCGTCGGCACTGCCCGCCGCGGCGAGCACCGCGTCGCGCAGCTCGGCGGTCGACCGGACGCCGACGACCTTGACGCCCGCCGGGTCGGGCAGCGTCACGTTGGCGGCGATCAGGGTCACCTCGGCGCCGCGGGCGGCGGCCGCACGGGCCAGCGCGTAGCCCTGGCGCCCCGAGGAGTTGTTGCCGAGGTAGCGGACCGGGTCGAGGCGCTCCCGGGTGCCGCCGGCGGACACCACGACGTGGCGACCCGCCAGGTCCAGGGCCGGTACGGCGCCGCGCGCGAGCACCTCCGCGCACAGCTCGAAGATCTCGGCGGGGTCGGGCAGCCGGCCCTTGCCGGTGTCCTTGCCGGTCAGGCGGCCCTCGGCGGGCTCGATCACGACGGCGCCGCGGGCGCGCAGCGTCGCCACGTTGGCCTGCGTCGCCGGGTGCTCCCACATCTCGGTGTGCATCGCCGGGGCGAAGACGACCGGGCAGCGAGCCGTCAGCAGCGTGTTCGTGAGCAGGTCGTCGGCGAGGCCGTGGGCCGCGCGCGCCAGGGTGTTCGCGGTCGCCGGCGCCACCACGACCAGGTCGGCCTCCTGGCCGATCCGGACGTGGGGGACGTCGGTGATGTTCTCGAAGACCGCGGTCGCGACCGACTTGCCCGAGAGGGCCTCCCAGGTGGGAGCGCCGACGAACTCCAGCGCCGAAGCCGTGGGGACGACGGTGACGTCGTACCCCGACTCGGTGAAGCGGCGCAGCAGCTCGCACGCCTTGTAGGCGGCGATGCCGCCCGAGACGCCCAGGACGACCCGGGTCACCTTCGTGGCCCTCAGGTCACTCGGTCTCGGCGAGCGGCGCCTCGGCGGCGGCCTCGGCCGCGGCCAGCTCGGCCGGGTCGATCTCCTCGCAGGTCAGCAGGTCGGCGCTGATCTCGCGCAGCGCGATCGACAGCGGCTTCTCCTGCACGTGGGTCTCCACGAGCGGGCCGACGTACTCCAGCAGGCCCTCGCCGAGCTGGGAGTAGTAGGCGTTGATCTGCCGGGCGCGCTTGGCTCCGTAGAGGACCAGACGGTACTTGCTGTCGGTCTTGGCGAGCAGGTCATCGATCGGGGGGTTGGTGACACCCACGGCGTCGATGTTCGGGGCAGACACTAGGGAGATACCTCACGTTCGGATGACGGGCAACCCAAGAATGCTACCAACTCCTCCGCAGCGGCATGAACTTCGCGGTTGACGATCGTCACGTCGAACTCGCTCTCGGACGCCAGCTCCTCGCGTGCGGTGGCCAGCCGCCGCTCCCGCTCGGCCTCGGTCTCGGTGCCACGGCCGACCAGCCGGCGGACCAGCTCGTCCCACGACGGGGGCTTGAGGAAGACGAACAACGCCTCCGGCATGGTCGCCCGCACCTGCCGCGCGCCCTGCAGGTCGATCTCCAGCAGCGCCGGCCGGCCGTCGGCCAGGGCGGCGTCCACCGGGCCCCGCGGCGTGCCGTAGCGGTTGTGCCCGTGGACCACGGCCCACTCGAGCAGGTCGCCGTCGGCGACCATCCGGTCGAACTCGGCGTCGTCGACGAACAGGTAGTGCTCACCGTCGACCTCACCGGGCCGCGGCTTGCGCGTGGTCGCCGAGACGGACAGCCAGACCTCGGGGTGGTGCTCACGGATGTCGGCGACGACCGTGCCCTTGCCGACGGCGGTCGGACCGGCGAGCACGACCAGGCGGCTCCCGTCCGCCATCAGTCGAGGCCGAACTCGCGCTCCAGGGCGGCGATCTGCTTCGCACCGAGCCCCCGGACGCGCCGCGACTCCGCGATGCCGATGCGCTCCATCATCTGGCGCGCCCGCACCTTGCCGAGCCCCGGGACCGACTGCAGGAGGTCGATGACCTTCATCTTGGCCAGCACCTCGTTCGTCTCGGCCTCGAT
>DATFHM010000007.1:0-2666 GCA_035248385.1 Nocardioides sp. | reverse complement strand
TGGCCGTCATCAAGGTCGGCGCGGCCACCGAGGTCGAGCTCAAGGAGCGCAAGCACCGCATCGAGGACGCCGTCCGCAACGCGAAGGCGGCCGTCGAGGAGGGCATCCTCCCCGGTGGTGGCGTCGCGCTGGTCCAGGCCGGTGCGACCGCGTTCGACAAGCTCGAGCTCGAGGGCGACGAGGCCACCGGCGCGAACATCGTCAAGGTCGCGCTGTCCGCTCCGCTCAAGCAGATCGCGATCAACGCCGGTCTCGAGGGTGGCGTCGTGGCGGAGAAGGTCGCGAACCTGCCCGCCGGCCAGGGCCTCAACGCGGCCACCGGTGAGTACGTCGACCTGCTGGCCAACGGCATCATCGACCCGGCCAAGGTGACCCGCTCGGCGCTGCAGAACGCCGCGTCGATCGCCGCGCTGTTCCTCACCACCGAGGCCGTCGTGGCCGACAAGCCGGAGAAGGCCGCCCCCATGGGTGGCGACCCGACCGGCGGCATGGGCGGCATGGACTTCTGAGTCCATCGCTCGACTGCTCCATCCACAGGGCCCTCGCTCCGGCGGGGGCCCTGTGGCGTTCCCACAACCGGACCGGGCGATCCCTGGAACCCGCACCCAACCTCGGGCCAACGGTGCGGCCCTAGCCTGAGTGGCATGGACACCCGGGTCGAGGAGCTGGCGCGCCGTCTCGGCGAGACGGGCTACCTGGCCGACGACGACCTCGCCACCGTGCTGTTCCTCGCCCTGGAGATGAGGCGGCCGCTGCTCCTCGAGGGGGAGCCCGGCACCGGCAAGACCGCGCTGGCTGAGGCGGTCGCCGCCGCGCTGGACCGGCCGCTGGTGCGCATGCAGTGCTACGAGGGCATCGACGCCACGCAGGCCCTCTACGACTGGGACTTCCCGCGCCAGATCCTGCACCTGCGCGCGCTCGAGGCGCTCGGTGCCGGGGGAGCGGACGTCGCCGAGGCCGAGAAGAGCCTGTACGACGAACGCTTCCTGCTGGCCCGCCCGGTCCTCACCGCGCTGCGGCAGGGTCCGAGCGTGCTCCTGGTCGACGAGGTCGACCGCGCCGACGACGAGTTCGAGGCGTTCCTGCTCGAGGTGCTGTCGACGTACCAGGTGACGATCCCGGAGCTGGGCACGGTCGCCGCCGCGACGCCGCCGATCGTGGTGCTCACCTCCAACCGGACCCGCGAGCTGCACGACGCGCTCAAGCGCCGCTGCCTCTACCACTGGATCGACCACCCGGGCCTCGAGCGTGAGGTCGCGATCCTGCGCTCGCGGGCGCCCGAGGTCAGCGAGGAGCTCGCGCGGCAGGTGGTGGGCGTGGTCCAGCAGCTGCGGGCCGGCGCCGACCTGCTCAAGCCGCCGGGGGTCGCCGAGACCCTCGACTGGGCGCGCGCCCTGCACCACCTGGGCACCGCCGAGCTCGACGTCGCGACGGCGGCCCGCACCCTGGGCGCGCTGGTCAAGCACCGCGACGACGCCGAGCGGGTGCGGTCCGCCCTGGACCGGATGCTGACCCCATGACCGCGACGCAGGTCCGCGGCGGCGACGAGATCCTGGTCGGCTTCGCCGCCGCGCTGCGGGCGGCCGGGGTCGCCGTCACGCCCGACCGCACCCAGGCGTACGTCGACGCGGTCGCCACCCTCGGCATCGCGGACCGCGCCGCCACCCGGGTGGCCGGTCGTTCCACGCTCTGCGGCCACCCCGACGACCTGGCGCGCCACGACCGGATCTTCGACGAGTGGTTCTCCACCGACCTCGGCGCCCTGCACTCCCGTCCGCTGAGCCGGAAGGCCACGACCCGGCTGCGGATGGTTCCTGCCGACGACGGCTCCGGCGTCGAGCAGGAGGGCGACGACGAGGACGTGGTGCGCGCGGCCGCCAGCGCGCGCGAGGTGCTGCGTCACCGCGACGTGGCCTCGCTGAGCGCGGCGGACCGACGCGAGCTCGCCGCCCTGTTCGCCACGCTGCCGGTCGTGCTGCCCCGGCGGCCGGCCGCTCGGCGTACGCCTCACCGGAGGGGCGACGTCGACGTCTCCCGGACCCTGCGGGCCAGCCTCAGGAGACTCGGCGAGCCGGCGCCCATCCAGCACCGGCGCCGCGGCACCCGCGTCCGCCGGGTGGTGCTGCTGATCGACGTGTCCGGCTCCATGCAGGCGTACGCCGATCCGCTGCTCCGCCTCGCGCACCGGATCGCGACCGGCTCGGCGACACCGGGCGCGGTCGAGGTCTTCAGCCTCGGCACCCGGCTGACCCGGCTCACCCGCGCGCTGCGGCTGCGCGACCCCGACCGGGCCATCGCCCACGCCGGCGAGCTGGTGCCGGACTGGTCCGGCGGCACCCGTCTCGGCGAGACGCTGGCCGCGTTCAACCGGCGCTGGGGCCGGCGCGGCCTGGCCCGCGGAGCCGTGGTCGTCATCGTGAGCGACGGTTGGGAGCGCGGCGACCCGACCGCCCTGCGCGACGCCGTCGCGGACCTGCACCTGCTCGCGCACCGGGTGGTCTGGGTCAACCCGCACCGCGGCAAGGCGGGCTACGCGCCGGTGCAGGGCGGCATCGCGGCGGTGCTGCCGCACGTCGACGACTTCCTCGCGGGACACTCGCTCGCGACCTACGACGAGCTGATGGAGGTGGTGCGGCGTGCGTGAGGTGCTGCCCGCGCTGATGGAG
>DATFHM010000006.1:0-11092 GCA_035248385.1 Nocardioides sp. | reverse complement strand
CTCTACGGCCCGCTGCACGGCGGCGCCAACGAGGCGGTGCTGAAGATGCTGCGCCGGATCGGCTCGGTCGAGAACATCCCCGACTTCATCGAGGGCGTCAAGGCCGGCAACGAGCGGCTGATGGGCTTCGGCCACCGCGTCTACAAGAACTTCGACCCGCGCGCGAAGATCATCAAGAAGGCCTGTGACGACGTCTTCGAGGTCACCGGGGTCAACCCGCTCCTCGCCGTCGCCAAGGAGCTGGAGAAGATCGCGCTCGAGGACGAGTACTTCATCAAGCGCAAGCTCTACCCGAACGTCGACTTCTACTCGGGCCTGATCTACGAGGCGCTGCAGTTCCCGCCGGAGATGTTCACCGTGCTGTTCGCCATCGGGCGTACGCCGGGCTGGCTGGCGCAGTGGCTCGAGCTCACCACCGACAAGGAGCAGAAGATCGCGCGGCCCAAGCAGATCTACACCGGCGACCGCGGCCTGACCTTCACTCCTCGCGAGGAGCGCTGGGCCTGACCGCTCACCCCGTCACGACGACCCCCGGCACCTCCGTGCCGGGGGTCGTCCCGTCTTCCCCGGTCGTCACGGCGCGCCGCTCCAGCCGTCGTACGTCGGCCACGGCGAACGGCACGACCTCGGCGACGAGCATCGCGGCGACCACGACCAGCAGCCAGCTGCGGTCGCCGACGAGCGCCGCCATCGGGCCGGTGAGCGCGAGTCCGAGCGGCCGGGCGAGGAACGAGCCGAGCTGGTCGAAGGAGTAGACCCGGGCGAGCATCCGCTCGGGCACGTTCTCCTGGATGGCGAGCTCCCAGCCCACGCTGAAGATCTCCAGCCCGAAGCCGTGCAGCGCGGCGCCGAGCACGACCACCCACCCCTGGTCCGAGAGGGCCATGGCGAGCGGGAAGCAGACGGTGAGCAGCAGGCCGAGCTCGCCGGCGAGCAGGATCCGGCGCGGCCGCCACACCAGGCAGAGCAGACCGCCCGCCAGGAAGCCGGCCATCATCGCGGCGAGCGCGTAGCCCCAGGCCGCGGGGCCGGCACGGCCGCCGACGACCACCGGACCGAGCACGCCCTGCGCACCGCCGAAGAACAGGTGGTAGACGAGGGCCATCGCGATCAGCGACCACAGCCAGGAGTGGCGCATGACCTCGCTCAGGCCCTCGCGCGCGTCGTGCAGGAAGCGGGTCGGCGCGGCGTCGGCGTCACGCACCCGCGGGACCCGGATGAGCAGGAAGCAGGCCGCGGCCAGCAGGAAGGTGGCGGCGTCGACGGCGACCGCTCCCCCGGGGTCGATCCACTGCACGAGCAGACCGGCCGCACCGGCACCGACGATGCGCGCGACGTTCTGGCTGAGCCGGCTGACCGTGATGCCCGTGCGCAGCAGCGCGGGCGGGACGGTCTGCGGCAGGATCGCCTGGGTGCTCGGGCCGGCCAGCGAGCCCAGGGCACCGATGGCGGCACCGGCCACCCCCAGGTACGGGATGCTCGCCCACCCCGCGAGCAGGCCGACGGCCACGCTCACCTGCACGAGACCGGCACCGATGTTCGACAGCCGCATCAGGGTGGTCCGGGCGAACCGGTCGCCCAGCACCCCGCCGGCGACCACGGCGACGAGGTCGGCCAGCGCGTACGCCGCCACGACCAGCCCGAGGTCGGTCGCCGAGCCGCCCAGGTCGAGGACGGCGAAGGCGAGGGCCACCGGCGAGATGGAGTTGCCGAGGCTGTTGATCGTCGTACCGACCAGCAGCCAGCGGTACGCCGGGTGGTGCAGCGGCTGGGTGGAGGAGGTCACGGCGGCGACTTTACTTCGGCGCCGAACTATTCGCCACCGAATTTCTCTATGATGTCCGCATGCCCAAGGACGCAGCGGACCTGCACGTCGAGCGCTGGCGCGACCACTGGGTGCTCGACCATCCCTTCGACGACCAGGTCGAGGCGATGACGGTGCGGGTCATCGCCCTCACCCGGTCCTTCCGCGCCGCGACGAAGTCCGCGGCCGCCGCCGTGGGGCTCGAGGACTTCGAGTACGCGACGCTGCACGAGCTGATGATCCGCGACACCCCGGGCCGCGCCTCGCCGACCGAGCTGGCCGAGGCGGCCAAGGTCTCCCCCGCCGGCATGAGCGGCCGGCTCGACACCATGGAGCGCAAGGGCCTGGTCAAGCGCACGCCCGGACGCGACGACCGGCGTCGCGTCGACGTCGAGGCCACCCGCAAGGGCCGGGAGATCTGGAACCGCGCCATGGAGCTGCGCGGCCGCGCCGAGGACGACGCCGCGTCGGCGCTCACGCCCCGCGAGCTCGCCACCCTCAACCGGTTGCTCAAGAAGATGACGCTCCGGCTGGAGGGCGACGGAGGCTAGACGGCTGCGTGCTCGACCTCCAGCAACGAGGCCGCGTGCCGCTCGGCCTCGAAGGCCGCGTGACCGCCGCGGACGCCGAAGAGCCGCTTGGACCACACCAGGTACACCACGGCCGCCACGTTGACCAGGAACGCCACGGCCTTCAGCCAGGTGGCGCCCTCGACCAGCTCGTAGACCTCGAGCGGGATGAAGATCGAGGTGCCGATGACAGCGACGTACTCACCCCAGCGCTTCATCAGCCACAGACCGGTGGCCTCGGTCAGCTGCAGGACGCCGTAGGCCAGGACGCCGAGCATCACCCAGATCAGGGTGGAGTGCTGCAGGCTGAGCGCCCTCTCGATCAGCTTGACCGGGCCGGTCGTCTGCAGGTCGATGCCCAGCTTGGTGGCCAGCGGCCGGAGCAGCGGCAGGTAGGTGTCGAAGGTCTGCTGCAGCGAGGTCTTCGAGCCGTCGAAGCGGTGGATGCCGTAGGCGAGCACGAGGAGCAGCAGGCCGCGCACGCCCCGCTCGACCGCGAGCGCGCGCAGGATCGCCGCGTCCTTGAGCGCGTTGCCGCGCAGGACGATCGGGGCCTCGTCGGCGGGGCCGGATCCGGCCGGCGGGCCGACCACGAACGCCTCGCAGCGCAGGCAGCGCCACGCCTCCCCCGCCGCGGTCTCGGTGTGCAGCCGGGCCGCGAGCGCCTCGTTCGTCGGGCGGTAGGTGACGTGGCCGTGGAGCCCGCACGAGCGCGTGCTCCAGTCGAAGGCCTTGAAGGGCGTCATGCGCATGGCGCCAGCATGCCCTGCGGACCGTCGGCTAAGCGGGACAGGGCGGCAGAGCCGTGTCGTCGAGCCACGGCCGCAGCAGGGCAGCGACGTCGACACCGGTGCGGGTGGTGGCGAAGGAGAGGAAGTCCTCGGTGGTGACCGAGCGGCCGGCATGCTCCTCGACCCAGGCCGGCAGCAGGTCGAAGAACGCCTCGTCGCCGATCTCGCGGCGCAGCGCGTGCAGGGTGAGCGCACCGCGCTTGTAGACCCGGTCGTCGAACATGTCGGCCGGGCCGGGGTCGGCGAGGACCAGGTCCTGCTTGCCGGCGGCGAGCCGCTCGTGGTGGTGCCGCACCCACTCCTCGGTGGTGCGCGGGCCGCCGGAGACGTCCGACCAGAGCCACTCGGCGTAGCAGGCGAAGCCCTCGTGCAGCCAGATGTCCTTCCAGCGCGCGAGGGTGACCGCGTTGCCGAACCACTGGTGGGCGAGCTCGTGCGCGATCAGCCGCACGTGCGACCAGTCGGGGGTGCAGAAGTTGATGCCGAAGGTCGCCAGGCTCTGGCTCTCCAGCGGGATCTCGAGGTCGTCGGCGGTGACGACGGCCGTGTACGAGGTGAAGGGGTACGGGCCGAAGAGCCGCTCGAAGCACGCCATCATCGCGGGCTGCTGGTCGAAGCAGCCGGCCAGGTCGGCGTCCGGGGTGGCGATCGTGCGGGTCGGCGCGACGTCCGGGTCGCCCGAGGAGTGCTCGCTCACGACGTACCTCCCGATCTGCACGGTGGCGAGGTACGTCGCCATGGGCCGGTCCATCTCGTAGACCCAGGTCTCGTAGCTGCCGCCGCGCTTGCGCGAGGTGAGCTCGCCGTTGGCGACCACGTGGTAGCCGGCCGGCGCGGTCAGCTCGATCCGGTAGGTGGCCTTGTCGTCGGGCCGGTCGTTGCAGGGGAACCAGGTCGGCGAGCCGTGCGGCTGGGCGGCGACGATGACGCCGTCCTCGAGCTCCTCCCAGCCCGCGTCGCCGTGGTGCTTGTCGATGGTCGGCCGCGGGTGCCCGGTGTAGCGGATCGTCGCGGTGATCTCGGTGCCGGCGGGGACGCCGTCGGCAAGGTCGAGCACCAGCCGGTCGGAGCGCTGGCTGAACTTCTTCAGCCGCGCGCCGGTGAGCCGGACCTTGGCGACCTTGAGGCCGGCCAGGTCCAGCACCAGGCGGCGGGTGACCTCGAGGGTCTCGATGGTCAGCGTGGCCGTGGCGTCGAGGCGGTTGCCGTCGACGGTGTAGCCGGCGCCGATGTCGTAGTGGTGGACGGCGAAGGAGCGGTCGCCGTGTCCGGGCAGGTAGTCGTCAGCGGTGGGCAGCATCAGGCCTCGGTCGCGTCCAGCCACGGCGCGATCGGGTTGCCGATCCAGCGGGTCTTGTCGGGCACGGTCTCGCCTCTCATCACCAACGACACCGGACCGACCGTAGCGTGCTTGCCTACGACGGCGGCAGGCAGGATCACCGAGTTGGGGCCGAGCGTCGCACCGCGCCGCACGCGCACGGTGTCGGTGGCGAGCAGCCGGTCGTGGAACAGGTGCGTCTGCACCACGCTGCCCTGGTTGACGGTCGCGCCGTCGCCGAGGTCGACGAGGTCCGGCTCGGGCAGCCAGTAGGTCTCGCACCAGACCCCGCGGCCGATCCGCGCCCCCATCGCCCGGAACCACAGGTTGAGCAGCGGCGAGCCGGTCGCGAGGCCCGCGAACCAGGGCGTCGCCACCGACTCCACGAACGTGTCGGCGAGCTCGTTGCGCCACACGAAGGAGCTCCACAACGGGTGCCGGCCCTCGCGGACCCGGCCGACCAGCAGCCACTTGGCGAGGACCGCCGCCACGGAGGCGGCCAGCCCGGAGACCACCAGCGCGAGGCCAAGGGCGACGAGCGCGAGCACCGCGCCCACGAGCCCGTCGTGGCGCGCCCCGGCGAGGGCGGCGAGCACCACGCCGGCGTACAGGGCGAGGGAGAGGGCGACCGGGAGGATCCGCGCCAGCTCCCAGCAGGCCCGCGCGACCTTCAGCCGCGCGGGCGGGGCGTAGGTGCGCTCGTCCGCGGACTCCTGGGCGGTACGCCGGAGCTCGGCCGGCGGGCTGCCCAGCCAGCTCGCTCCCGCGGTGGTCGCCTTGCGGTGCGGGGCGAGCGAGAGGACCGCGACCAGCGATCGCTTGGGCACCTTGCGGCCGGGCGCGGCCATCGCCGAGTTGCCGACGAACGCGCGCTTGCCGACCTTGACGCGCTCGGCGCGCAGCCAGCCGCCGCCGAGCTCGTAGCCGCCGATCAGGGTGTCGTCGGCGAGGAACGCCTGCGCGCCGACCTGGGTGAGGCTCGGGATCATGAGGACCGTCGACGCCTCGACGTCCTTGCCGATCCTCGCGCCGAGCAGCCGCAGCCAGTGCGGGGTCAGCTGCGAGGAGTAGAGCGGGAACAGCCAGGTCCGGGCCTCGTCCAGGACCCGCATCGTGCCCCACACCCGCAGGGCGCCCAGGCTGCGCACCGGGTACGCGCCGGGCTGCAGGCCGATGCCGAGCAGCCGGACCACGAGCACGACCAGCCACGCGAGCACGACCAGGCCCAGCAGGGCTCCGGGCACCAGCCAGATGGCGGCGGTGCGGGCCACGTCGCCGATGCTGTCGCCCGGACCCGACGCGGCGAGCGCGATCGCCCCGACCGCGACCGCCGCGATGCCGGGCAGCGAGCCCAGCAGGGCGGCCAGGACGGCGTACAGGGCGACCCAGGCGGGGGTCGACGCCGGCCGCTCCCCCCACGGGCCGCGGGCCGCCGAGGACGCGCGGGTCGCGGGGGCGCCGGACCAGAACTCACCGGCCGGGACCTGGCCGAAGACCGCCGAGCCGGGGGCGACCTCGGCCTCGTCGCCGATCCGGGCGCCCGGGCAGAGCATCGACCGGGTGCCGACGCGAGCGTCGCGGCCGATCCGGATCTCCCCGACCACGAGCGTGTCGCCGTCGACCCAATGACCCGAGATGTCGACCTCGGGCTCGATCGACGCACCGCGCCCGACCCTGAGCAGCCCGGTGACCGGCGGCAGGGAGTGCAGGTCGGTGTGCCGGCCGATCCGGGCGCCGAGGAGGCGGGCGTACCAGATGATGTACGGCGCTCCGCTGAGCCCGGTCGCGCCGAGCTCGTCGCCGATCCGCTCGGCCGCCCACAGCCGCAGGTGCACCTTGCCGCCGCGCGGGTAGGTGCCCGGGCCGACGCCGTTGAGGACCAGCCGGATCAGGCCCGCGGAGAGCAGGATCCGGCCCCAGGGACTGACGAACAGCAGCAGGGAGACGGCGAGCAGCCACCACGGGGCCGCGGGCAGCCAGGCCGCGCCGTGCAGGTCGTGGACGACGCGGGCGGCCACGAACGTCCAGGCGGCGAGCCGCGGGACGGCGAGGAGCCGGATCGCCGGGACCGCCAGCACCTGGCCGAGCTGGGTCTTGAGCGGGATCGGTGCGACGGACCGGTCCTGCTCGGCGAGCGCGCTCGGGCCGAGGGTGTCGAGGTAGCCGGCGAGCTCGGCGACGGTGGGGTGCTCGTAGAGGTCGGCGACCACGAGCTCCGGGTGGTCGGTGCGCAGCATCGTGACGACCTGCGCGGCCGTGAGGCTGCCGCCACCGAGGTTGAAGAAGTCGTCGGTCGGCGACGTCGGGGCGGCGCCGATGGCCTGCTCCCAGACCTCCGCGATCCGCGCCTGGACTCCGTGGAAGCCGGCCGCTCCGGGGTCGGCCGTCGTGAGCGGCCAGGGCAGCGCGTCGCGGTCGACCTTGCCGGAGGTGCGGGTCGGGATGTCGTCGACCACCGCGAGCCGCGGCACCAGCGCGGCCGGCATGGTCGCGCGGAGGTGGGCGGTCGCGTGGGCGCTGTCGAAGTCGGCGGTCGTGGCGACGTACCCGACGAGGAGCTGGTTGCCGGTGGCACTGCGGCGTACGGCGGCGGCCGCGCCGGTCACGCCGGGCAGCGCGAGCAGGGCCGAGTCGATCTCGCCGAGCTCGATCCGCCGGCCACCGAGCTTGACCTGGTCGTCGGCGCGGCCGCCGAACAGCAGGCCAGCCGGGTCCTTCACCACGATGTCGCCCGAGCGGTAGGCGCGCTCCCAGCCGAGGGTCGGCATGGGGGCGTACTTCTCGGCGTCCTTCGCCGGGTCGAGGTAGCGCGCCAGGCCGACGCCGCCGATGATCAGCTCGCCGCGCTCACCCTCGGCGACCGGGTGCCCCGCAGGGTCGACGACCTCGAGGTCCCAGCCGGCGAGCGGCAGCCCGATCCGGACCGGGCCGGTGGCGTCGACGAGCGCCCCGCACGCGACGACGGTGGCCTCGGTGGGGCCGTAGGTGTTCCACACCTCGCGCCCCGGCCGCACCAGGCGGACCGCCAGCTCCGGCGGCAGCGCCTCGCCGCCGAGGATGAGCAGCCGCACCCGGTCGATGGCCTCGTCGGGCCACAGGCTGATCAGCGTCGGGACCGTCGACACGACGGTGATCTCGTTGGCGGCCAGCCACGGGCCGACGTCCACCCCGGAGCGCACCAGGGTGCGCGGCGCGGGAACCAGGCAGGCGCCGTACCGCCACGCCAGCCACATCTCCTCACAGCTCGCGTCGAAGGCGACGGAGAGGCCGGCCATCACCCGGTCCCCCGGCCCGACCGGGGCGTCGACGAGGAACATCTCGGACTCGGCGTCCACGAATGCGCCCGCGTTGCGGTGCCGGACGGCCACGCCCTTCGGCGTACCGGTGGATCCGGAGGTGAAGATGATCCACGCGTCGTCGTCGAGGCCCGGCACCTCCACCTCGGTGCGCGGTTCGCGGCCCACCGCCGAGCGCACCTCGATCGCGAGGCCGGCGGTGATCAGCGCGGCGACGTCGGCCTCGCCGAACACCAGCCGGGCGCGCTCCTCGGGGTCGTCCGCGTCGACCGGCACGTACGCCGCTCCGGCGAACAGCACGCCCATGATCGCGACGTACAGGTCCGTCGTCCCCGACGGCAGCCGTACGCCGACGCGGTCACCGCGCCCGATGCCCAGCTCCGCGAGCTCGCCGGCGACGGCCTCGGCCGCCTCGGTGAACTCGGCGTAGGTCACCGCGTCCGCGCCGCTGTCCAGGGCCATCGCGTCCGGGTGCTGCGCGACCGTCGCCCGGAAGATGTCGACCAGGGTGCGGGGCGTGGGCGCCTCGGCGGCGCGCAACAGGGGCGATGACACGTGATCATCCAACTCGACCGAGGTGAACGGAGGGCGACGCGAAGCCTCTCCGACGAGAGACAACGGCGTGTGGTCTGGGCCACAATCGGCGCGTGACCACGACCTCGGCCCCGGCCGCCACCGTCCCGTTCGGCACCCCGCCCCCGCCCCGGCTGATGTCGGACCGGGCGCTGCACTGGGCGGAGACCACGCCGGACGCGGAGGCCATGTCCTACCTGGGCCGCAGCTGGACCTGGGCGCAGTGGGGCGGGCGGATCCGCCGGGCCGTGGCCGGCCTCCGGGCCCTCGGGATCGGGCCCGGCGACGTGGTGTCCTTCCTCGACAAGAACCACCCCGCGTGCGTGGAGATCTCGATGGCGGCCGGCTACCTCGGCGCGGCCAACGCGATCATCAACTGGCGCTCCAGCCCCGACGAGGTGGAGTACGCCGTCAACGACTGCGGCGCGAAGGTGCTCTTCGTGGGGGCCGAGCCGATGCCCTCGATCGTGGCGGTGCGCGACCGGCTGCCGGCCGTGCAGCAGGTGGTGGAGGTGACGCCGGACGGCGCCGAGGGATGTGCGTACGAGGCGTTCCTGGCCGGTGTCTCGCCGGACACGACCGCGTCGGCCGCCGACCGGCACGACACCTGCCTGGTGATGTACTCCTCGGGCACCACGGGCCGCCCCAAGGGGGTCATGCTGACCCACGACAACATGGTCAGCCACACCCGCAACGCCCACCACGGCTGGGCGTTCGACCCCGGCGACAAGTCGATGGTGGCGATGCCGCTGTTCCACGTCGGCGGGTCGTCCTACGTGCTGTTCGGGATCAACGACGGGATCCCGTCGATCATGACCCGCGAGCCAGACGCTGCCTCGCTGGCCGGCGCGATCATGGCGGGCGCGAACCGCACCTTCCTGGTGCCCGCGGTGCTCGCGCAGGTGCTGGGCGCCGGCGGCGACGCGGTCAAGCTCTTCGGCGCCCTGAAGTCCTACACGTACGGCGCCGCGCCCATGCCGCCACCGCTGCTGCGCGCCGCCATGCAGGCCTGGCCCGGCACCGACTTCATCCAGGTCTACGGGCTGACCGAGGTCTCCGGCGTGGCCACCGAGCTGCTCGCCGAGGACCACCGCACCGCCGTGGCGGGAGACCGCCCGGAACGGCTGCTCTCGGCCGGTCAGCCCCTGCCGGAGTGCGAGGTGCGCATCGTCGACCCGGCGACCCTGCGCGACCTGCCCACCGGCGAGGCCGGCGAGGTGTGGCTGCGCACGCCGCAGCTGATGAAGGGCTACCTGGGCAAGCCCGAGGCCACCGCCGAGGTCATCACCGAGGACCGCTGGTTCCGCACCGGCGACATCGGCCACCTCGACGCCGACGGCTACCTCTACGTCTCCGACCGGCTCAAGGACATGATCATCACCGGCGGCGAGAACGTGTACTCGCCCGAGGTGGAGCGGGTGCTGGCTGAGCACCCGGCGGTCGCGGAGGTCGCCGTCATCGGCGTACCGGACCCGAAGTGGGGCGAGTCCGTGAAGGCCGTCGTCGCGCTCAAGCCCGGCACCGAGGCCAGCGAGATGGAGCTCGTGGAGTTCTGCCGCGAGCGGCTCGCCCACTTCAAGTGCCCGAAGACCGTCGACATCATCGCCGCTCTCCCCCGCAACCCCACCGGCAAGATCCTGAAGAAGGACCTCCGCAAGCCGTACTGGGAGGCGCAGCAGCGCCAGGTCTGACCTCTTAGCGAACCCCGTGCGCGGACTCAGGATCGGCACAGGTTCGCGCGCGACCGTGGGTGCCATGACTTCCCAGCCACCGTTCGGTCCCCCGTCCTACCCGCCTCCCAGCGGCTCTCCGCTGCTGCCTCCCCAGCGCCCCGGTGTGAGCCGCGGCCGCTTCGCCGCCGCCGTGCTCACCGGCGCGCTGGTCGTCGGCGGGACCGCCGGCGTCGGTGGCGCGGCCGCGTGGAACGCGATCGACGGCTCCGGCAACGCCGGCGGCTCCTCGGCCATCACCGTGGACGGCACTCCCGTCTCGACGGTGAGGAGCGGCAGCGTGGAGTCGGTGGCCAAGGCCGTGCTGCCGTCGGTCGTCGAGATCGACGTCGCGGGCGGCGGCAGTGGCGGCAGCGGCTCCGGGGTCGTGCTCAACAAGGACGGCATGATCCTCACGAACAACCACGTGGTGACCCTCGACAGCAGCATCTCCGCGCAGTCCGCGCAGATCTCAGTGTCCTTCAACGACGGCACCAAGGTCCCCGCGAAGGTCGTCGGCACCGACCCGCTCACCGACACGGCCGTCATCCAGGTCAGCGGGGTCTCGAACCTGACCCCGATCACGGTCGGGAAGTCGAGCAACCTGCAGGTCGGCCAGCAGGTGGTGGCCATCGGGTCGCCGTACGGGCTGAGCTCGACGGTCACGTCCGGCATCGTGAGCGCCCTCAACCGGCCCGTGGACGTCGGGCAGGACTCGTCGGGCAACACCACGGCGTACCCCGCCATCCAGACCGACGCCGCCATCAACCCGGGCAACAGCGGTGGTGCCCTGGTCGACATGGCCGGTCACCTGGTCGGCATCAACGCGTCCATCCAGACCGCGTCCGACAGCAGCGGTCAGGGCGGCCAGGGTGGCTCGATCGGCCTCGGGTTCGCGATCCCGATCGACGAGATCCTGCCGGTGGTCCAGCAGCTCGAGAACGGGCAGGCGCCGACCCACGCCAAGCTCGGCATCCAGGTCTCCGACGTCCAGCAGCAGAACGGTCAGTCGCTGGCCGAGGTCGCCGACGG
>DATFHM010000005.1:0-10376 GCA_035248385.1 Nocardioides sp. | reverse complement strand
GGATCGTCGACCGGATCAAGGACATGATCATCCGGGGCGGGGAGAACATCTACCCCAAGGAGATCGAGAACGTCCTGTACGACGACCCGGCGGTCCTCGAGGCCAGCGTCGTCGGCGGCCCGGACCCGCTGTACGGCGAGGTCGTGGTCGCGTTCGTGGCGCCGGTCCCGGACGGGGAGATCGACGTCGAGGCCCTCACCGAGCGCTGCCGCGCGAACCTGACCAAGATCAAGGTCCCCGTGGCGATCCACGTGCTGGAGGCGCTGCCCAAGAACCCCGTCGGAAAGATCGACAAGCCCGCGCTGCGCGCACGTCTGGCAGGAGAGTGACATGGGATTCATCAAGCCGGCTCCCGAGCCGATGGCCGCGGCGGAGGTCCTCGCCCTGCCGCTACAGGAACGCATCCGGGTGATGACCACCAACTGGGTCACCCTGGGCTTCAACACCCCGCGGATGCTGCACGTGGTCTACATCCTGAAGATGCTCGGCCTGTACTTCGCGGTCGGGCTGTGGATCACCTCGATGACCACCACCGGCGTCCACTTCGGCGATCCGAGCACCTGGTTCGACCACATCGTCGTCTACCAGAAGCTCGCGGTGTGGCTGATGCTGCTCGAGGTGATCGGCCTGGGTGGCGCGTTCGGCCCGCTGTGCGGCCACTTCGTGCCGATGCTGGGCAACATCCGCTACTGGATCCGCCCCGGCACGATCCGGATGGCGCCGTGGGGCCGGCACGTGCCCGGCACCGGCGGTGACGAGCGGACCGCGCTCGACGTCGTGCTCTTCCTCGGGGTGCTCGCCAGCCTGGTCTACCCGTTGGCGATCCACGCGGCGCCGGTCCACGGCGCGCTGCTCGGTGGCGTCGCCGCGCAGGAGCTGGTGCCGGCGTATGCCTTCATCCCGGTCCTGGTGGCCATGCCGCTGATGGGGCTGCGCGACAAGGTGATCTTCCTGGCCGGCCGCTCCGAGCAGTACCTGCCGATCATGCTGTTCTCCGCGACCTTCGGCGCGCTCGCGCTGCGCGACTCGGCGACCGGCGCCGACTTCGTGAACCTCGTCGTCGTCTTCAAGATCATCATCGTCGTGGTGTGGGTGGGCGCGGGCGTCTCCAAGCTCGGCGAGCACTTCATCAACGTCGTCCCGCCGATGGTGTCGAACTCCCCCGGTCAGCTGAACGTGATCAAGCGTCTGCACTACCGCCGGGCTCCCGACGACCTCCGGCCGAGCCGGCTGGCCCGGTTCATGGCCCACGTCGGCGGCACGACGGTCGAGGTGATCATCCCGCTGGTACTGCTGTTCACGACGAGCAACACCATCGCGGCGTACGGCGCCGTGGGCCTGCTGATCTTCCACATCTTCATCACCTCGACCTTCCCGCTGGCGGTGCCGCTGGAGTGGAACGTCTACTTCGGCTACATCGCGATCGTGCTGTGGGGCGGGTTCGGGCAGGGCTTCGACGCCTCGGTCTACAACATCTGGCAGTTCTCGCACCCGCTGCTGCTGGTGCCGGTGTTCGCGCTGCTGCTGTTCGGCCCGATCCTCGGCAACCTGCGCCCCGACCTGGTGTCCTTCCTCCCCTCGATGCGGCAGTACGCCGGGAACTGGGCGTCGGCCGTGTGGGCGATGAAGCCGGGCGTCGAGGAGCGGCTCAACGAGCTGCCGCTGGTGGAGAACCAGGTCGACCAGCTGCAGCGGATGGCCCCGATGCCGTACCCGGCGGACGAGGCCGAGCTGACCATCCAGAAGGCGATCGCGTGGCGCTCGATGCACAGCCAGGGCCGCGGCCTGCTGTCGGTGCTGCTCGCCCGTCTCGACGACATCGAGACGCGGTCGGTGCGTGAGGGCGAGTTCGTCTGCAACACCCTCGTGGGCTGGAACTTCGGTGACGGCCACCTGCACGACGAGCGGCTCGTCGCCGCGGTGCAGAAGCGGCTCGGGCTGGAGCCGGGCGACCTGGTGATCGCCTACTGCGAGTCCCAGGCGACCCCGTGGCGGACGTCGCGGCCGCAGCACTACCGGATCATCGACGCGGCGCTGGGCGTCGTCGAGCGGGGTACCTGGGACGTGCGCGACTGCGTCAAGGAGCAGCCGTGGCTGCCGAACGGCCCCATCCCGCTGCAGGTGCTGTGGACGGCCGCCGACCAGGCCCGGAAGGATGTCGTGGCATGACCACCGCCGTCGTCGTGGGCAGCGGCCCGAACGGGCTCGCCGCAGCGATCCGCCTCGCCCAGGCGGGGGTCTCCGTCACCGTGCTGGAGGCGGCCGACCGCTCGGGCGGTGGGACGCGGACGTCGGAGTCGACGTTGCCCGGACTGCTCCACGACGACTGCGCCGCCTTCCACCCCACGGGTGTCGCTTCGCCGTTCTTCTCCTCGCTCGGTCTGGAGAAGCACGGGCTGCGCTGGCTGTTCCCGGAGGTCGACCTCGCGCACCCGCTGGACGACGGTCGGGCCGGCATCGCGACGCGCTCGCTGGCCGAGTCGGCCCGGTCGCTCGGGGTCGACGAGAAGCGGTGGCTGCGGCTGTTCGGCCCGGCGGTGCGGAACTTCCCCGACCTGATCGAGGAGGTGTTCCAGCCCGTCGTGCACGTGCCGCGGCACCCGATCACCCTTGGGCGGTTCGGGGTGAAGGCGCTGTTGCCGGCTCCGCTGCTGGCCCGGGGGTTCCGTGACGATCCGGCGGCGGCCCTGTTCACCGGTGTGGCGGCGCACAAGTTCGGGTCGTTGGGTGGGCCGCTGACGTCCTCGGTCGGGCTGATGCTGACCGCGGCCGCGCACGCAGTTGGCTGGCCGGTCGCCGAGGGCGGCAGCGCATCGATCACCGACGCGTTGCTGGCGGAGCTGGCGACGTACGGCGGGAAGGTGGAGACGGGGGTCCGGGTCGGGTCGCTGGCCGAGCTGGGGTCGCCCGACGTCGTCATGCTCGACACGGCTCCGGCCGGGGTGCTGTCGATCGTGGGCTCCGCGTTGCCCGCGGGCGTGCGACGCGGTTTGGAGCGCTACCGGTACGGCCCGGCGGCGTACAAGGTGGACTTCGCCATCGAGGGCGACGTGCCGTGGACCAACCCGGACTGCCGGCGCGCGGGCACGCTGCACCTGGGCGGGACGGCCGCCGAGATGGTGGCCGTGGAGGCCGCGACGTCGCGCGGGGACATGCCGGAGCGCCCGTTCGTGCTGTTCGGTCAGCAGTACCTCGTCGACCCGTCGCGGTCGCGGGACGGTATCAACCCGATCTACGCCTACGCGCACGTGCCGCACGGCTACACCGGTGACGCGACGCCTGCGGTGATCGCGCAGATCGAGCGGTTCGCGCCGGGCTTCCGGGAGCGGATCGTCGCCACGGCGGTGCGGGGTCCGGCCGCCCTGGAGGCCTACAACGCCAACTACGTCGGCGGCGACATCGGCGCCGGGGCGAACGACGCGATGCAGATCGCGTTCCGGCCACGGCCGGCGCTCCATCCCTATGCGCTCGGGGTTCCGGGGGTCTACCTCTGCTCGTCCGCCACGCCCCCGGGCGCCGGGGTGCACGGGATGGGCGGGTTCTGGGCGGCGGAGACGGCGCTCAAGCGGTTGTGATCGTGTTGATGGCGTCGAGGGCCTTCGTGACGCGGTCGGGGTCGTCGTACGCGACCCAGTGGATGCGGGGGTCGTTGCGCCACCAGGCGAGCTGACGGCGCGCGAACTTGCGGGTGGCGGCGGCGGTGCGCTCCCTTGCCTCGTCTGCGGTCAGCTCGCCGCTGAGGTGGGCGATCACCTGGCGGTAGCCGATCGCCATGGCCGCGGTGCGACCCTCGGCGAGGCCCTCGGCGAGCAGCCGCTCGACCTCGGCGACGAGGCCGTCGTCGAACATCTTCTGCACGCGGGCGTCGATGCGCCGGTCGAGGGTCTCCCGGTCGATGTGCACGCCGATCTGGACGGTGTGCGGATCGGCGTACTCCTGGACGGGGAGGCGGGCGCTGAACGGCTGGCCGGTGAGCTCGATGACCTCGAGCGCGCGAACGATCCGGCGGCCGTTCTCGGGCTCGATCCGGTCGGCGGCGACGGGGTCCTGGGCGCGGAGGCGGGCGAAGAGATCGGCCGGTCCGTGGTCGGCGAGCTCCTGCTCGAGGCGCTGGCGGACCTGGGGGTCGGTGCCGGGGAAGTCGAAGCGATCCAGGATCGCGCGGGTGTAGAGCGCGGAGCCGCCGACGAGAACCGGCGTGGTGCCGCGGGCGCGGAGGTCGGCGATGAGGGTGCGTGCCCAGCCCTGGAACTCGGCCACCGACGCGGGCTGGTCGACGGTCAAGGTGTCCAGCAGGTGGTGGGGTACGCCGCCACGCTCGGCCGGGGTGGGTTTCGCCGTACCGATGTCCATGCCGCGGTAGAGCGCCATCGCGTCGGTGTTGATGATCTCGGCGCCCAGGTGCCGGGCGAGGTCGACCGAGAGGCTGGTCTTGCCGCTCGCCGTGGGGCCCACGATCGCGACGATGGGAGGCGGGGTGGGCACGTCCGCCATTCTCCCAGGTGCTGTCGGTGGGCCGGCCGGTGTGGCTAGGGTGAGCGTGATCCGGTCCATCGGGGGCCGGCAGGAATCAGTTGGGGGTTTCTCGTGGGATTTCTTGACGACGCCAAGGACAAGCTGACCGAGGCCGCGGGCGAGGGCAAGCTCGACGGCGCGGTCGACAAGGCCGCGGACCTGGTCGACGGCCAGACGGGCGGCAAGTACAGCGACCAGATCGACGGCGCGGCCGAGAAGGCCAAGGACGCGCTCGGCAACCTCTGAGTCACCCAGTTCTCAGCGAAGGCACCCCGGAGATGGTCACGATCGACCCCGTCTCCGGGGTGTCCCGTTTTGCGATCGTGCCGGCGGCGTACGTGTTCTTCCTGCGGGCGCGGTCCGAGGGCTCGGGGGACGAGGTGTTGCTGCAGCTGCGGCAGAACACCGGCTTCATGGACGGCTACTGGGCTGCCGCCGCGGCTGGCCACGTCGAGCGCGGCGAGACGGCCGCCGCGGCCGCCGCGCGTGAGGCCCGCGAGGAGCTCGGGGTGACGTCGGTGTCCCTGGAGCTCGTGACCTCGATGCAGCGCACGGGAGGCGGTCACGACATCGACGAGCGCATCGACTTCTTCTTCGCCACGCGCTCGTGGTCCGGCGAGCCCCGGATCATGGAGCCGGCCAAGTGCGCCGACCTGAGGTGGTGGCCGCTCTCGGCCCTGCCGACACCGACGGTCCCGCACGAGAAGTGGGTGCTGGAGCGGCTCCCCGACGTACCTGCGTTGTCGTCGTTCGGCTTCTGAATCTCTGCGGCCTGTGGATGAGCGGGTCTTCTGGTGGCCTGGTGTCGGCGGGGCGTGCTGGGCTGGCGCGATGGACGAATTCCTCAAGCCCTTCTCGTTGTCTCTGGACGACCAGGTGACGGATGCGGCGGTGCGGTTGCTGGCGGGGGCCGGGATGCCGCGGCTGTCGATCGCCGTGGTTGCTGCGGGTGTCGACATCAGCCGGCAAGGTCTGACCCAGCGACTCAAGTTGGAGATCGAGGAGCGGCATAGCGAGAGCCCGCCGACGGTGTATCTGCACGAGATGATCACGGCTCGCTTCGGCCAGCGCTTTCGGGCGTGGGCATCGGCCGGCTTCTTCCGCGCGGCGGATGGACTCCCGCCAGAGCTCGCGGTGCCGCAGACCTCTCAAGAACAAGCCGCCGTTCGGATCTGGTTCTCGCTGCGCGAACTCGCTCGGAGCGATTGGGCCGACGGCGAACCGGGAACGGCCGAGGAGGTGACGGCCTCGGATGCCGAGCTGCGCAGGCTCCTCCGCGGCGCGATCCAGCAGTGGACCGGTCGGCCCTTCAGCGAGCCCGCTACCGCTCGCCTGCTGGCCCTGGCCGACGGGATCCAGATCGCCGCGGCCGCTCCGAGCTCACCGCTGTCCTACGACGTCGCCCGGGCGATCCTTGATCAGGAGATCGCACAGCTCGGCGACGGCCTGTCGGTGGCAACGCATCCGGCCGCCTGATCGTTCGCCATGGCGACTGTCGGCGCGCAGTTGCTTGCCCGCAAGCAACCAGTTGCGTGCCCGCAAGCAACCAATTGCGTCCCCGCAAGCAACCAATTGCGTCCCCGCAAGCAACCAGTTGCGTGCCCGCAAGCACCCAATTGCGTGCCCGCAAGGAAGCGGAAACAGACCGGCCCGCAGCCGGGAATCAGCCGCAGGCGGGAGCGTCCGGCAGCGGCGCGGGTACGCCGATCGACGGCATGCCCAGCCCGACCCCGGCCACCCTCGGGCCCTCGCCGTTGCGGGCGGCCCAGGCGTCGCCGGAGCGGGTGCGGCGGACGGCGAGGATGGCGCCGTCGGCCTCCAGGTAGTGGGGGGCGCCGCGGGTGATCTCGACGGTGACCATGTCGCCGGGGCGGACGGGCGCGTCCACGCCGGCGGGGAGCAGGGAGCCGTTGAAGTGGACCAGGCGGTTGTCCGGGGCGCGGCCCGACATCCGGCCGGTGCCCGCGTCCTTGCGGCCCTCGCCCTGGGAGACCAGCACCTCGAGAACGCGGCCCTCCTGGGCCTGGTTCTCCTCCCACGAGATCTGGTTCTGCACCTCGACCAGGCGGCGGTAGCGATCCGCCACGACCTCGGGCGAGATCTGGTCCGGCAGGGTGGCGGCCGGCGTACCGGGCCGCTTGGAGTACTGGAAGGTGAACGCACCCGAGAAGCGCGCCTCGCGCACCACGTGCAGGGTCTCGAGGAAGTCCTCCTCGGTCTCCCCGGGGAAGCCCACGATGATGTCGGTCGTGATCGCCGCGTCCGGGATCGCCTCGCGGACCTTCGCGATGATCCCCAGGAACTTCGACTGCCGGTAGGAACGCCGCATCTCCCGAAGCAGCCGCGAGGAGCCCGACTGCAGCGGCATGTGCAGCGACGGCATCACGTTGGGCGTCGCCGCCATCGCCTCGATCACGTCGTCGGTGAACTCCGCCGGGTGCGGGGAGGTGAAGCGCACCCGCTCCAGGCCCTCGATCTCGCCGCACGCGCGCAGCAGCTTCGAGAACGCCTGGCGGTCACCGAACTCCACGCCGTAGGCGTTCACGTTCTGGCCGAGCAGGGTCACCTCGGAGACGCCCTCGGCGACGAGCGCCCGCACCTCGGCGAGCACGTCACCGGGCCGGCGGTCCTTCTCCTTGCCGCGCAGCGACGGCACGATGCAGAACGTGCAGGTGTTGTTGCACCCGACCGAGATCGACACCCACGCCGCGTAGGCGGAATCACGACGAGTCGGCAGCGTGGACGGGAACACCTCGAGCGACTCGAGGATCTCGACCTGCGCCTCCTCCTGCACGCGCGCCCGCTCCAGCAGCGCCGGCAGCGACCCGATGTTGTGGGTGCCGAAGACGACATCCACCCACGGGGCCCGCTTCACGACTGTGTCGCGGTCCTTCTGCGCCATGCAGCCGCCGACCGCGATCTGCATCCCCGGCTTCTTGGCCTTGACGGGCGCCAGGTGGCCGAGGTTGCCGTAGAGCTTGTTGTCGGCGTTCTCGCGCACCGCGCAGGTGTTGAACACGACGACGTCCGCGTCGACACCCTCGGCAGCGGCGACGTACCCGGCGTCCTCGAGGAGGCCCCCGATCCGCTCGGAGTCGTGGACGTTCATCTGGCACCCGTAGGTGCGGACCTGGTACGTGCGCGTGCTGCTCATAACAGGCAAAAGGGTACGGCGCGGACGCCGTACCTCCCTACTTCTTGCTGGACACCCAGAGCTTGATGACGCCCTCGAAGCAGGTCGTGCCCTCGACCGTGACCGCCTTGACGCGGACGTCGAGGTCGCCCTCGGCCTCCCACTGCTCGGGATCGGTCTCCGCGATGACGGTGACGGACGGGCCGTCGGCCTTCGCCGTGTAGCTGATGCTCATGCCCTTGGGGATCCAGCGCTTGTCGGCCGGGACGGTCGTCTCGGCGAGGGCACCCATGGCCATCTCGGCGCCGTTGCACAGCGCGATCGCGTGGATCGTGCCGATGTGGTTCTTGACCGAGCGGCGGGCCGGGATGACCAGCTCGGCGTAGTTCGGCCGGACCTCGGTCACGGTGGCGTGGATCGAGGCGAAGTACGGCGCCTTCTGGCTGAAGATCACGGAGAAGACCCGCTTGCCGACCGTCTTGCCGATGATCGGAACGCCGGTGGTGGTCTTCCAGAGGGTGTGCAGCTGGCTCATGCAGCGAACGCTACTGGTCGGTAACTACGGTCCTCAACCGGACCTTCGTCACGTAGTACGCCACTACGGGCGCACCGAAGACCCCCACGACGCCGAGCGCGCTGAGCCACCCGATCCGCAGCGAGGGGTCGCACACCGCGGTCAGGCCGAGTGCCGCGACCTCGGCGACCACGACCGCGGTCCAGGTCCGCGACAGCCGCAGGGCGCACAGGACCGGGACGGACCACAGGAAGTACCAGTAGTGCACCACCGGGCTGAACACCGTCATCGCCAGCATGGCGAGCGCCCCGCCGACCAGCACGGTCCGATCCGGGCCCGTCCGCCAGCGCAGCAGGATGGCGGCACCGATGAGCAGGCCGATCCCGGTCGACACGTACGTCGGCACCTTCACCCCGACCGCCGCCCCGGCCATCGCGAGGAACGACAGGTGCACGCGGCCCGAGTCCGGCACGCTCAGCGCCGACAACCAGCCGATGCCGAGGCCGGCCGGCAGCCCGGAGGCGAGGAGCACGACGACCGCGACCGCCCCCACCTGCACGGACCGCCCGAGCCGCGCGAGGAGCGATGCGCCCGCCGGGAGCGACATCAGCACCACCCCGACCGCGAACAGCGCCCCCGGGATCTTCACGGCCGCAGCCGCGCCCACCAAGGCCGCCGCCCAGGCCCAGTGCCGCTGCCCCGCGATCGCGAGCGCGGCCGCGCCGAGCGCCACCATGAGCACGTCGTTGTGCATCCCGCCGACGCCGTGCGCGATCGCGAACGGGCTCGCGCACGCCAGGGCCACCGCGACACCGGGGTCGATCCCCTGCCGCCGGGCGAGCCGCGCCACCGCCCAGGCGAGAAGGAGGAGCGAGCCGAGGGCGAGCAACCGGTAGGCGTCGAACAGCACCCACGGGTTCGAGGTCACCCGCGAGAACGCCGCGCCCCACAGCAGGGGCAGCGGCCCGTACGGCGTCGGCGTCGTCAGCCACGCAGGGCTCACCCCCGACCGGAGCCGCAGGGGCAGGATGTCGGCGCCGAAGTGGTACGGGTCGTGCCCGTGGCCGGTGAGGTACCCGGTGGCGACGTAGCTCCAGCCGTCCCCGCTGAACACGGGCCCGGCGAGGAACAGCGGCACCGCCCAGACCAGGACCGTCACCACGACGGTGCGGACGCCGTCGGGGCGACCGCGCACCCGGTGTACCAGCATCGCCCAGGCGAGGGTCAGCAGCACCAGGCCGAGCGCGCCGACCAGCAGGCCGTAGGTCTCGGCGTGTGCGAGGCCTCGCCACCACCTCAGCGGCGCGAAGTGGTCGTTCCAGGTGCCCTCGGGCAACCGGTTGAACGCGTAGCAGCCGACCCCGAGCAGCACCGAGCCCACCGCTCCGAGGACACGGGCGCCCATGGGAGCGCGCCCGGCAACCGCCTGGCCCACCGGTGCCGGATCAGCCGGTGAAGGAGTCGGTCGAGGTGTCGCTGCCGGATTGCATCGTCACGGTGCCGCTCAGCGGCTGCTGGCTCGACGGCGACGCGACGTCCAGGGTCAGCGCGGGCGGCTGGGTGCCGGCGTACTGGAAGGTGCAGACCGCCTGGGTCACCCGACCCGTGCCCAGGGCGCCGCCCTTGGCGTCGCTGCAGGTCCAGTCGCTGGAGCGGGCGGCCACGTCGACGGGGCGGTCGAACGCGAAGGAGAGGGTGACCGCCCGGGCGGGGCCGCCGTTCGTGCCGACCTGGGTGACCAGCTGGATGCCGGTGGCGGACTGGACGATCCGCGACACCGAGGTGAGCAGCGTGCACACGATGTCGCCGCCGCAGCTGGCCGGCGGCGTCGTCGTCGGGGGCGCGCCGGTCGGGGTCGCCGGGGTCGTCGGAGCGGTGCTGGGCGAGGTCGGGGTGGTGGTCGCCGAGGTCGGGGCGGAGCTGTGCGTCGTCGCGGAGGTCGGCGCGGACGTCGGCGCCGAGCTGGTCCGGACCACCGGGGCGGCGGACGTGGGTACGACGACCGGGCGGGCCGCCGAGTGCGACGGCCGGGGTCGGGGCGCGGTGCTGTGGGTCGCCGCGGCGCCGGTGGTGGCGGGGACGGAGACGGGAGCGTTCGCGGCGGCCGGGGTCTTGCTGCCGTTCAGGTGCGCGACGAGCGCCCAGGAGCCGCCCGCGACTCCGGCCACGACCGCGGCGACGGCCACCGCCACGGCCACCGGCGCGCTCGCGGAG
>DATFHM010000004.1:0-39165 GCA_035248385.1 Nocardioides sp. | reverse complement strand
CACCTGGTCATGAACGGCACCCAGGCCGTCGTCGTGTACGACGTGGTCCCCGACCCCGCCGCGGAGACGGTGGCCGTGGCCGTCGCACCCGGCGGAGGCTGGCGGATCGCCGGCGTGCTCGGCAGCGACCTGTCCGCCGAGGACCTGGCCGGCGTGGTGCTCCGGTCCGGGGTGGTCGGGGCGACCGCACGGCTCGCGGCGACCTCGGGACCGGGGTGCTCACCGGTGTGGCGGCCGGCCCCGAAGACGAGGAAGACGGGGAGGTCGGGTCGTGGTCGCTGAGGGGTACTTCCAGCTCTACCCGCGCTACGCGCCACCGCTGAAGGCCGGGCTCTACCGCTTCACCACCCAGCAGGTGCTCACCGCGAGCAACGCCGACCAGGCGCTGCCCGCCGACAAGACCCCGGACGTGGGTGACCTGCAGACCCACGTCCGGATCCGGTCACCGCAGTACCTGCTGCCGCCGGACCAGGTGCTGTCGACGTACCCGCCCGCGAACCACGAGGGGTCCTTCGGCTCCCAGCTCCCGCAGGTCGTCATCAAGCGGCGCACGCTGCCGTGGGAGCGGCTCGTCGCGCCCGGCAAGGACGACCTGCCCTGGCTGGCGCTGGTGCTCATCGCCGAGGGCGAGGCCGAGCTGAAGAGCAACGTGCCGGTCGCGCAGTGCGTGACGTCCGGGATCACCCTCGACACCCCGGCCGACGTCGAGGTCGGCAACTGCCTCGCGATCCGCACCTCGGTGATGAAGCGGCTGTTCCCGACCCAGGAGGAGGTCGGCCTGCTGACCCACGTGCGCGAGGTCGACACCAGCGACACCGAGCTGATGATGGGCGACGACGACGGCTTCCTCGCCGTGGTCGTCGGCAACCGGCTGCCGCTGGCGGGCAAGGACGCGAACGGGGCCGAGGTGCCCATGAAGTACCTCGCGTGCCTGGTGAACCTCTGCGGCCAGCTCGACCAGCTGCTCCCGACCGAGCCCGAGGCGATCAACACCACGCTGCTGCCGGTGCTGCTCGAGACCGCGACGGTCACGCTCGCGCAGGCCGACCACGACCTGATGCGCACCGTCGTGCCGCACGAGGAGGTCGTCGGGACGAAGGGCTTCTCGGCGGGGACGGCCGCGATGTCATACCGCGTCGACACCGGGACCTCCGTGCCGTACGCCGGCGCCACGTCGTGGGGCGGGAGCCGCACCGCACGCAGCGTGTACGACGTGATGGCCGAGCCGTTCGCGAACGCCAGCACCGCAGGGCTCATCGCCGGTGCCGGGGAGGTGCTGCTCGACCCGGAGCTGCGCTTCCCGGTGCTGCTGCACTGGAGCTTCACCACTACCGGCGACGACACCTTCCGCTCGCTGATCCAGAACATCCGCTCCGGACTGCTCGGCACCGCGCCCGAGGACGCCCAGCCGGCGACCGGCCGACCGCCCTTCGAGGTGACCGAGACCGGCCACGTCGGCCTGGACCACCGGCTGCGCGTCGGCGACGCGGTCCGGTCCTGGTACCGCGGGCCGTTCGTGCCGAACCCGACCACCGCCGCCGACCAGGACCGGCTCGACCTGGCGCACGCGGCCGACCAGCTGCGCGCCGTCGTACCGGACGGGCGGGAGGACCTGTCGCTGGCCGCCGCCTTCGAGATCGGCCGGCTGCTGGGCCTGTCCCGGCCCTCGATCGTGGCCGCGATGATGCGCTGGCGGCAGGGCGGCTTCCAGACCGCGCACCAGGCCGGCATCTGGGCCGGACGCGGCCTGATCGAGGTGCTCGGCGGCCTCGACCTCGCGCTCGACCGCACCATCGGCGGCAAGCTCGGCGCGCTGGTGGCGACCGCGATCGCCGAGCGTCCCGGGGGAGTCCTCGGCGATCCCTCGCCGCTCGTGACCGCCGGCCGCCCGATGGTCGACGCCGACCCCGCGACCGTGCTGGCCCGCGGGTTCGGCATCCCGCACGACCTGTTCGCCGCCGGGGCCGTGTCGCTGGTGACGAACCTGGAGACGGTCGACGTGCCGATCGCCGCCGACCTCACACCGACGGCGACCACGATCCGCAGCGGCCTCGGATCGGTGCTCGACCAGACCTTCACCCGCGTGGCCGCGGACGCGCTGCGGACGGAGATCGAGCGATGAAGAGCGTCGACTTCAGCACCCACATCGACACGGTCTCGGCCCGGTTGATCGACGACTACGCGGTGGCGCCGCCCGCGCCGCAGACCGCGGACGCCGACGGAGCGATGCCGGCCGAGCTGCGCAGCTGGCTGGTCCAGCTGCGGCTGCTGCAGTCCGTGCCGTTCGCCTACCTGGTCCCCGACACCGAGCTGCTGCCCGAGGAGTCGATCCGCTGGTTCTACGTCGACCGGCAGTGGACCGACGCGCTGGTGATGGGCGCTCTCTCGGTCGGCACCGCCAACAGCGACGACCGCACCCTGCTCACCGGCCGCTACCCCGCGGTGCGCGACGAGCTGGACCGTGAGGAGCGCCAGGTACGCCGCCCCGGCGACGCGCCCCGGCTCAGCGGCGACGGCGGCCCGATCAGCGGGTTCATCCTGCGGTCGCGCCTGGTGGCCGGCTGGCCCGCGCTGCACGTGCGTGCGTTCGCCGTCGACCCGAACGAGGCCGACGACGCCGACTACTCCGACGACGACCCGCGCCGGCTCCGGCTGCTGCGCCTCGAGCGTCTCGCACCCGCCGTGCTGCTCTGCCTCTTCGACGGCATCCCGCGCGTGGTGCACGTCGAGGAGCCGCGCCAGGGCGTCCAGTTCGGGTTCGACGCGACCGAGCACAAGACCCCGCAGGGCACCACGGTGTCGGCGGTCCTGCGGCCGCGCGACCCGGTGTCCTTCGAGTACCTGAACGTGCCTGCCGTGAACGTGCCGTTCCGGGGCAGCGGGAGCGGGGTCGTCAACATCAAGGCGCTCGAGCAGAGCCTGCCGGCGTCGACGGGCGGCACGTCGATGGACAGCGCCCAGTACGCGCTGCAGCTGATCCGCCGTCCGTACCGGCAGGTCTTCGGCGACGAGAAGGGGCCGACGGTCGCGTCGGTGTTCAAGCCGACGGTGACCTACCAGAGCTTCACGAGCTACGTCGCCGAGTCCGTGACGGAGGTGCCCTGATGGCCCAGGAGATCGCACCCGACCTCGCCGTCCGGGCGATCGCGAACGAGCGCCTGGACGTCATCGGCCGCACCGGCCTGGACATCTCGACCATCGCGACCTGGGATCCCGAGCTCTCCCGGCGCACGCGGATCCTGGTCCCCGTCGACGTCCAGGCGTACGTCGCCACGGCCGGCGGCGAGGCGACGGTCGGCGTCCGCGGTGTCGACGACGACCCGGCCCCGTTCGCCGACGGCACGGCCCGCGAGCCGGGCGTCCACCTGCACTGGGCCCTGCCCGACGCGCTGATGGGCGCCACCCACGAGCAGGGCGGGACGCAGCCGGTGATGTCCGAACTCCCCGACCAGTGGGTCGTCGTCCGCACCCTGATGCCGACGGGCCGCCGGCAGGTGATCGCCACGGCGTGGGCCGTCGACGCCCGCACCCGGGTGGTCACCCCGCTGGCGTCGTACGCCGGTGCGGCGACCGTCGACCCGGAGGACCCGAACCTGATCGCCCCGCTGACGGCCGGGCGGGTCGGCATCATGCCCATCGCCGTGTACGACGCCGTGGTCGGCCGGTTCGGGTTCCACGACCCGCTCGACGACCTGGCGTCGCTCGCCGACCAAGCGCCCGACGGGTTCGCCGGCGACCACGCGACGTACACGGTGTGCGGGTGGTGGAGCGACGAGTCGCAGGACCCGCTGCACGACGCCTTCGGCCCGACCGGACTGGACGACGCGCTGCGCGACCTCGGCTGGCACGTCACGCACGACGCTGACGACGAGGACCTCGCCGAGCCCGACGACCGCAGCGTGCAGGCCCAGGCGCGCGCCGGGTTGAAGCAGCCGGTGGAGAAGCCCGCGCCGCGGGTCTACCGCAGCGACGGCAGCACGGCGACCGGGCTGCTGCACGGGGCGGCGTACCAGGCGGCGTACCCGGTCGAGGAGATGGCGTCGGTGATCCTCGGGGACGCCTTCCCGACGTACCACGCGCTCCTGCACGGCAGCGTGCTCGGCGTACCGGTCGACGGCGGGCTGCCCGGGGCCGACGACCGTCCCGACCCCGCGTCGCTCCGGGTCGCGATCGGGGCCGACGTCGACGACGTGGCCGCGGCGTTCGGCACGGCCGGCCTGGGCCTGACCGACGAGCAGCGCGCGGTGGCGGAGGAGTCACTGGAGGCGTTCGTGCTCGGCACCACCTCGCTGCTGGGCACGCCCGACGGGCTCGACGACCTGGCGACGCGGGAGCACGACCTCGGCTTCTGGTCGCTGCCCGGCACGGACCTGGTGCCGCCCTCGCCGCCTGACCGGCTGCGGGTCCACGACACCCTCCCGACGGGCCCGTCCGACGTCGGCGGCCCCGGCCGGTCCGCCCGGGCGAACCGGATCGACGACCTCCGCGCCGGACCGGCGACGCGGTTGGGGGCCAAGGCGATGGGCCGCACCGGCTCGGGCGCCGACGTCGCCGGACTGACCTGGAAGTCCACCTTCGACCTGCGCAACGCCGACCTCGAGGTGCGGCAGACCATCGCCGACGTGCTCGGCCGGCCGGTCAAGCCGGTGGACCAGAGCCGGAGCGTCGCCCGGCCCGCGCCCCGCTTCCACCGTCCTGCGCCGCTGCTCGTCGCGCTGCGTGGCGGTCACCCCAGCCACCGGCACCACGGCGACGGGCTGTTCGACCCGCAGGGGCTGCTCTGCCGCTACCCGCACCAGGCCGTGCCGCACTGGCAGGGCCTGGTGTCCGGCGCGGCGGTGCTCCCGACGCTTGGGTCGGGCGCCATCCCGCCGGAGGTCACCACGGTCGTGCGCGAGGCGGTGCTGCTCGACGGGTACGGCGCTTCGTGGCTCGCGGCCGCCGGCGCGCCGACCAGCGACCTGGCCGCGCCGTACGCCGTGCGGCTGGACGCCGAGATGGTCCGGCTCTACGGCACCGAGGGACGGTACGACGGCCTCACCGTCCTGCCCGGAGCAGCCGCCCCGAAGGGCAAGGGGGCCAAGGCCGCCGTGTCGGGATGGACCGAGCACCAGGAGCGCACGAGCCCGCTCAACCGCCGGCTCACCGACGCGATGGCGGCCTTCTCGGTGCTCGACGGCCTCCCGCCGAGCCCGGTCGCGCTCACGACGTGGCGCCAGCCGTGGGTGCCGCTGTGGCTGGAGTGGGAGGTGACGCTGACCGGCACCGACACCCTGCGGGGCTGGCACCTCGAGGGCTACGACCTCGAACCGGACGCGGTCGGTGAGCCGGCCACGATCACCCGGACGCTCTCCGGCCGCAGCCCGCTGGGCCAGGGTGTCGGCAAGAAGGTCTCCGCGGCCGTCGACGGCCGGGTCAGGAGCGAGGCGCAGCGCGCGATCACGAACCGGCAGAGCCCGTTCAGCGCGCAGGCGGTGCTTGCCGAGCTCGGGTCGCTGGGTGCGCCGCTCGACCTGCTGTCCGCCTCGCTCGACGGGGTCCGCGAGCAGCTGCTCGGCATCGGTTACATCGGCCAGGCGCCGCGGGACAGGGCGACCGGCAAGGTCGTCGCCACCGGCGAGGCGGTGCCGCTCTTCGGCGGCGAGCTGCGGATCGAGCGGCTGCGGGTCGTCGACGCGTTCGGCCGCACCCTGGAGCCCGACGACGCCGTGCTCGGCGGCACGGTCACCACGCTCGACCTCGAGGTGCCGGGCGACCCTCGCGCGGTCCGGCTGCGGCCCCGGCTGCAGGGATCGGCCCGCTGGCTGCTGCGCCTGGTCGACGCGGCGCAGGGTCGGGAGGTCCCGGTGGGCGACCTGCACGAGGCGTACGTCGACGAGATCGACCCCGGCGCCGCGACCAACCCGGTCGCCGGCTTCCTGCTGCCCGACCACATCGACGAGTCGCTGGAGACCTTCACCGTCGCCGGGGCGCCTCTCGGCGAGCTGGGCCACGACGCCGTCACCGGAGCCGTCGGGTGGGAGCCCGCTCCCGGACGGGCCGTGCGCGCCGACGCCGGTCCGTTCGAGGGCGTGGCCGACCACGACCGGCTCGTCGCCGAGATCGCCGCCGGCCTGGTCCGGGCCGACGCGGCGGCGCGCACCCGCCCGGAGGGGCCACCCGCCGACAGCGCACTGGTCAACCTGCTGCGGGTCGTGGACACCACCCTGTGGTCGGTCGACACCTTCGCGACGGTCGGCACGGCGAGCATCGCCGGGCTGGTCGGACGCCCCATCGCGGTCGTCCGGGCGACGCTGCGCCTCGACGTACCGGACGACCTGGAGGAGGTGCTGGTGCAGACGCCGGCCGACGCGGTCGGCCGGAAGGCCGCCTTCGACGCGGTCGGCGACGAGCTGGTCGAGGTTCGCATCGGCACCCTGACCAACAGCTCCGACGCGGTGCTGGGCTACTTCGTCGACGACGACTACGAGCACCTGCACCTGGTCGACGAGGCGGTCGCCGCGCACGCCCGGGTCTCCGGCCGGCTGGTCGGCCAGCTCGGGCTGCTCGGACCCACCGGCTCGCTCGCGCAGCCCGGCGAGGAGGCGCTCGTCCATCCCTACCTGGTGACCGACGGCGTCCTGCGCGTGCGGCCCCGGCAGACCACCCGGCTGACGCTGCTGATGCTGCCGCTCGGCAAGGTGCACGTGACCTCCGGGCTGCTGCCGCGCAAGGAGATCGCGCTCGCCGACTCCTGGACGGCGGCCGGCCTGACCAAGCTGGTGCCGTCGGTCCGGGTCGGGCCGCTGCTCGTCGACCCCGCCGAGATCCGGCTGCCGCTGGTCAACCTGCTGGGCGACAAGCAGACCTTCACCCGGCGTACCGGTGAGCTCGCGTGGCGCGACGACCCGATCGTGGCGGCCAGCGAGACGGCGTACCTGCCCCGGACGCCGCACGAGATCCAGGAGGGCTGGATCCGGGTCACGCCACCCGACGCGCAGGCGCAACCGGGGAGCGGGTCGTGACCGGCACCCGGCGTGCGATCGCCAAGGCCGCCAAGCGGGACCGGGCCAGCCGGCGCTGGGCGTTCCTGGCCGACCGCCAGGGGAGCGCCGACGTCGCGGCGCTCAACGACGCGGTCGGTGCCAAGCTCGCCGCGGCCCCGGGGGCCAAGGGGTTCCCCGCCGACGCACCGTCACGGTGGGTGCCGATCGGCCCGTCCGTCGTACGTCGCGGCCAGGGGACCGGGCGTCCCCGCGTCACCGGCCGGGTGCGGGCCCTCGCGATCAGCGACGACGGCAGCCGGGTCTACGCGGCGAGCGCGCGCGGCGGTCTCTGGTACTCCGCCGACGCCGGGTTGTCCTGGTCGCCCGTCGGCGGCTGGGCCGAGCGGAACGTCGGCACCGGCGGCCCCAACTCCGCCCTGGCCTGCGGAGCGCTGCTGGTGGCGTTCGGCGCCACCGCGGCCGACGACGACGTCGTGCTGGTCGGGACCGGCGAGACCGTGCCGTGGACCGATGCGACGACCGGGAGCTGGGGTGGCGTCGGAATCCTGGCCGGCACGTTCCGCGCGCCGACCGGGCTGGACGTCAACCCGTGGGAGGTCGAGTCGGGCCTCACCCTGCTGCAGGGGCGCGGCGTGTTCCGGCTGGTGCGCGAGCCCGGCGCCCGTCCGGGGAGCACCGACCCGGCCGACCACCGCGACCGGGTCCTCGCCGCGACCAGCCAGGGCCTGGTGATGGGCACCCGCACCGCCGGCCCCCCGGACCACTACGTCTGGTCCCAGGTCGCCGGCCTCGACACGGCGGCGATGACCGCCACCGAGGTCACCCACCACACCCCGCTCTCCGTCACTGACGTGGTCTGGTACCCGAGCGGACGGATCGTGGCCGCGGTCAGCGGCAAGGGCCTCTACCGCAGCGACGACGGCGGCACCAGCTTCGCGCCGGTCGCCGGGTGCAACGTCACCACGCACCAGCGCATCGCCGGCCGGATGAGCATCGCCCGCCCCTACGACAGCGCCGCCGGCGGGCTCACCAACGGGCTGTTCGTGCTCTGCGGCGTCCGCTCCGCCCACGGCGGCGGCGAGGGTACGCCGACGCTCTACTCCATCGCGGACGCGACCGTCGCCGCCCCGGTCGTGACCAGCCCGACCGGCGTCCCGTCGGCGCTGTGGCCGAACCAGATGGCCTACGACCAGGCGCTCTGGGTCGAGCACATCGGGGCCGCCGACCGTGTCTACCTCGGCGGGTCGTTCTACCAGACCGGCGGAGCCAATTCGACCTTCGACGCCGCGCTGTGGTGCTTCGACGTGACCCCGCCGGCGCCGCCCGCCCACCCGACCGCCCGCCTGACCGGGGTGCCCGGGCTCTCCACGCCCGCCGACGGAAGCCCGGTCGCCGGGATGATCGGCACCGGGGTGCACGCCGACGTGCACGCGATCGCCCTGGTCGGCGACGCCGCCCACCGGCAGGTGTGGGTCGGGTGCGACGGCGGCGTCTACCGGTCGGCGGCCGCCGGGAAGGTGAACACCTTCGCGCACCGCGGCAACGGCCTGGCCGTGCTCGAGCCCGGGTGGAGCGCCGCGCACCCGACGGTGAGCCACCTCGCCGTCGCCGGCATGCAGGACAACGGCACCCAGCTCCGCACCGGCGACACCGTGTGGGAGGAGGTGTTCGAGGGCGACGGCGGTGGCGTCGTCTTCGACCCGGCGCACCCCTACCGGTTCGTCGGCCAGTACACCTACGCGTCGTGGTCGGCGAGCCCGTCCGACGGGCAGTTCTGCGGGCCGACCTCCAAGTGGGTCAATGGCGGCGACGACACGCACGTGGACCCGGAGTCCTCGAACACCCGCAGCGCGTTCTACTCCGGCGCCGCGACGACGACCACCCCGACCGGCACGACCCGGCTCGCGATCGGCACCAACCGGGTCTGGCTCACCGACGACCTCGGCGCCAACCCCCGGCCGAACACGTGGAAGGTGCTGCCCTTCGCCACCCACGCCACCGCGGGCCACGACCCGCGGCCGCACGCGCCGGTGCACGCCGCGCCGTGGTGGATCCCGCCGGACAACCAGCCGGGCTTCGGCGTGCCGAGCGCCGGGCTCGGCCTCGTCATCACGATGCGGTGGGCGAGCCCGACCGTCCTGATCGTCATGTACGAGCAGGGCGTCGCGACGTACTGGGACCACGGCGGCACCTGGACCGCCACCGTCGACGTGCTCGACTTCTCCCTCGGCACCACCGGCACGACGACGCTCACCGACATCGCCGTCATCCCGGGCACGACCGACTACTACCTGACCACCACCGGCCACCTCGGCGACCCGGTCAACGGCGTCGCCCCGGACACCACGCTCGACACCTGCTACCTGCTCACCCGGACGACGGCCGACCCGACGCTGACCAACCCGCCCATCCCGACCGGCCTGCGCCACGCGCTCGACACGACGGCCCCGGTGACGGTCGGCCCGCTGGACCCGGCGTACGCCGTCGCGGTGGACCCGGTGGCGCCGCACGACGTCTACATCGGCACGGTGACCGGCGTCTGGCGCGGCGTACGGGACCTCGCGGCGCCGGCGGCCGGTCCGGCGCTGAAGTTCCACGACCCGGCGGACGCGACGCTCGTGAACCCGTTCGTCAACGGGCTGCCGCAGGCGGCCGTGCAGGACCTGACGATCCACCACGACCCCGCGCACCCGACCACGCGGCTGCTGCGCGCCTCGATCCAGGCCCGCGGCGTGTGGGAGGTCGACCTCGCCGCGCCGGACGGCCCGTCGCTCACCTACCTGCGCGTGCACCCGTACGACGACCGCCGCCGGCTGCCCACGCCGATGGCTAACCCGCGCTCGGAGTTCTCCTCGGACCGGATGTACGACGGCGACAGCCCGGACATCGTCGTCCGGCCGGTGCCTCCCGTGCCCGCGGCCGCCCCGCCCTCGTGGCAGGGCGCGGCCGCCGACCGGTGGGGCCCGGGCAACGCGCCGACGTACGAGCTGTGGACCTTCCAGACCGCCTTCCGGTGGCTCTACCCGACGGTGCAGGCCACGGGGGAGTGGACGCCGGAGTTCGGGGCGCTGGTGGCCTTCCACCGCGCGCAGCAGACGGGGCCGCTGGTCCCGGCGGGCCCGGTCCTCGACCAGCAGCTGTGGGACCTCGTCATGGCCACCCGGATCACCGCGGCCGGGTCCATCGCCGGGACGACCGCCACCGACCGGCACGCCGTCTACCAGCCGCCCTGGGCGACGCCGGCGGCCATGACCGCACCCGCGACCGAGGTCGACATCACCGAGACCGTGGTGCCGGTGATGTCGGTGCTCGGCACGTGGACGGTGCACGCCGAGCCGTGCACGGTGGACGTGCTGCTGCATCACCGCGACACCCGCGCGGTCGCGGCCGACCACGCCTACGGGGTGCTGCTCTGGCGCAAGATCGACGACCTGTCGGACACACCGACGACCTTCGACGCCGACGCGCTGACGGTCTTCTTCCGCGCCTGCGCGAGCAGCGGGACGATGCACGCGCCGCCGAGCGGCTGGACGGCTGCCGGCCCGGCCGTCGGCCAGCCGGTGACGTCGCTCCCGGTGCCCTTGGACGCGCGGATGCCGAGGGCCCTGTCGTTCGACGTCGACCTGACCGACACCTTCCTCAAGACCGTCGAGCTGCTCGCCGTGGTCTGGGACGAGAGCGGCCGGCTCACCATCGACCCGGCGGTGCCGGGCGTCACGACGATCGCCGATTACGTGCGCGGGTGGCCGTACGCCGCCTACCGCTCGGTCATGACGGCCCCCCGGCTGCCCTGATCGCGTCGACCAGGAACCCGCTCCACGTCCGCTCACCGGTGACCCGCACCCGCTCGCCGTCGTACGCCGCGAGCGCGGGGTCGGCCGAGAGCGGCCCGCCGTCCACGGCGGAGCGCGGGTGCAGGACGAGCGTCTCGCCACCGTCGGTGACCAGCACGACCGAGGTCATCTGCGATCGCGACCCTGCGGCGGTCGGCCCGACCCGCACCACACCCTCCAGCTCCTCGCTCATCGGCGCCAGATCGCCGTCGTGCCGCGCTGTCCGTCGGCCTCGCGGGCCACGACGAGCCCCGTCCGGCCGTCCAGCTCCACGGGCGCCACGTGGAAGCGGAAGCCCACTCGTGGGTGGCCCCGCCGCTCGGCGTACGTTCTGACCGGGCCGGCCGCGGCGTGGGGCGGCAGCCCGGCCTCCTGGACGAGGACGTCCGCGCTGATCCCCGGGCTGCGGGCCGGTGTCGTGCTGGACCGCGGGACGGTGCGGTCGAGCACCCGCCCCGTCGCGCGCAGGACCGCCCGACGCTGGGCGAGCGACGCCTGCGGCACGCCCTTGCCGCCCGGGACGACCCGGCCCGGCGTGACCACCGGGACGACGCTGGGGTCGCCGAGCAGGTCGAACTGCGCGATCGTCTTGAGGTCCTCGGGCCCCATCGCCGCGATCTCGCGGATGTAGCGCTGGCGCGCGTCGAGGAGCGCGCGGCCGGTCGAGGAGCCGGTCATGATCCCCTCGAGCGCGTAGCGGCAGAGCAGGTCGGCCTGGCCGTTGCCGTCGGCGGGCCCGTAGGCCGTGGTCGACGAGCCCACCCCGGCGTACGCCCCGGAGCGGAGGTAGGCCCACAGCATGGGCAATCGGCCGTTCTGCCGCGCCGGGTCCTGGTGCATCGCGCCGTAGCAGCACTCGGCGACCACGACGGTGCCGGCGGAGACGCGGCCGTCGACGTCCTCGGGGCGCAGCGCGATCGTGTCGACCGGTGCGTTCGCGGACTGCTGGCCGTACCAGTCCGGCGTGAAGTCGCCGCCGTGGCAGTTCACGAAGTGGCTCAGGGGCGCCAGCTTCGCCACTGTCCAGGGGGACTTCGCGGTCGGCGAGAGCTGGGTCGTCGGCGCCGGACCGGGCAGCGCGTCCACGCTCGCGGTCGTGGAGCCGCGCCACACGGCGGCGGAGAGCGCGAACACCTTCTGGTACGCCGTGGCCGGGCGGGCCGTCCACCCCGCGGCGACGCCGAGGAGGGTGAGCAGGTCGGCGGGGTCGGTCGCACCCACGACGTCGGGGATCCGGCCGACCACGCGGGTGACCGCGAGCAGGGTGCCCGGGTCGAGCAGCGTCGTACCCGCGCCCGTGAAGGTGTCGGGCAGGTCGCAGGCGTAGGGCAGGTCGCTCGGCACGAAGGGGTCGTCGTCGCTGCCCGCGAGCGGGTTGCGCAGCTGCGCCTGCGGAATGACGTCGGTCGCCCCGACCAGCGCGAGGTACGCCGGCTGGTAGCGCTCCGCCGCGGCATCGACCGCCTTGAGCGCGGCCGTCCAGGAGCCGTCGGGCACCCGGGGCAGCTTCAGCGCGCGCATCGTGCTGGCGTTGTCGAGGTCGAGCACGTGGCTGACCAGGTGGTGACCGACGTCGGCGGTGACCAGCGCGGCCAGGGCGGTGCGGACCCGGGAGAGACCGGCGGCGCCGTACTTCCGCCGCAGCGCACCGGAGTGGATCACCAGCAGCTTGTCGTAGCGCGTGGCCATGAGCCGAGGGTCTCGGCGCCCGGCACCGCCGTCAAGAGTGGTCCGGGTCCCGCCAGGCCACGGGGACGACGGCCACAGTGGTCCGGGCGCGCTCGACCACGATCGTGGCCACGGCCCCGGTCAGGTAGCGCGGCAGGGTGTCGACGGGGTGACGTCCGACGACGACCAGGTCCCAGTCAGCACTGCCGGCGACCAGGCACTCCTCGACGATCCCGCGCTGGAGCCGGAGGGCCACCTGCACCTCGGGGAACTTGGAGGCCATGCCCGCGACGCTCTCGGCGAGGAGCAGCCGGTGCTCGCCGAGGCCCGGCTCGTCGGGAGCGACCACCTCCGGCTCGTGGGTCAGCCGATCCGGGTCCCAGAAGCAGTGGACGACGGTGAGCGGGAGGTCGGTGAGCGAGGCCTGGTGGAACGCGAGCTCGACGACGGGCAGGGACTCCTCCGTGCCGTCCACGCCGAGCAGGATCCCGCGCCTCGAGGCCTCGGGCGACAAGGGCCGGCAGACGAACACCGGGCAGGCCGCGTCGCGACTGACGGCGGCGCTCACCGAACCGAGCAGCCTGCTGCCGACCATGCCTCGGCCACGCGACCCCAGGACGAGCAGGTGCGCGTGCCGCGACAGCTCGGTCAGCACGAAGCGGGGGTCGCCACCGATCACGAGCTCCGTCACCTCGAGACCCGGGTGGAGGCGCTGGGCGACACCCACCGCCTCGTCGGCGACGACGGCGTCGCGGGTGGTCACCACGACGAGCGGACGGCGCTCGAGGTAGGCCTGCTGCGCGGCCCAGGCGATCGCGCGGTCGGCGTCGGCGGAGCCGTCCACCGCCACGAGGACGGCGCCCGGGTCGAGCGCCCGGGCGGCGTCGCGGAGCTCAGTGCTGGACATGGCTCCAGCGTCCGCCCGCCGCGGCCGGCGCGACACGGTACGACGCCTCGCCCTCCGCGGGACCTTCGCCCTCCGTGCCCAGACCGATCGTCCGGTCGACCCGGTCGAGGCCGGCCTTGCCGTGCGTGATCCAGAGGACGGAGCGCTCGCGCGCACCTCCCAGCAGCTCGTCGGCCAGGGCGATCGCGGTGGCGTGGTCGAGGTGTGCCGTGGGCTCGTCGAGGACGAGGACCGGCTGGTCGGCGAGCAGCGACCGGGCGATGCCCAGCCGGGCTCGTTCGCCGCCCGAGATGCCGGAGTGGCCGGCGCCGAGCCGCGTGCCCAGGCCGTCCGGCAGCGCGTCGAGCCACGGGCCGAGGTGGGCGCGACGCAGCGCGTCCTCGACCTCGGCGTCGCCGGCGTCGGGCCGGGCGAGGCGGACGTTCTCGGCGACGGTCGTGGCGAACACGTGGGGGTGGTCGTCGACCAGGCCGACCCGGCGCCGTACGACGTCCGGGGTGATGTCGCCGAGGGCGGCGGCGCCGAGCCGCGCGTCCCCCGACACCGGGTCGAGGAAGCGCAGCAGGAGCGCGGCCAGGGTCGACTTGCCCGAGCCCGATGGACCCACGACGGCGACCCGGTCGCCCGGCGCGAGCCCGAGCGTCACCGGCCCGATCTCCGGCGCCGTGTCCGCCCAGCGGCCGGTGACCCGCTCGAGGTCGATCGCGTGACCGTCGGGAGTCGCGGGGCCGGGCTCGTCGGCCACCGCGGGCCGCGTCTGGGCGAGGGCGGCCAGGCGTCCGGCAGCCGCCTCGGTCCGTGCGGCGAGGAGGCCCGCGTCGGCGCAGGGGAGGAGCACGTCGGCCAGGGCCAGCGGCAGCAGCACGAGCAGCGCCATCACGGGCCCGGACAGGCTTCCGCTCCCGAGCGCCTGCGTCCCGGCGAAGGCGACGGCCGCCATCGCCGCACCGGTGCCCAGGAGCACCAGCGCCCGTGCGCCGGCCTGCCAGGAGGCCGCGGCGACGGAGGCACCGCCCAGCCGGGCACTCGTCCGCGCGATGTCATCGGCGGCGGGGACTGCCCGCTGCCACATCCGGAGCTCGGGAGCGACGTGGACGGTGGCGACGACGGCCTCCGAGAGCTCCGCGCGCAGAGCGACGAGACGGTGCTCCGCGGCACGTGCGCCGTGGCGTGCGGCGAGGAAGGCGAGCCCGCCGAGCAGTGACGTACCGGCCACGACGAGCCCGGCCGCAGGCAGCAGCGCCGACGCGACCACGACGGCCAGCAGCCCGACGAGGAGCGCCTGCACCAGCGGCATCCGCACCCGCAGCTCGTGGTCCACGACGCAGTCCACGTCGTCGACCACCGAGCTGAGGACGTCGCCGCGGCGACGGCCCAGTCGTGCCGGCACGAGGGGGACGAGCGCGTCGTACACCTCGACCCGGCGGCGGGCGAGCAGCGCCAGCGCGGCGTCGTGGGACCAGAGGCGCTCGACGTAGCGCAGGACCGGCCGCGCCAGCCCGAAGGCTCGTACGCCGACCACGGCGACCAACAGGGTGAGGACCGCCGGCCGGGTCGACGCCTGCACGATCAGCCAGCCGGCCGTGGCCGTGAGGGCGACACCGGACGCGCTGGCCAGCGCTCCGATGACGGCCGCTCCTGCGAGCGCGGAGCGGCCTCGGTCCCGGGTGGGGGCCGGGACGTCCGGGAGGCCGGCGCACCCCACGCCGTGCTCCGTGGCACGGGGTGCGCCGACCCGCTCGGTGGGAGGCGGGCCGGGAAGCTCGATCCGGGTGGTCGCCAGCTCGACCAGCCGGGGCCGGTGGGCGACGACGACCACGGCGCAGCGGCGCCCCAGCGCGGCCAGGGTGTCGGCGATGACCTGCTCGGTGAGGTCGTCGAGGTGCGCGGTCGGCTCATCGAGGAGGACCCAGGGACGGTCGGCGACGAGCACCCGTGCGAGCGCGAGCCGGGCCCGTTCGCCGGCGGAGAGCGTGAGGCCGTCCTCGCCGAGCGGCGTCCCGAGGCCCAGCGGCAGCGCGCGGACGCGCTCCTCGAGCGCGACCTCGCACAATGCCGCCCAGAGCTGCTCGTCGCTCGCGTGGGGCCGCGCGAGCAGCAGGTTGTCGCGCACCGTCCCGGCGACGAAGGCCGGCTGCTGGGGCAGCCAGGCCACCTGCGCCTGCCACGACGGCCCGCCCACCGGCTCGCCGGACGAGGTCACGACGCCCGCCTCCAGCGGCACGAGTCCGGCGATCGCGGCGAGCAGGGTGGACTTGCCACAGCCCGACGGACCGGTGAGTGCGGTGATGCCGCGCGCGGGGATGATCGCCGACACGTCGCTGACCGCGGCTGTCGCGCGACCGGGCCACCGGACGCCGACCCCGACGAGGACCAGCGGAGCGTACGCCGGAGCGGGGCGGTCGACGGCGACGTCGGTGCGTGCCGCGAGGACGTCGGCGGCCTCGCCGAAGGTGGTGGTGCCCTCCGCGGCGGCGTGGAACTCGGCTCCGACGCGTCGCAACGGCCAGTAGGCCTCCGGTGCGAGGAGGAGCACGACCAGTGCGGTGTGCAGGCCGATGCCGCCCGAGGAGAGTCGCACGCCGACGGTCACGGCGACGAGGGCGACGGACAGGCTGGCGACCAGCTCGAGCACGGTCGAGGACGCGAACGCGATCCGCAGGGTCCGCAGGGAAGCGCGCCGGTAGCGGTCGGTCACCTCGGCGATGCGTGCCGACTGCGCCCGGGCGCGCCGGTGGGCCACGAGCGTCGGCAGGCCCTGGACGACGTCCAGGAAGTGGCCCGACAACGACGCCATCGCCCGCCACTGCTCCTCGGCGCGCTCCTTCGTCGCGATCCCGACCAGGGCACCGAAGACGGGGATGAGCGGCAGCGTCGCGAGGACGATCACCGCACTCGTCAGGTCCTGGGTCGCGATGGCGACCACCGTGAGCGGCGGCAGCACGGCCGCCACGACGACGGCCGGGAGGTAGCGGGTCACGTACGGCTCGGCCGCGGCGACGCCCCGGGTCACCAGCACCGGGTCGGGCGCGGAACCCGCGTCGGCGCCCGCGCGCTCGACGTACGCCCGGACGAGGCGGTGGCGCAGGACCGTGCTGGTGACCGCCGCGGCCCGGGCCGCGAGGACCTCGCCGCACGCGAGGGAGAGGGCACGCAGGGCGAGGACAGCGACAACCGCGACCGCCCAACCGGCGACGTCGACGTGGTGGAGCACGGCGACGACGAGCCCGGCGACGACCCAGGCCTGGGCCATGACGGTGAGCCCGCCGGCGAGACCGGCGGCCGCCACGCCCGCGAGCGAGCCCCGCGCTGGTTCGAGGATCGCGCGCAGGCGCGGGTCGGTGGGACTCATCGGGTCGTCGCGACCGAGGGAGCCGCGGCGGCCGGGATGTGGTGGGTGGCGATCCGCTGGCGGAACACCCAGTAGGTCCAGCCCTGGTAGGCGAGCACGAGGGGCGTGAAGACCACCGCGGTGACCGTCATGATCCTCAGCGTGTACGCCGTGGCCGCGGCGTTGCTCGTCGTGAGGCCCGTGCCGCCGACGAGCGTGGTCGGCATGACGTCGGGGAACAGCGCCAGGAACAGGCCGGCCACGGCCAGCGCGATCGTCGCGAACGTTGCGACGAACGCCCAGCCTTCCCGCTGCGCCCGTGCCGCGAGACCGGCGCCGACCAGGGCGAGGGCGGCGAGGACGAAGGCGACGGCCGAGGCCACCGTGCCGGTGTGCTGCTGGGTCCAGCCCAGGAAGCAGACCGCGAGCACCGCCGTGACCCCCACCGACGGGACCGCGAGGTTGCGGGCGCGGTGCCGGATCGGGCCGTCGGTCTTGAGCGCGATGAACAGCGCACCGTGCGTGACGAAGAGCGCCAGGGTGGTCACGCCGCCGAGCAGCGCATAGGGGTTGAGCAGGTTGAAGAAGCCGCCGGCGTACTCACGGTTCGCGTCGATCGGGACACCGCGCAGGATGTTCGCGAACGCCACGCCCCACAGCAGCGACGGGACCAGCGACCCCACGATGATCGCGAGGTCCCACCGGGACCGCCAGCGCGCCTCGGGGCGCTTGGCGCGGTACTCGAAGGCCAGGCCGCGCACGATCAAGGCGAGCAGGATCAGCAGCAGCGGCAGGTAGAAGCCGCTGAACAGCGTCGCGTACCACTCCGGGAACGCGGCGAAGGTCGCGCCACCGGCGACCAGCAGCCAGACCTCGTTGCCGTCCCACACGGGACCGATCGTGTTGATCATGACGCGACGCTCGGTGTCGTCCTCCGCGAGGACGGGCAGCAGCATGCCGACGCCGAAGTCGAAGCCCTCGAGGGTGAAGTAGCCGATCCACAGGACGGCGATGAGGGTGAACCAGATGGTGGTGAGCTCCATGGTGTCGTCTCCCGGTCAGTAGGCGAAGGCGAGCGGTCGGTCGTCGCCGGCCTCGGTCGGTACGTCGGGCAGGGGCTCGGCGCCCTTGCGGATCCAGGTGAGCATCAGCCGGACCTCGACGACCGCGAGGAGGCCGTACACGCCGGTGAGGGCGATCAGCGAGATCCACATCTCGAGCGCGCTGACGCCGGGGGAGACGGCGTGGTCGGTCGTCATCAGGCCGAACACCGCCCAGGGCTGGCGTCCCGCCTCGGTGAAGATCCAGCCGGCCGAGTTCGCGAGGATCGGCAGCAGGGGCAGGGCGATCGCGGCCCACAAGGTCCCGCGGCTGTCGGGGACCCGGCCTCGCCGGGTGGACCAGAGAATCCACCCGGCGAGCCCGGCGGCGACCAGCCCGAGGCCGATCATCCAGCGGAAGGTCCAGTACGTCAGCGGGATCACGGGCGTGTAGTCGCCCGGCGAGTAGTACTTCTGGCCGGGGTCGGCGCCGTACGTCCGCTGGTAGCGCTCGCGCAGCTGGTTGATGCCCTCGACCCTGCCGTTCCACGAGCCGGTGGCCAGGAACGACAGCAGGTGCGGGGTCTTGATCGCGAACTTCTCGCTCGTTCCGTCCGGAGTGCCGAGCGTGAGCCACGAGAACGACGCGGGCGACTCGGTGTCGTACAGCGCCTCCGCCGACGCCATCTTCATCGGCTGGACCTCGGTCATGATCTTGCCCTGGATGTCGCCGGTGATCGCCACGCCGATGCCCGCAGCGAGGACGACCGCGGCGCCCGTGCGCACGGCCTTGAGGTAGAGCGAGCGATCCTCGTCGGAGGCCCGGCGCAGGTGCCACAGCCCGACACCGACGACGAACGCGGCGCCGGTCAGGTACGCCGAGAGCACCACGTGCGGGAAGGTCACCAGCTGCACCTTGTTGAGCAGCACGGCCGCGAAGTCGTTCATCTCGGCGCGCCCGGTCGCGGGGTTGTAGGTGTAGCCGACCGGGTGCTGCATCCACGAGTTGGCCGCGAGGATGAAGTACGCCGAGCACAGGGTCCCGACGTGGACGACGACCATGCACGCGGCGTGCAGCTTCGCGGGGAGCTTGTCCCAGCCGAAGATCCACAGCCCCAGGAAGGTCGACTCGAGGAAGAACGCGAGCAGGCCCTCGACCGCCAGGGGAGCGCCGAAGACGTCGCCGACGAACCGCGAGTAGTCGCTCCAGCTCATCCCGAACTGGAACTCCTGGACGATGCCGGTCACGACGCCGATCGCGAAGTTGATGAGGAAGAGCTTCCCGAAGAACTTCGTCAGCCGCAGCCAGCGCTCGTCGCGGGTGCGGACCCAGGTGATCTCGTAGGCCGCGATGATCGCCGAGAGGCCGATCGTGATCGGGACGAAGAGGAAGTGGTAGACGGTGGTGATGGCGAACTGCCACCGGGCGATGTCGGTCGGGTCCACGGGAGCTCCTGACGAGGCGGTCGGGCTGGTCCGCCCGTACGCCGGGCGGCGACTCCCACGCTAGGAACCGCGCGCCGTGGGCTCCCACGGCCGGATTGCCCCGTGCAGTGGGACCTTCGGCCTACTGGTGCAGGACCTCGCGCAGCGGGCGGCGGGGCGTGCGGGGGAGCTCGCGCCGGCCGATCGCCTGCCAGCCCACGCGCAGCAGCAGGTGCGGCTCGAACCGGCCGGTGAGGACCGAGCGCGCGACCTCGCGGCGGATGTCCTCGACCTCCATCGGCTGGCTCATCGGGACCACCGAGATGCCGCTGCGCGTCGCCTCCAGCCAGAGGGCGCTCAGCGCCTCACCCGTGGTGAGCCAGCCCCCGGCGTCGTCGTGCAGGCCACCGAGCGCGATCACGCGGTCCCCGCCACGGATGACCATGCGGGTGTCCTCGAGCAGGCCGGCGGGGAAGCGCGAACGGGCGGGGATCAGGCCGGGGTCGTCGGGCAGGACGCCGAGCGGGATGCCGTCGTTCGGGGAGTGCTCGATCCAGCGATCCTGCTCGGCGTAGCGATGGCTCTCGGCGTCGAGGGCCGCGAGTGCTCGGTGCGCCAGCACCTCCAGGCGGATCCGCGCCGCGTCACCGGCGACCGTCTCCGCATCCGCGCCCCACGCGAGCGCGATGCCGCAGAGCCGCTCCAGGTGCTCGGTCGGCACCGGCCAGGCCGTGAACCGGCGGCGGTCGGTGCAGCGGGTGCGGAGCAGGTCCAGGTCGCCGCGCACGACACCGGCCCGTGCGGTCCGGTGGACCTCCACGCGGGCGAGCACGTCCTGGGGGGTGCCGACGACCAGGCGTTCCACGGTTGTCCGCCAGCCGAGGGCGCGGGCCGCGAACTGCAGGTGGTGCAGCGCGGCACCGCAGCTGATCACCAGGTTCCGGCCCGTGGGGTCCTCGGCGGTGAGCCGGCGGCTCAGGTCCGCGCGCAGCTCGAGCACGCCGTCGGCGTACCGCCACGTCCAGGGCTGGGTGTTGTGCACGCTCGGGGCGAGGCAGGCCAGCGCCACCAGCCGTTCGACGACGGCCAGGGGCGCACGCTCGACGCGGGTCCCGAGCTGCTGGGTCATGGGTGCGGTCCTTCCGATCCGTCCTGACCTTCGAGCATCGCGGTCCACGGAGCGCGGGAGCAGGGCCGAAGGTCCCGAGCCACGGAGCACTGTGGTCCGGCCCGCTGGGCACCGAAGCGGACTAGCGTGGTGCCGTGAGCGAAGCAGGGACCCGCGAGGGCGAGCAGATCCGCGTGTACCTCCTGGACGACCACGAGATGATCCGGCGCGGCATCCGCGACCTCCTCGAGAGCGAGGGCGACATCGTGGTCGTCGGCGAGTCCGAGTCGGCCGCCGAGGCGACCCGACGGATCCCGGCGCTGCGGCCGGACGTGGCGATCCTCGACGGCCGCCTGCCCGACGGCTCCGGCATCGACGTGTGCCGTGACGTGCGCTCCCAGGACCCGACCATCAAGGCGCTGATCCTGACCTCGTACGACGACGACGACGCGCTCTTCTCCGCGATCATGGCCGGCGCGGCCGGCTACGTCCTCAAGCAGGTCCGCGGCAACGACCTGCTCGACATCGTGCGCCGCGTCGCGGCGGGGCAGTCCACCCTGGATCCGTCGGTGACCGCGCAGGTCCTGGACCGGATCCGTTCCGGCCCGCCGGTGAACAAGACGCTCGAGTCGTTGACCGACCAGGAGGGGCGGATCCTCGACCTCATCGGGCAGGGCATGACGAACCGGCAGATCGCGCGCGAGCTGCACCTCGCGGAGAAGACGGTGAAGAACTACGTCTCGTCGATGCTGGCCAAGCTCGGCATGTCGAGCCGCACCCAGGCCGCGATCTACGCGGTCAAGAACGCTCCGCACCAGGAATGACAAGGCGCCGGCCGGTCACCACGGACGCGGTGATGCGCAGGCCGAGGACCCGCGACCCGGTCGCCCACGGCAGCGGGGCATCGCCCGAACGTTCCTGACGCTCACAGCGCCCGCGGACCAGCACGCTCCAGCCGGTGTGCGTCGCGTCGTCGAAGGCGTCGACCTCGAAGGCGACGCCGCGGGCGCTGCAGTCGCGCGCCATCAGGGAGTACGGCGTGGTGCGGATCAGGATCGCCCGGTCCTCGACCGCGAAGTTCACGGGCACCACCGACACCCCCTCGGCGCCGGACCACGCGATCCGGCCAACGGTGCCGGAACCAAGGTGTTCCCAGCACTCCTCCTCGGACAGCGCGACCAGCCGCCTGGGCTGGATTCCGGTCATCGGCACCGGGACCACCTCCTCCATCAGGGACACGTCCATCGTGGGTCGCGGGGCTCGTGCGCGGCAGGTGCGCGGGTCCTGACGGTTCGGGCCCTTGTACCCCTCGACGGCGGTAGCGTTCGGGTTGTGGAGGGCAACGCGAGCCGGCCGGAGGACCTGGCCCAGGTCGACTTCGAGGAGCTGGTGCGGGAGGTCCTCGACCGGATGCACGGTGCGCTCGACCAGCAGGCGCGGCTGCAGCTGCTGCTCGACGCGGTCGTCACGATCTCCGCGGACCTCAGCCTGGACGGTGTGCTCGAGCGGATCGTGGCGATCGCGAGTCGGCTGGTCCACGCGCGGTACGCCGCCCTGGGGGTGCTCAGCGCCGGGCGCCAGCGCCGGCTGCGGACCTTCATCCACCACGGCATCTCCGCCGAGCTCGCGGTGCAGATCGGAGACCTTCCCACCGGGCACGGCCTGCTCGGGCTGATCATCGACCGGCCCGAGCCGCTGCGGCTGCACGACATCGCGGCTGACCCGTCGTCGTACGGCTTCCCGGCCCACCACCCGCCCATGAGCTCGTTCCTCGGCGTACCGGTCCGGATCCGGGAACGCGTCTTCGGCAACCTGTACCTCACCGAGAAGGAGGGCGGCGGCGACTTCACCGCCGAGGACGAGGAGATCGTCGTCGCGCTGGCCGCGGCTGCGGGTGTCGCCATCGAGAACGCCCGGCTCTACGAGGAGACCAGTGCCCGCGAGACCTGGGCGCGTCGGACGGCGGCGCTGGCGCCGGCGCTGGCCGACCCGGCGCTCACCGACCCGGCCGCCCTCGTCGCCGAGGACGCGCGCGAGGTCGCCGGAGCGGACGCGGCGTGGGTGATCGGCGCTGTCGGCGGCGGTGAGTCGCGACTGCTCGCGTACGCCGGACCGCCGCTCAGCGGCCGGCATCTGGACGCGCTGGTCGCCGGCGACGCCGCGGGACGGGCGGTGCTGGAGAAGGACGAGCTGTCTGCCGTCGCGGACATCGCGGAGGAGTCGGCGGGCGGCCTCGAGGGTCTGCCGGACATCGGGCCGGTGCTCGGGGTCCCGTTCGCGGAGTCGTCGTCGGCGCGCGGGGCGCTCTGCCTGGGGTGGGCCCGGCAGCGCGAGGACCGCTACTACACGCTGGACCCGCAGCTGGTGGCGACGTATGCCGAGCAGGCTGCGCTCGCGCTGCAGCTGGCCGAGGCCCGGGAGGACCAGCGGCGCCTGGCCGTGCTCGAGGACCGCGACCGGATCGGCCGCGACCTGCACGACCTGGTCATCCAGCGGCTCTTCGCCGTCGGCCTCGGGCTGCAGGGGACGATCCGCCTGGTCGAGCGACCCGAGGTCGCGACGAGGATCGAGCAGGCCGTGGACGACCTCGACGCGACCATCAAGGACATCCGCCGGGCGATCTTCGGGCTGAGCGCGCTGGAGGCCGACGGCGACGTCCAGGTCGAGGTCACGCGGCTGGTCGACCGCGCGGCGGCGACCCTCAAGTTCCGTCCGACCCTGCGCTTCGAGGGTCCGGTCCGCACGCTGATCCCGGCCGACGTCGTACCCGACCTGCTGGCGGTGCTGGCCGAAGGCCTGTCGAATGCCAGCCGGCACGCCGACGCCACCACGGTCGAGGTGGTGGTCGAGGCAGGGGAGGCCGTCGTGCTCTCCGTGACCGACGACGGCCGCGGGATCAGCGGTCTGGCGGCGGAGAGCGGGCTGGCGAACATCCGCGCCCGGGCCGAGCAGCGGGGCGGGAGCCTGGTGATCAGGTCCGCGCCCGGCGAGGGCACGGCGCTGGTCTGGTCGGTGCCGCGGGGCTGACCGGTCAGCGGCCCTCGCCGTCGAGGACGCGTCGCCGGGCGGCGTACTCCTCGGCGTCGATCTCGCCCCGGGCGAACCGGTGGGCGAGCACGTCCGAGGGAGTGTCCGACGCCTGTCGCGTCGGCCGGTGCAGCGCACCCGAGGTGAGCAGCCGGTAGATGAGCACGGCGAGCACGGCCCAGAACAACAGGTCGGTCACCGCCATCATCACCCAGGGGCCGGCCCCCATGTGCCCTCCGTAGTAGCCGTACATCATCCTCCTGGCTCCTCTCAGAACTCGAAGACCAGACGGGCGCCGGTGCGCGCGTGCAGGACGTCGTCGATCGCCTCGTTCGCCTCGTCGAGCTTGCGCCCCTCCGCGACCACGGTGGTGCGACCGAGGGCGTGCAGCCGGAACACCTCGGCGAGGTCCTCGCGGGTCCCGACGATCGAGCCGATGACGGAGATGCCCTTGAGGACGAGCTCGAAGATCGGCAGGTGCAGCGGTCCGGCGGACTCCGGTGGCAGGGCCACGCAGACGAGGCGTCCGCCGCGCCGCAGCGAGGCGAAGGCCTGCTCGAACGAGCGCGGACTCACCGCGAGGGCGACCGCCACGTCGGCGCCGCCGAGCTCGGCGATCGCGGCGACGGGGTCCTCGGTGGCGGCATTCACCACGTGGTCGGCACCGAGCTCCCGGGCCAGGGCCAGCTTCTCCGCGGTGACGTCGACGGCGATGACCTCCGCGCCGACGAGGCGCGCGTACTGGACGGCGAGGTGGCCGAGGCCGCCGATCCCGAAGACGGCGACGCGCTCCCCGGGCACGACGCCGGCGACCTTGATCGCCTTGTACGTCGTCACGCCCGCGCAGGTCAGCGGGGCCGCGTCGAACGAGGAGACCCCGGCGGGCACCGGCACGACGTAGTCGGCGTCGGCGACGGCGTACTCCGCGAAGGCGCCGTCGACGGAGTAGCCGCTGTTGCGCTGGCACTCGCAGAGGGTCTCCCAGCCACTGATGCAGTGGTCGCAACGGCCGCACGCGTGACCGAGCCACGCGATCGCGACGCGGTCGCCGAGGTGGCGGTGGGTGACGCCGTCACCGAGCGCGGTCACGACGCCGACACCCTCGTGACCCGGGACGAACGGGACGACCGGCTTGACCGGCCAGTCTCCGTGCGCGGCGTGGATGTCGGTGTGGCACAGCCCGCAGGTCTCCATCCTGACCAGCACCTGGCCGGGACCGGGCTGGGGGACCGGGCGTTCCTCGATCACCAGCGGGGCATCGAAGCCCGTGACCACTGCTGCCTTCATGACGATTCTCCTTCGGGTCGTGGTGATCAGTCGTCGAGCAGCCGGCGGCCGGTGATCCGCGTGGGACGGACCTGGACGTGGACCGGCCGGAACCCGCGGGCCCACGGCACCGGCCGCATCGACAGCTGGTCGGGGAGGTCCCGATCGTCCTCGACGAACGAGGCCTCGCCGCACACCAGCACGCTCCAGCCGAGCTGCTGGAAGTCGTCGATGCGATCGACCTCGAAGGCCACCGTCGCGCCCGGCAGCCGGTGGGCCAGCGAGCCTCCCGGCGCGACCCGGAACAGCACCCGCTCGCCGTCCATCCGGAACGTCACGGGCAGGGCCAGTGGACCCTCGTCGTCGCTCAGGACGATCCTCCCGATTCGCGCCGTGGCGAGGAGGTCGAGGCACTCGCTCCTGCCGATCTCGTGCAGGTTCGCCTGCTGGAGGTCCTCGTAGGTGTTCATGGCACCATGCTGCGAAGAGACGCGGCGGAGGAGCAGGGTCCTTGGTCCCGCCGGGCCCGCGACCTTCTCCCGTTCCACCGCGATCACCGCGGTACGACGAGCACGGGCGACGCCGCGTGGTGGAGCACGCCGGCGGCGACGCAGCCGAAGGAGCGCGCCGGGCGACCGCGGCGCACGCCCACGACCACCAGGGCCGCGCGGACGCTCTCGTCGACGAGCGCCACGGTCGGGTAGTCGAACAGGAGCGCCCGCTCGACCTTCACGTCGGGGTAGGTCTCCTGCCGGCCGGCGAGCGCCTCGGCGAGCCACCGCTCGGCGTCGGCGTACCCGCTCTGGTCGCGCGACCGGACGCGTTCGTGCGGTGCGTAGAAGAAGGGCTCCCAGCACATCACCGCGCGCAGCGGCAGGTCGTGCGTGGCGGCGTGCTCGAAGGCGGTGGCGAGGACCTCGTCGTACCCCTCGCTCGGGCTGACGCCGACCACGACGGGGGCGTCCGGTGCGACAGGCCGGGAGCCACGGACCACGACGAACGGCGCGTGCCCCGCCCGCAGCAGGCCGATCCCGGTGGAGCCGAAGAGGGCGGAGCGGACCGCGCCGAGCTGGCGGGACCCGATGGCGATGAGGTCGTGCTGCCGCGCGGCGCCGAGAAGCACCGCGACCGGGGAGCCTTCGCGCACCTCCGTCGTGACGGCGAGCGCGGGCTCCAGCGAACGGGCGTACGACGCCGCGTGGCACAGCGCCTCCTCGGCGGCTGCGCGCAGCGACGGGACCGGAACCGTCGGCCACGCGTAGCCGCCAGCGAGCCGCACGGGTTCGAGGACGGGCGTCGTGTCGAGCGCGTGCACGACCCGGAGCGGGACGTTCCGCACCCGGGCGGCGGCCACCGCCCAGTCGAGAACGGCGTGGCTCAGCTCGGCCGTGTCGATCCCGACGACGATCGTCTCGAAGCGTGTGGTCATGGTGCCTCCTCTTTGCGGCGTTTCCCCATTGCAGGGGCTCGAGCGCCCGGCGCGTAGGGCCGGAAGGCCCGGGTCCGGACGGTCTTGCGCCCGGAGGACCTAGGTCCTCCGGGTCGCCGCCCTTCGGCACTCCCCGCGGCGCGGAGGCTGGGGTGGGCTGGTCGACAACGGTCCCCACCGGTCGGGACCAGGTGCAGGAGGGGATCGATGACGATCATCGTGGGCATCGATGGTGGCCAGGCCGCCCTCACCGCCGTCCGGTACGCCGCCGCGGAGGCCCTCCGCACCGGCGAGGCCCTGGAGCTGGTCCATGCCGCACCGGACCGCTGCCTAGGCGACCGGCTCCTCAACCGGGCCCGCCGGACCGTGCGCGAGATCACCGGCGACCGCTGGGGGATCCACACCCGCATCGTCGCCGGGCCGCCGGCGCGTGCCCTGTCCGCTGCCGCCCACCACGCGCGGGTCGTCGTCATCGGCCACCGGCACCGGTCGCCCCTGGAGCACCTGCTCGTCGGCTCGGTGCTGGCGCGGCTGGCCGGCCGGCTGACCGTTCCGCTCGTGGTCGTGCCCGAGTCCTGGGTCCCGAGCGACCCGCACGGCCTCGTCGTGCTCGGCGTCGACGAGGACGACGACGCCGAAGCGCTGCTGCGGGTGGCCCTCGCCACCGCACGGGACCGGTCGGCCCGCCTCGGCGTGGTGCACGCCTGGGACCTCCCGGACCAGTACGACGACCTCCTCACCCTCCCTGCGGACGGAGACGTCTGGCCGACGGCGCCGCTCGGGTCCCTGGACGCGGCTCTGCGTCGTGTCCGTCACGAGCACCCGCACGTCGCGGTCGACCTGGAGCTCACCCACGGGCCAGCCGGCGACGTCCTGTGCCGGGCGGCCGAGCGCGCGGACCTGCTGATCGTGGGGATTCGTCACCGCGCCCTCACCGCTGCTGGCCTCGGCCGCACCGTCCACGCGGTTCTCCACGACGCGGCCTGCCCCGTCGCGCTGGTCCCGGTCAGGTCGGCCGCCGCGATCCGTGGCACTCGCCCCGTCCTCGACCCCGAGCTCGTCTGACGCGATCGGTCGGGCCCGCGTGTAGGCACCGACCGGCTGGGCACCGGGGACCATGGACACCTTCGACACCGCCGTGCTCGACATCGACGGGACCCTCCTGGACTCGACCTACCTCCACGCCGTGACCTGGGCGCGCGCGTTCGACGCGGTCCTGGACCGGCACGTGCCGGTGTTCGCGATCCACCGCGCGATCGGCATGGGCGGCGACCGCCTCGTCGCCGCGGTCGCGGGGGAGGAGGCCGAGCGCAGCCACGGCGACGAGATCCGGGACCGCTGGAAGAAGGAGTACGACGCCGTCATCGACCAGACCCGGCTCTTCGACGGAGCGCGCGACCTGCTCGACGGTCTGCGGGACCGCGGCCTGGACGTCGTGCTCGCCAGCTCGAGCATCCCCGAGCACGCCCAGCACGCGCTCGAGCTGCTCGACGCGGAGCGGCGCGCCGACGCGGCCACGACGAGCGAGGACGCGGAGGAGTCGAAGCCGAGCCCCGAGATCCTCGACAAGGCGCTGGAGAAGGTCGGCGGCGGACGCGCGGTGATGATCGGCGACGCGGTGTGGGACGTCGAGGCGGCCGGCCGGATCGGCGTACCGACCATCTGCCTGCTCGCCGGGGGGAGCGGTCGCGACGAGCTGGTCGACGCCGGCGCCGCGGCCATCCTGCGTGACTGCCGCGACCTCCTCGAGCACCTCGACGAGACGCTCGACCAGGTCAGCTCTCGCCGTGCTCCAGCTGGTGGCGCAGCTGCTCCAACCCGGCCCTGACGTGCCGGCCGACGATGCCGCGCGCGAGACGCTCGGTCAGCGCCGCGAACACCAGGCCGGTGAACTCGGTGGTCGTCGTGACCGTCACACGGCTGTGCTCGCCCTCCGACGTCACCTCGAGGACCGCGCTCTGGCTGGTGCCGCGGATCGACTGCCACGACAGCGTCGTCCCGTCCGTGGGGCGTACGACGATCCGCCCGCCCACGTGGATGGTGCCGATGTCGAGGAACAGGTCCCACTCGGCCGACCCGTCGGCGTACTCACGCATCAGGGCGACCCGGCCGCCGACCAGCGGCAGGACCGCGCACGCGTCGGTGGCGACCTTTGCCACCTCCTCGAAGGGGCGACGGACGAGGACCGACTCGACCACGGTGGAGGCCATCAGCCGAGCACCGGGAAGACGGACTTGGCGGCCAGCTTGGACAGGCCCACCTGCATCACCGAGGTCACGTAGTCGTAGGCCGCGTCCCAGTCCGGCTCGTCGCCGAACCGCTCCTGCAGGTCGATCGGCGGCAACACCTGGACGCGGATCTTCGCGGGCAGCGAGATGTGCGGCAGGTCGCCGGGGAGCAGGATCCAGGGGATGCTCATCGAGATCGGCACCGACTTGATCCGCAGGTACCTGTCGAACCGCAGCAGCTGGGCGGTCTTCCGCCCGTCGTTGAGCACGAAGAAGGTCTCCTGGCCGCCGGTCGCCACCACGGGCACGATCTTCACTCCCGCCGCGTGCGCGAGCTTGAGGAAGCCCTTGCGGCCGTCGAACACGATCTTGTTGCGGTCGCGGAACGGCCGCAGCGCCTCGACGTCGCCGCCCGGGTAGACCAGGACGTTCGCGCCCTCGTCGAGCAGCTCGCGCGCGGTCGTCGGCCCCGCCTGCACGACCCCCAGCCGCCGGGCGATGTCGCCGAGCACCGGCATCCGGGTGATCACCTCGTGCGCGAGCCCGAAGAGCGGCCGCCCCTCGACGGTGAAGTACGTGGAGTACGCCAGCAGGAACGCGAAGGTGTCCGGGATCATCGCCCCACCGCTGTGGTTGCCCACGAACAGCACCGGCTCGTCCGGCACGTTCTCGAAGCCGTCGACCTCGGCCCGGTGGTAGACCTGCAGCGCCAGCCAGAAGCGCGGCAGCATCCGCCGGATGAACTCGGGGTCACGCCCGGCGAAGCCCTCGGGGACCTTGCGCAGCGACGGCAGTGGGAGCGCCATGCGCACAGTCTGGAGGCTGCGCGCGAGGTACGTCGAGAAGGCGCGGCTCAGTCGCGTCCGCTGATCCGCCGGATGGCCGTCGTGAGCCGCTCGGCGCCCTCGACCAGCGTCGCCTCGTCCTCGAGCGAGAACGCCAGCCGGAGCCGGTCACGCCCGGATCCGTCGGCGTAGAACGCGGTGCCGGGGACGAAGACGGTCCGGGCATCGATCGCGGCGTCGAGCACGGCGTGCACGTCGACGCCCTCGGGCAGCGTGAGCCAGGTGAAGAACCCGCCGCGCGGCACCGACCAGGAGACGTCCTCGGGGGCCGTCGCGGCGAGCGCGGCGAGCAGGGCGTCGGCCCGTCCGCCGTACAGGCTGCGGGCGGTGTCGAGGACGGCCCGCCAGTCGTGCCGGTGCACGTACTCCTCGACCACGCGCTGGCTCAGCACCGACGCGCAGATCGTGGTCGCCTCGGAGGCGAGCTGCAGCGGACGGCGCAGCGGCTCGGGCGCGATCGCCCAGCCGACCCGCAGCCCGGGAGCGACGACCTTCGAGAACGAGCCCAGGTAGATGACGTTGTCCGGGTCCAGGTCGCGCAGGCTCGGCATGCTGGTGCCGTCGAACGAGAGCAGGCCGTAGGGATTGTCCTCGAGGATGCTGACGCCGGCCTCGCGGCAGATCCGCACCACGTCGGGGCGCCGCTCGGCCGACAGCGTCACGCCGCTGGGGTTGTTGAAGTTCGGGATCGTGTAGAGCGCCTTGACGGTGCGCCCGGAGCGCCGGACCCGGTCGATGGTCTCGGCGAGGTCGTCGGGGCGCAGCCCGTCGGCGTCGGTGGCGACGTGCACGACGTCGACCTGCATCCCGGCGAACAGCCCGATCGCTCCGACGTACGTCGGTCCCTCGGCGAGGATCACGTCGCCCGGGTCGCAGAGCAGCTTCACGACCAGGTCCAGGGCCATCTGCGAGCCGGCGGTGATCTGCACCTGCCCGGGGTCGACGCTCATGCCCTCGGCCGCCATCGTCGCCGCGACGGCGTTGCGGGCGCCCTCGGTGCCGACGCCGCTGCCGTACTGCAGGACGTCCAGCCCGTCGGTGGCGATCGCGCGGGCCGCCACCTCGGAGAGCTCGGCGAGCGGCAGGACGGAGAGGTCCGGGTTGCCGCCCGCGAGCGAGATGACGTCGGGGCGCATCGACACCTCCCAGAAGTCGCGGACCGGGGAGGGGCGGAAGCCGGCGGCGCGTCCGGCCAGGAGGGTGCTCAGGGACTCGACAGAGGCGGTCATCGGGCCGCTCCGGCCGTCTCGAGGTCGATGCCCAGCGCCGCTCCGGCGAAGGCGCGCACCAACGTGCGCATCCGCTCGGGGTCCATCCCGTAGGTGCCGTTGACGGCCTGCATCGCGAGGCCGTCGCCGAGCGCGACGACCATCGAGGTCAGCTCGCCCACGGTCGCGCTGGTGTGCAGCAGACCGGCCTCGGCGGCGTCGGTGAGGGCGTCCTCGAAGAGCCGGCGCCACAGCGACAGCCGGTCGTTGAGGCGGGTGCGCACGTCGGCGTCGAGCCGGGCCGCGGCGGTCACCTCGATCCAGAAGCCCCAGGCATCGTGGAACTCCTTGGATCCGTCGACGACGTAGTCCAGCAGGGCGGCGAGCCGGGGGAGCGGAGCCTCCTCGCGCTCGGCGATCTGGCGCCACTCCTCCTGCGTCTCGGCCATCCGGTGGTCGATGCACGCGGTCACCAGCCGATCGCGGGTGCGGAAGTGGTGCTGCAGCATGCCGATGCTGAACCCGCTGGCCTCGGACACCGCGGCGAACGAGCAGCCGCTGACACCGGCCTCGACGATGACGTCGGCGGTGTGGCGGAGGATCTCCGCGCGTCGCTGGGCGATGGCCTCCTCGGTGACGGCGTTGGTACGCCGGCGCGACCCGTCGGTCATCGGTCCTCCTCGCTGCTGGTGGTCCACATCTTGACAGTGGCCCGCGTCACTCCAACAATAAGTTGCACATATTAAAGTTGCAAGCCGAACCCGCTCACTCCAGGGAAGGTCACCCGATGACTCCAACCGCCCGCCAGCTGATCGCCGCCCTCGCCCTGACCGCGCTCGGTGCGAGTGCCGCCGGCTGCTCCAACACCGAGAGCACCGCGGACGCGGCCACCGCCCAGGGTGTCGGTGTGGGCGGACGGGCCGCGGCCGACGCGGTGCTCACCGACCCGGCCGCGCAGAAGCTGGTCCCATCGGCGGTGGCGTCGAGGGGCACGCTGACGGTGGTCACGGACCCGACGTACGCACCGATGGAGTACACCGACGACAAGGGCGCCATCGTCGGGTTCGACGCCGACGTCGCCGACGCGGTCGCGCACAAGCTGGGCCTGAAGGTCTCCTTCGACAAGGGCGACTTCAACGGCATCATCGCCGGCGTCCAGGCGGGTCGGTACGACGCGTCGTGGGCCTCCTTCTCGGTCACCCCGGACCGTGAGCAGAAGGTCGACATGGTCAGCTACGTGAAGAGCGGCACGTCCGTCCTCGTCCGGCACGGCAACCCCGACAACATCGCGAAGGTCACCGACCTGTGCGGCCGGACCGTCGCCGCGCAGACCGGCAACACGGCCGCGCTCACGACGCTCCCGGGCTTCCAGAAGACCTGCGCCGAGGCGGGCTTGGGCAAGATCGACGAGCTGATCCTCCCGCAGCAGGACAACGTCAACCAGGCGGTCTCGACCGGCCGCGCCGACGCGCTCCTCGCCGACAGCGCCCTGGTCGCCTACTACGCCCAGCTGCAGCCCGACGCCTTCAGCCAGGTCGACGGCATCTTCGTCGAGCCGGCTCTGCTCGGCGCGATCACGAAGAAGGGCACCGGCCTGGCGCCCGCCATCGAGGCGGCCGTGCAGTCGCTCATCGACGACGGCACCTACGCCAAGATCCTCACCGCCTGGGGCCTGAGCGCCGCGGCCGTCGACGAGGCGGGGGTGAACCAGGCATGAGCACGGCCCTCGCCACCGAGCACGACCGCATCGACTACGTCGCGATGTCCGGTCGGCCGGTCCTGCGGCGCCGCCGTCCGGGTCAGCTCGCCGCGGTCGTGGTCCTCCTGCTGCTCGTCGCCTGGGCGATCGGCACGCTGATCACCAACGACGGCTTCGACTGGCCCGTGGTCGGCCGCTACCTGCTGGACACCCGAATCCTGTCCGGCCTGCTCGTCACGATCGAGCTGACCGTCGTCGCCGAGGTGATCGGCATCGTCGGCGGGCTGCTGCTCGCCGTGATGCGGATGAGCGACAGCCGGGTCATCTCGGGCACCGCCGGCGCCTACGTCTGGTTCTTCCGCGGTACGCCGCTGCTGGTGCAGCTGCTGTTCTGGGGCTTCGCCGCCGCCCTCTTCCCGCGCGTCGGTCTCGGCGTGCCGTTCGGCGGCCCGTTGTTCGTCTCCTGGGACACCAACCACGTGATCTCGCTGATGACCGCGGCCATCCTCGGCCTGGGGCTGAACGAGGCGGCGTACACCGCCGAGGTGGTGCGCGCCGGCCTGCTCAGCGTCCCGAAGGGCCAGACCGAGGCCAGCCGCGCGATGGGCTTCGGCCGGACCCGCACGCTGCGTTACGTCGTGGTGCCGCAGGCGATGAAGGTGATCATCCCGCCGATCGGCAACAACGTGAACGCGATGCTGAAGACGACCTCGCTGGTCGTCGTCATCGGCGTGGGCGACGTCCTCTACAACGCCCAGCAGATCTACGCGAAGAACCTCGAGCAGATCCCGCTGCTCATCGTCGCGAGCATCTGGTACCTCGTCCTGACCACCCTGGTCGGCCTCGGCCAGAGCCGGCTGGAGCGCCGGTTCTCCCGCGACGCCGTACCGCTGACCCTGAGGGAGGCCCGCTGATGTCGGCCACCGTCGAGTTCCTGAACGTCCACAAGAGCTTCGGCCACGTCGAGGTCCTCAAGGGCGTCGACTTCGTCGTGCGGCCCAGCGAGGTCGTGTGCGTGATCGGGCCGTCCGGCTCGGGCAAGTCCACCCTGCTGCGCTGCGTGAACCACCTCGAGGTCACCACCTCGGGCGCGATCCTGGTGAACGGCTCCATGGTCGGGTACGACGTGCGCGGCGACCGCCTTGTCGAGGCGCACGAGTCCGAGGTCGACCGCCGTCGCGCCAAGATCGGCATGGTGTTCCAGGGCTTCAACCTGTTCGGGCACATGACCGCCCTGGAGAACGTCATGTTCGGCCCGCTCAAGCTGCTCCGCACGCCCCGGGCCGAGGCCGAGGCGCAGGCGCGCGCCCTCCTGGACCGCGTCGGGCTCGCCGACCGTGCCGACAACTACCCGTCCCAGCTCTCCGGCGGGCAGCAGCAACGCGTCGCCATCGCGCGGGCGCTGTCGATGAAACCCGACCTGATGCTCTTCGACGAGCCGACCTCCGCCCTCGACCCGGAGCTGGTCGGCGAGGTCCTCGAGGTGATGAAGGGCCTCGCCGCCGACGGCATGACGATGATCGTCGTGACCCACGAGATGGGCTTCGCCCGCGAGGTCGCCGACACGGTCGTGTTCATGGACGGTGGCGTCGTCGTCGAGCAGGGCGCTCCCGACGACGTCCTGCTCCGCCCGCAGCACGACCGCACGAAGTCGTTCCTCTCGAAGGTCATCTGAATCCGATGCGCAAGCTGGTCACGTTCCACACGCCCGCGGCCGACGCCCGGGCCACGCTGCTCACCGGCGGCACCATCCACACCCTGGAGGAGGGGCCGGCACCCGAGGCGGTGCTCGTCCTCGGTGGCGACGTCGTCGCCACCGGCTCCCGGGAGCACTGCGACGACGTCGCCCGAGCTCTGACCTCCGAGGTCGCGGTCGTCGACCTCGCCGGAGCCACGCTGGTCCCGGGCTTCGTCGACGCGCACGCCCACCCGCTCATGTACGGCCAGCTGATGACCTGGGTCGACTGCGGCCCGGACCGGGCCGGTTCGATCCCGGAGGTCGTCGCGCTGCTGCGTGCCGCCGCGGAGAGCACGCCGCCGGGACGCCCGGTGCGGGGCTTCGGCTACGAGCACCGCAACCTCGCCGAGGGCCGGCACCCCACCCGGCACGAGCTGGACGAGGTGGCGGCGGACCGCGAGGTCTACCTGATGAACGCCTCCGGCCACGGCGGCGTCGTCAACTCCTTCACCTTCGCGCTCCACGGCATCGACCGCGACACCCCGGACCCCCAGGGCGGCACCTTCTTCCGCGACGCCGACGGCGAGCTCACCGGCGAGCTGTCCGACGCGGCGTGCAACGTGCTCACCGGGCTGCACGGGGTGAAGATCGGCCACCACGGCCCGAACTTCCACCTCGCCGACGAGCCCGAGGAGCACCTGCGCCAGCTGGCCGTCGCCCAGGAGCGGTTCCTGGCCGGCGGGGTCACGACGATCGGTGACGCCCAGGTCTCGAAGCGCGAGCTCGACATGTACCTGCGGCTGGCCGAGGCCGGCGACCTGAAGGTCCGGGTCAGCATGTACCTGCTCTCGCACCTGCTCGACGACGCCCTCGAGATGGGCCTGCACGGCGCGTTCGGCAACGACGTGCTCAGCTTCGCCGGCATCAAGCTGTACGCCGACGGCACGCTCGGCGGGTGGACGGCGTACTTCCCCGACGGGTACGTCGGCGACCCCTGCCGCACCGGACAGCTCTACCACCAGCCCGAGGAGTACCGGGCCCTCATCCGGCGCGCGCACCTGGCGGGTCTGCAGACCGCGACCCATGCCCAGTCGCCGACCGCGATCGAGATGGTCATCGGGGCCATCGAGGACGCGCTGGCCGAGCGGCCGGACGCCGACGCCCGGCACCGGATCGAGCACTGCGGGCTGCCCACGCCCGAGCAGATCGGACGGATGGCGACCGCCGGCATCCTGCCCGTCAACCAGCCGCAGCACCACTACAACTGGGGCGAGGGCGTCACCGCCGCGGTCGGCACGCCGGGGGAGCGGTTCAACCCGCTCGGCGAGATGGTCGCCGCCGGCGTACCGGTCACGATCAGCTCGGACGCGCCGGTCGCGGACCCGCTGCCGATGGAGGCGATCCAGGCCGCCGTGACCCGGGTGACCCGGCGCGGTGTCCGGCTCGGCCCCGACACCCTGCGGATCACCGCCGAGCAGGCGCTGCGGGCGCACACGCTCAACGGTGCGCGTGCCATCGGGCGCGAGGACGACCTCGGCTCGATCGCGCCCGGCAAGCGCGCCGACTTCGCGGTGCTCAGCGCGGATCCGCTCAGCACCGATCCCGAGCGGATCGCGGAGATCGAGGTGCTGCAGACCTGGGTCGGCGGCGTCGTACGCCATGGAAAGGACTTCGAGTGAACAACACCGGCCTGGCGGTCATGACCGTCCTGCGGGAGTACGGGATCGACACGATCTTCGGCATCCCGGGCACGCACAACCTCGAGCTCTACCGGCACCTGCCGGCGCTCGGCATCCACCCGGTGACCACCCGGCACGAGCAGGGCGCCGGGTACGCCGCCGACGGCTGGTCGCAGCAGACCGGGCTGCCCGGCGTGGTGATCACAACCTCCGGCCCCGGGCTGCTCAACGCGCTGTCGGCCGCGGCCACCGCCTACTGCGAGTCGCGGGCCATGATCGTCGTCGCGCCCGGTCCCGCCCTCGGGCAGGAGGGCGCCGACCGCGGCACCCTGCACGAGACCAAGGACACCGCCGGCGCGGCGCGCTCGGTCGTCGAGTGGGCCCGCCGGGTGCGGACCGCGGAGGAGGCGGTCGAGGCCGTCCACGACGCGTTCACGCTGTTCCGCACGGGCCGTCCGCGGCCGGTCTACATCGAGGTCCCGCTCGACGTGCTCGAGGCGCCCGCCGAGGTGGCCGACGAGCTGCTCGCCGCCCGGCCCATGCCGGAGCCCGCGCGGGCCGACCCGACGGCCGTGGCCGCCGCGGTCGAGGCCCTTGCGGGCGCGAGCGACGTGGTGATCCTCGCCGGCGGCGGCTCCCTCCCCGCCGGTGATGCCGTACGCCGCCTCGCCGAGCTGCTCGACGCCCCCGTCGTCACCACCCTCAATGGCAAGGCCTCCGTGCCGGAGTCGCACCCGTTGTCGTTGGGCGCCGACATCCGCACCTCCGCCGCGCAGCAGGTCTGCTCGCAGGCCGACGTGCTCGTCGTCATCGGCTCCAAGCTCGGCGAGGCCGAGATGTGGGGCGGCGCGGTCACCCCGCGGGGCACCGTGGTCCGGATCGACGTGCTCGAGCGGCAGATGGACGTCAACGTGCGGGCCGACGTGCGTCTGGTGGGCAGCAGCGCCGGCGTCGTACCCCAGCTGATCTCCGCCCTCGAGGAGGCCGGCGTGAGCGCTCGGGGATGCGGCGCGGCTGGCGCTCAGCGGCTCCGCACGGCGATCCGGGTCGAGGCGGGATCCACCGCGCCCGACCTCACCGAGCTGGCGGAGGCGATCGTCTCCGGGCTGCCGACGGACACGATCGTCGCCGGCGACTCCTCGCAGATCACCTACTTCGGCACCTCCTCGATCCCGCAGGACGTGCCGCACTCGTTCCTCTACATGCCCGCCTACGCCACGCTCGGCTACGGCCTGCCCGCGGCGATCGGGGCGAAGGTGGGCGCACCGGACCGTCCGGTCGTGTGCGTGGCCGGCGACGGTGCGCTGATGTTCGCGATCCAGGAGCTCGCGACGGCGGTCGAGCAGCGCCTCGACCTGGTCGTTGTCTGCGTCGACAACGGCGGCTACGCCGAGATCCGGCAGAACGAGGCCGACCGCGGCATCGCGCCGATCGGGGTCGAGCTGCACCAGCCGGACTGGGCCGCGCTGTGCCGGGCCTTCGGCGGCGACGGGGTCCGGGTGGACACGACGGCCGAGGTCGGCCCGGCGGTCAAGGACGCGGTGGTCGCCGGCGGCGTACGCCTCGTGCACGTGCGCCAGCCACGTCCCTGAACGCGTCCCTGAACGTGGAGGGGTGGATCAGGGCTTGAGGCCCTGGTGCACCAGCCAGGTGAACGGGTCGACGGCGTCGCCGCCGTGCGGGTGCACCTCGAGGTGCAGGTGGGGGCCGGTGGTGTTGCCGGTGGCGCCGATCAGGCCGATGACCTGACCCGGCTCGACGCGATCGCCGGGCTTCACCTGGAAGGCCGACTGGTGGCAGTACCAGAGCACCGTGCCGTCGGCGAGCCGCACGACGGTCTTGTTGCCGTAGGAGCCGTCGTACGACGCCGACAGGACCACGCCCTCGGCGACGGCGTGGATCGGGGTGCCTTCGGGTGCGGCGAAGTCGAGACCGGTGTGCACCGTGCGCCACAGGCCGCTCACGTCGCCGAAGCGGCCGGTCAGCCGGTAGTGCGCGACCGGGAGCTGGACCGGCACGGGCCGCAGGGCGGGGCGGTGCAGGACGTGGGGCGCCGCGGAGGCCAGGAACAGGTCGGCGGTGGTGGCGCCGGCGTCGTCGCTCGGCACGACCGCGGTCGCCGCGACGGCGAGCCCGATGAGGCTCGGAGCGATCGCGGCGCGGTACAGGCTGGTGCGGAAGTTCATGGTCGTTCTCGAATCGGTCGGGTGCTTGCTGTAGCAAGCAGACGCTCCAGTGAGCCGGACCGGCGTCCGCGGCCGCAAACCCGACACCCCGCGGGGTGTGGCCCGGGCCACCCGGCTGCGTCACACCTCCCGCTCAGGCCCGCACGTTTTTGGGAGGGACGTCACAAGAGGACGAAGGTCCCGGTAACGCCGGCCGAACGGGGGCGTTGAATGGGCATGAACGCCACGCGCCGCATCCCGCAGGCAACGCTCCGTGAGGAGTGGGCCGTGGCAGTCACCCAGCTGTGGGCCCGCGCGCTCGGTGGGGCGGTCGCGCAGGCCCACGTGGCTGAGGTGGCAGACTTGCCGGCGTGCTACCGCTGAGCCTGGGACACATCCTCGGAACCGACGGCCGGGAGTGGTACTCCTTCTGGTCCGGAGCGGGAGCGGACATCGGTCAGCTCGCCATCGTCGGCGCCTCTTTCGGGCTCTACCGCAAGCACCGCTGCCACGTGCACCGCTGCTGGCGCATCGGGAAGTCGCCCATCGAGGGCACGCCCTGGGTCGTGTGCCACCACCACCATCCGCAGGGCAGGCCCACCGCGGCCGACATGGCGGCGCTCCGGCAGGACCAGGAGGACGCGGCCCGTGGATGACGTCGTCGAGATCTGCCACCGGCTGATCCGGATCGACACGACCAACGACGGCAGCAACGACGGCCCGGTCGAGCGCCCCGCCGCGGAGTACGTCGCCGGGCTGCTCGACGAGGTGGGCATCGCGGCCGAGATCGTCGAGACCGGCCCCGGCCGCTCCAACGTGGTCGCGCGGTGGGGCGGGACCGGCGCCGCCGGACGCCAGGACGCGCTGCTGGTGCACGGCCACCTGGACGTCGTACCGGCGGCCAAGGAGGACTGGCAGGTCGACCCGTTCAGCGGCGAGGTCCGCGACGGCTACCTCTGGGGCCGCGGCGCTGTCGACATGAAGGACTTCGACGCGATGGCGCTGGCCGTCGTGCGCGCCCGGGCACGCGAGGGGCGCATCCCCGAGCGGCCGCTCGTGCTCTGCTTCACCGCCGACGAGGAGGCCGGTGGCCACCACGGGGCCGACGTGCTGGTCCGCGACCACGCCGACCTGTTCGAGGGCTGCACCGAGGCCGTCGGCGAGGTCGGCGGCTTCAGCACCTCGGTGCGGGGTCAGCGGGTCTACCTGATCGAGGCCGCCGAGCGCGGGATGGCGTGGATGAAGCTGACGGCCCGCGGCCGGGCCGGGCACGGCTCGATGATCAACGACGAGAACGCCGTCACCCGGCTCGCCTCGGCGATCGCCCGGATCGGCAGCCACGAGTGGCCGGTGCGGCTCACCCCGACGATGCGGACCCTGCTGGCCACGGTGGGCGAGCTGGCCGGTGTCGAGGCCACGCCGGAGAACGCGACCGAGCTCGTGAAGGAGTTCGGGGGAGCGGTCCGGATGCTCGGCGCGGTCCTGCGCAACTCGATCAACCCGACCATGCTCGAGGCCGGCTACAAGGTGAACGTGATCCCCACCGAGGCCACGGCGTACGCCGACGGGCGGTTCCTGCCCGGCTACGAGGACGAGTTCTTCGCGACCCTCGCCGAGCTCGTCGGGGACGACATCACCATCGA
>DATFHM010000003.1:0-2293 GCA_035248385.1 Nocardioides sp. | reverse complement strand
AGGTCACCACGACCGCGCCAGCGGGAGGTGGTGGTCGGCGCCGGGACGCACGGTGAGGATCTGGTCGACGCCCATCCGGCCGTCGCGGAAGGCGGCGCCGCCGCCGACGAGGTAGAGCCGCCAGACGCGGACCATCTCCTCGCCGACGAGCTCGGTCAGCCGGTCGACGTTGCTCTCGAAACGCGCGAGCCAGCCGGCGACGGTGAGCACGTAGTGCTCCCGCAGGGCGTGCACGTCGCGCAGCTCCAGGCCGGCCCGCTCCAGGAACGCGACGGTCTCGCCGACCGGCCGCATGTGCATGTCCGGCGCGATGAAGGACTCGATGAAGGGCCCGCCGCCGGGGTGCCGGCCGGTGCGCGACATCTGCTGGACGAGCACGTGCCCGCCCGGCCGGACCCGGTCGTGCAGGACCTGGGCGTACGTCGGGTAGTTGCCCTCGCCGACGTGCTCGCCCATCTCGACCGACGCGACGGCGTCGTACGAGCCCGTCGCGTCGCGGTAGTCGCACACCCGCACCTGCGCCAGCTCGCCGAGCCCGAGCGCGTCGATCCGCTCCTGGACGAAGCGCTGCTGCTCGGCGGCGATGGTGACCCCCGTGACCCGGATGCCCTTCTTCGCGGCGTGGATCGTGAGTGAGCCCCAGCCGCAGCCGACGTCGAGCAGGGTGTCGCCCGGCCGCAGGCCGAGCTTGGCGATGATCAGGTCGAGCTTGGCCCGCTGCGCCTCGGCCAGCGGCGTCTCCGGAGTCGCGTGGTAGCCGGAGGAGTAGGCCATCGACTCGTCCAGGATCAACGAGTAGAACTCGTTGGAGAGGTCGTAGTGGTGGCTGATCGACGCCCGGTCGCGGGCGCGGGAGTGCAGCCGGCCACGGATCTTGGCCTGGGTCGCGGGAGCGGCCGGCGGGCGCCCGAGCAGCTCGGCCTCCCGCGCGACGCGGAGCGCCCGCAGCAGCGCCCGCACCCGAGGACGTACCCCGGGAGCGGCGTCCCGGCCGGCTCCCATCAGAAGCCCCAGGGTGGTGTCCAGGTCGCCCGGCAGGTCCGCGTCGCCGCTGACGTAGGCCTGGGCCGCGCCCAGCTCGCCCGGGCTCCGCAGCAGCCGGCGCAGCGCCTGCGGGCTGCGCAGCTCGACGAGCGGGGCGTCCGAGGGCCCGGCCTCGGAGCCGTCCCAGGCGCGCAGCCGGACGGGAAGCTCGTCGACGAGCGGGCTCACCACGTGCGCGAGCCGCGGAGCGAGGTCGGTGGTCATGCGGACTCCCGGGTGAACAGCAGCTGGTGGACGTTGATGTAGCCGGCGGCGAACCCGGCGCGGCAGTACTCCAGGTAGTAGTGCCACATCCGGCGGAAGTCGCCGTCGAAGCCGAGCTCCTCCACCCGGTCGGCGTGCGCGGTGAACGCCTCGTCCCAGCGGCGCAGCGTCTCGGCGTAGTGCGGGCCGAGCGCGGTGCTGCCGGTCAGGCGCAGCGTCGTGTCCTCGCGGGTGGTGCGGTCGAGCGCCTCGACCGAGGGCAGGAAGCCGCCGGGGAAGATGTACTTGGTGATCCAGGTGGCACCGTCGCGGGTGGCCCGCATCCGGTGGTCCGCCATCGTGATCGCCTGGATCGCCACCCGGCCGCCCGGGGCGAGGACCCGGTCGATCGTCGAGAAGTACGCCGACCAGTACCGCCAGCCGACGGCCTCGATCATCTCGACGGACACCACGGCGTCGTACTCACCCGACACGGCGCGGTAGTCGCACAGCTCGACCTCCACGGAGTCGGCGAGGCCGGCGGCCGCGACCCGCGCGCGGGCCAGCTCGGCCTGCTCCTCGGACAGCGTGATCGACCTGACGGTTGCCCCGCGGGACGCCGCCCGGATCGCGAGCGCGCCCCAGCCGGTGCCGATCTCGAGCACCCGGGTGCCGGCACCGACGCCGGCGAGGTCGAGCAGCGCGTCGATCTTGCGCAGCTGAGCCCGCTCCAGGTCGTCGCCCTCCTCGAACCAGGCGCTGGAGTAGGTCATCGTCGGGTCGAGGAAGGTCGCGAACAGGTCGTTGGACAGGTCGTAGTGGTGCGCGATGTTGCGCCGGGTGTCCTCCTCGCGACCGTGGTCGTGGCGGCCGATCCGCGGGAGCACGAACGCCCGCGCCGCGTGCAGCGGCTTGGGCACCAGGTGCTCCAGGCGTGCGGCGAGCACGGTGAGGAAGCCCGCCAGGTCCGGAGCGTCCCAGGCGCCGGTCAGGTACGCCTCGCCGAACCCGATGTTGGCGTCGCGGCCCAGGCGGGCGAAGAGCTCGTCGGGGCGGCGTACGTCCA
>DATFHM010000002.1:0-5637 GCA_035248385.1 Nocardioides sp. | reverse complement strand
GGTCCGCAAGGCCGGTGCTTGGTACACCTACGAGGGCGACCAGCTCGGCCAGGGCAAGGAGAACGCCCGCAACTTCCTCAAGGACAACCCCGACCTGGCCAACGAGCTGGAGAAGAAGATCCTCGAGAAGCTCGGCGTCACCCCGACCGTCGACGACGACCTCTCCGATGAGCCGATTGGCGTCGACAGCTTCTGAGTCAGTGGTCGAGGACGTCAACGAGCGCCCCAAGCGGGACCCGGCCGAGTCCGACCCGGAGGAGTTCGCTCGCAAGATCCTGCTCGACCAGCTGACCGGGCAGGCGCGGAGCCGGCACGAGCTGGCTGCGCGCCTGGCCAAGCGCAACGTGCCCGAGGAGATCGCGGTGCGCCTGCTCGACCGGTTCGAGGAGGTCGGGCTGATCGACGACGAGGCGTTCGCCCGGGCGTGGGTCGACTCGCGGCAGCGCACCCGTGGGTTGGCCCGACCGGCGCTCGCCCAGGAGCTGCGCCGCAAGGGGATCGACGACGAGACGACGCGGACTGTGCTGGCCGAGGTCGACCGGGAGGACGAGGCCGACACCGCCCGGGCGCTGGTGCGCAAGAAGCTGCGTTCCATGGGCGGCCTCGCGCCCGAGGTCGCGACGCGGCGCCTGGTCGGGATGCTGGCCCGCAAGGGCTACGGGCCGGGCATGGCGTTCGCGATCGTCCGTGAGGAGCTCGGGTCGCAGTGGCCCGCTGACGACTGACGACGGATATCAGCGGGATCCCCGCACGGGTGCGCCGCTAACCTTCGGAGCATGCCCGAGCACCTCACCGAGAAGCTCCGCCTGCCCGACGGTCCCTTCAACCTGGCCGACTACCCGACCAACACGACGCCGGGCTTCGACGATGACAAGGCGGCGGGGGAGAAGGCGCTGCTCGATCTCGGCCCGGAGCTGCTCGACCTGCAGACCCAGATGTTCGCGCACCGCGGCCGCCCGACGGCCCGCGGCGTGCTGCTCGTGCTGCAGGGCATGGACACCTCGGGCAAGGGCGGGGTGCTCAAGCACACCGTGGGCCTCGTCGATCCGGTCGGTGTCCGGATCACCTCCTTCAAGGCGCCCACCCCGGAGGAGCGGTCCCACGACTTCCTGTGGCGCATCGAGCGCGCCGTGCCGGAGCTGGGCTACCTCGGGGTCTTCGACCGCTCCCACTATGAGGACGTCCTCATCGCCAAGGTCCGCCGGCTGACCGACGCCGCCGAGATCGAACGACGCTACGGCGCGATCAACGACTTCGAGCAGCGGCTCACCGACCAAGGCATCACGGTCCTCAAGTGCATGCTGCACATCTCGCCGGCCGAGCAGAAGGCGCGGCTGCAGGCGCGGCTCGAGGACCCCACGAAGTACTGGAAGTACAACCCCGGTGACGTCGACGAGCGCCAGCTGTGGGGTGAGTACGCCGCGGCGTACCAGACCGCCCTCGAGCGCACCCACACCGCGGCCGCGCCCTGGCACGTCGTGCCGAGCGACAAGAAGTGGTACCGCAACCTGGCCATCGCCCACCTGCTGCGCCGTGCCCTCGACGACCTCGACCTGAGCTGGCCGGCGCCCGACTTCGACCTGGAGCACGAGCTGCAGCGGCTCGCCGAGGACACGATCTCGTGAGCCTCGCCGAGGTGCGGGTCATCCGCTACGTGACTCCGCTGCGCGAGGGCGGCAGCCTGCCCGGGATCGTCGAGGCCGACGACCTCGGCACCTACGTCTGCAAGTTCCGCGGCGCCGGGCAGGGCCTGCGCGTCCTGGTGGCCGAGGTCATCGTCGCCGGGCTCGCCCGCGCGCTCGACATCCCGACGCCCGACCAGGTGGTCCTCGACCTCGACCCCGAGCTCGCCCGCTACGAGGCCGATGAGGAAGTCCAGGAGCTCATCACCAAGAGCATCGGCAGCAACCTCGGCATCGACTTCCTCCCCGGCTCCTTCGGGTACGACGCCGCCACCGAGCCCGACCCCGAGCTGGCCGGCCGGATCCTCTGGCTCGACGCGTACGTCGCCAACGTCGACCGCAGCTGGCGCAACCCCAACATGCTGCTGTGGCGCGGGCAGCTGAACGCCATCGACCACGGCGCCTCGCTCTACTTCCACTACTCCTGGCCCGGCGGACCCGGTGACCCGGCGCGCTTCGCCGCGCAGCCGTACGACGCCGGCGAGCACGTCCTGCGCTCCTACGCCGGCCAGGCGCAGGCCCAGGACGCCGGCCTCGCCGCCCGGCTGACCCCGGACGCTCTTGCGGCGGTCGTCGCCGACGTGCCGGACGAGTGGCTCGAGCCGGTGCCCGGCGCCGACACTCCCGACCAGCTCCGCCAGCGCTACGTCGCGTTCCTCGCGGCGCGGGTCGCGGGCGACCGCGCGTGGCTGCCGGCCCCGGTGGCCGAGGGGGCCGCCGGATGAGCCCCTACCAGTACGTCGTCCTGCGCTGCGTCCCCCGCGTCGAGCGTGAGGAGTTCGTCAACGTGGGCGTCGTGCTCTACTGCCCCGACGAGAAGTTCCTGGACGTGGCGTGGGAGATCAGCGCCGCGAAGCTGCACGCGCTCGACCCCGACCTCGACCTCGACGCCGTCGCCGACGCGCTCGAGGCCGTCGACCTGATCTGCCGCGGCGAGGCCCACACCGACGCGGCCACGGCGGTCCGCGCCACGGCGTACGGCACCCGCGAGGCCGCCGACACCCAGGGCACCCGTTTCGGCATGCTCAAGGCGCCGCGCAGCACCGTCGTGCAGCCCGGCCCCGTCCACGGCGGCGTCACCGCCAATGCCGACGAGACGCTCCAGCACCTGCTGGAACGCCTCGTCGTGTGACTCTTCGGTACCGAGATTCAGACCGGGACGAGCTCGACCGCCCCGACGGCGTACCGAGCCAGCACCGTGCGAGCGATCTCCTGGTGCGCACCCAGCGGCTCCGACACCGCGACCGCGCCGGCCTCGAGCGCGAGCTCGGTGGCCCGGTCGACGAGCGAGCCCGGCGCCAGGAACAGCGACGCGACGGCCACGTGCCGACGGCCCTCGGCGCGGAACGCGCGCACCGCCTCGCCGGTCGCCGGCGGCGTGGCTGAGGCGTACGCGGCGGTGACAGGGAGCTTGTGGTGCGCGCCCCAGACCCGCGCGAGGCGGGCGACGGCCTGGTTGGCCAGCGGGTCGGAAGAGCCGGCCGCGGCCAGCACCAGCGCGTCGAGCTCGCGGACGCGGGCGTCCTTGAGAGCGGCACGCAGCCGCTCGTCGAGCACCTCGAGGAAGCGCGGCTCGAGGCCGAGCACCTCGGTCCGCCGGATCTTCAGGCCCGGGTGGCGGGTGGTCGCCTCCTCGATCAGGCCGGGGACGTCGACGCGGGCGTGGAACGCCTCGACCAGGAGCAGCGGTACGACGACGATCTCGTCGTACCCGGCCTTCACGAGCTTGTCGACCACCGTCGCGAAGGACGGCTTGGCGAGCTCGAGGAACGCCTTCTCGATGCGCAGGTCCGGCCGGAGCGCCTTGACTTCGTCGACAAGGGCGGTCACGGTTGCGGCGGAGCGGGGGTCACGGCTTCCGTGAGCCAGTGCCACGAGTGCAGGTGCGGTCATCGGGTGTGCCTCCTTCCGATCGTGATGGTCAGGTGTGGATTCCGCATTCGGTCTTGTTCAGGCCGGCCCAGCGGCCGCTGCGCGGGTCCTCGCCGGGCGCGACCCGCGAGGTGCACGGCCAGCAGCCGATGGACGGGTAGCCGTCGTAGACCAGCGGGTTGACGAGGACACCGTTGTCCGCGATGTAGCGCTCGACGTCCTCGTCGCTCCAGCGAGCGATGGGGGAGACCTTGACCTTGCCCTTCTTGGCGTCCCAGCCGATGACCGGCGCGATGACGCGGTTGTGGGTCTCGGCGCGGCGCAGGCCGGTGGCCCAGGCGTCGTACCCGTCCAGCGAGGTCGCCAGCGGCTGCACCTTGCGCAGCTTGCAGCACAGGTCGGGGTCGCGCTTGTACAGCTCGGGGCCGTACTCAGCGTCCTGCTCGGCCACGCTCTGCACGGGCGTGATCGTGATCAGGTTGACCGGCAGCGTGTGCTTGACCGCGTCGGCGGTGCCGATGGTCTCGGCGAAGTGGTAGCCGGTGTCGAGGAAGACCACGTCGATGCCGGGGACGACCTTCGACGCGAGGTGCGAGAGCACCGCGTCGCCCATGGACGAGGTGACGCAGAAGCGCTCACCGAACGTGGCCGCGGCCCACTCGATGATGTGCTCCGCCGGGGCGAGCTCGAGCTCGGCGCCCATGTGCGACACGAGCTCGCGCAGCTCCTCCGGCGTACGCCCCTCCGTGTGGGTGCCCCGGTTGTTGCGCGCGGTCTCGGTCGCCGACGTGGTCATGTGACCGGCTCCAGCTTCTGGTCCCCGCGCAGCAGGGCCTCGTCGGCGCGCTCGATCCAGGCGGCGAACCGCTCACCGTCGGTACGGTCGGCGAGGTAGTTGCGGACGACCGTCTCGACGTAGTCGTCGAGACCCGCGCTGGTCACCTTGTGGGCACGCAGCTTGCGGCCCAGCACGGTGATCTCGCCGATGCCGCCGCCCAGGTGCACCTGGAAGCCCTCGACCTGGTTGCCGTCGTCGTCCATCACGAGCTGACCCTTGAGGCCGATGTCGGCGACCTGCGAGCGCGCGCAGGAGTTCGGGCAGCCGTTGACGTTGACCGTGATCGGGACGTCGATGTCGGGGATCCGGCGCTCGAGCTCGGCGATCAGGTCGCTGGCGCGCTTCTTGGTCTCGACGATCGCGAGCTTGCAGTACTCGATGCCGGTGCAGGCCATCGTCGAGCGGCGCCAGTTCGACGGGTTCGCGTCGAGGCCGATCCGCTTCAGCTCCGCGACCATCCCGTCGACCTTGTCGCCGTCGACGCCGATCACCACCAGCTTCTGGTACGACGTCAGGCGGACGCCGACGGCGCCGTACTCCTCGAGCGCGGCGGCCAGCTCGGTGAGCATCGTGCCGCTGACCCGGCCCACGACCGGCGCGGCGCCGATGTAGAACTTGCCGTCCTTCTGCTCGTGCACGCCGATGTGGTCACCGGGCCGCGTGGCGGCGGCCGGCGACTCGTTGTCGATCAGCGCGTGGCCGAGGTATTCCTTCTCGAGGACCTCGCGGAACTTCTCCTTGCCCCAGTCGGCGACCAGGAACTTCAGGCGGGCGCGCGAGCGGAGGCGGCGGTAGCCGTAGTCGCGGAAGATGCCCGCGACGCCTGCCCACACGTCCGGCACCTCGTCGATCGGGATCCAGACTCCGAGCTTCTGGGCGAACATCGGGTTCGTGGAGAGCCCGCCGCCGACCCAGAGGTCGAAGCCGGGGCCGTGCTCGGGGTGCACCGCGCCGACGAACGAGACGTCGTTGACCTCGGGCGCACCGTCCAGGCTCGGGTGACCGCTGGCCGACGTCTTGAACTTGCGCGGCAGGTTCGAGAAGTCCTTGTTGTTCAGGAAGCGGCGCTTGATCTCCTCGAGCGCCGGGGTGGCGTCGATGATCTCGTCGGAGGCGATGCCGGCGACCGGGGAGCCCAGGAACGGTCGCGGGCCGTCGCCGCAGGCCTCCAGGGACTGCAGACCCACGGCGTCGAGGCGCTCCCAGATGGCCGGGACGTTCTCGATGTCGACCCAGTGCAGCTGG
>DATFHM010000001.1:0-11242 GCA_035248385.1 Nocardioides sp. | reverse complement strand
GAGCTTGTCGGCCTGGCCCTTGACCTTCTCGAGCGCCTGGTAGATCGGGACGGTGCCGATCGGGACCGGGCTGTTGCGGATGATCCACTCGCGGGTGGCGTGGATGTCGTCGCCGGTGCTGAGGTCCATGACGGTGTCGGCGCCCCAGGTGATCGCGTGGGTGAGCTTGTCGACCTCCTCGGCGATGCTCGAGGTGACGGCGGAGTTGCCGATGTTGGCGTTGACCTTCACCAGGAACCGGCGGCCGATGATCATCGGCTCGGACTCGGGGTGGTTGATGTTGACCGGGATGATCGCGCGGCCCGCGGCCACCTCGCTGCGGACCAGCTCGACGTCGCAGCGCTCGCGCTGGGCGACGTACTGCATCTCCTTCGTGACGATGCCCTGCCGGGCGTAGTGCATCTGGGTGACGTTGGGGCGGGTGCGGTCGCCGCGCTCGTCGATCCACTGCTTGCGCAGGTGCGGCAGGCCCTCCTCCGGCACCGAGCCGGGGCCGGCGGTGGTGTAGCGGTCGAAGGTCTCGCCGTTGGTGAGCTGGACACGGGTGACCGGGACGTCGAGGTCGCCGGTCAGGACACGGGTGTGGGCGGGGTGGACCTGGTTCATGCTGTGCTCCTCGGTTGGGTGGGGTGGACGTGCGCGACGGGACCCCGGCCGCGGCCGAGCTCCCAGTCCTGGCCGATCAGCAGCTGGCGGCGGACGAAGGCGTCGGCCCTTTGGGCTGCGTCGGGGAGGTCGTGACCCAGGGCGAGGTACGCCGCCAGGGCGCTCGCGTGGGTGCAGCCGGTGCCGTGGTCGTTGGTCGTCGGGATGTCGCCGCCGGCGGTGAGGACGAGCCCGGGGTGGTCGGGGCGGCCGAGGGCCGCGTGCTCGTCCTGGTTGGGGGTGATGACGCTTGCTACGGGGAGCAGGAGCTCGCGGTAGGCGTCGCGCACGGCGGCGTCGGCGAGGCTCGCGCCGGTGGAGGCGCGGAGGACCGGGTCGACCACGAGGGTGCGGCCTCGGCATCTCTCCGCGACGAGGGCCACGGCCTCGGGAGTGCCGAGCATGCCGGTCTTGACGACGGCGGGGTCGAGGTCGGTGAGGACCGCGTCGAGCTGGGCCGCGACGACCGCGAGCGGGACCGTGTGGATCCCGCGGACGGCGACCGTGTCCTGCGCGGTGACGGCGGTGACGACGCAGGCGCCGTGCACGCCGAGGGCCGCGAAGGTGGCGAGGTCGGCGGCGATGCCGGCACCGCCGCCGGAGTCGGTGCCCGCGATGGTGAGGACGACGGGCGGGGTCATCGGAGCTCCTCGAGGAGGGCGCGGACGACCTCGGCCGGGTCCTGGGCCCGCATGACGGCGCCCATCACCGCGACGCCGTGGGCGCCGGCGCGTCGGGCCTCGGCGGCGTTGGCCGGGGTGATCCCGCCGAGGGCGAAGACCGGGATCGGGTGGTCCTCGAAGGCGGTCGGAGGCAGCGGGGGTCCGTAGCCGCGCTTGGAGTCGGAGGCGGCGTACGGCGACAGGGTGGCCCAGGCCGCCCCCTCCTCCGCCGCGGCACGCACGGACTCGGGCGAGTGGCACGAGCGGCCCCAGGCCGCTTCGGTTGCTTGCGGGCACGCAACTGGTTGCTTGCGGGCACGCAACCAGTTGCTTGCGGGCACGCAACTGGCCGGAGCAGCCTGCCCGACCGCCGGCAGGTGGAGACCGGTTGCCCCGGGGAGCGGCGTGTGGGCGGCGATCACGGTGGCCCCGACACCGACGAGGGCGGCGGCGAGGGCGGCCCGGGCCTCCTCGGGCTCGTCGAGCTCGCGCAGCACCACGTGGGTGGCCCCGGCCTCGACGCACTCGGCGACCGTGCGGACCAGAGACCGCCCGAGCCGCAGCTGGGAGCGGTCGGTGAGGAGCAGCAGACGGGGCAGGTCCATCACGCCCGCCCGACCATGCCGGCGACCGGGGACGACGCCCGGGCGGTCGCCCGCCGCGGGATCCGGCCCGCATCGCGCGCAGCCACCCCCGCCTCGACGCCCAGCCGCAGCGCGTGCGCCATCCGCACCGGGTCGTCGGCGCGGGTGATCGCGGTCGCGGCGAGCACGGCATCGCAGCCGAGCTCCATCGCGAGCGCCGCGTCGGACGCCGTCCCGACCCCGGCGTCGAGGACGACAGGTACCGACACCGCGGACCGCACACCCTCGATCGCGTGCGGGTTGAGCACGCCCAGCCCGGACCCGATCGGCGAACCGAGGGGCATCACGGCCGCGCAGCCCGCGTCCTGCAGGCGACGTGCCAGCACCGGGTCGTCGGTCGTGTAGGGCAGCACCGTGAAGCCCTTGCGGACCAGGGTCTCGGCGGCATCCAGCAGCTCGATGGCGTCGGGCAGCAGGGAGATGTCGTCACCGATCACCTCGAGCTTGACCCACGACGTGTCCAGCGCCTCCCGCGCGAGCTCCGCGGTCAGCACGGCCTCGCGGGCCGTCCGGCAGCCGGCCGTGTTGGGCAGCAGGCGTACGCCGAGGCCCCGCAGCGTGGCCAGCAGCCCGCCGTCGGAGGTGCCCGAGGTGCGGCGTACCGACACCGTCACCAGGCCGGGCGCCGCCGCGGCGACCACGGGCTCCACGAGGTCCATCCGGGGCAGGCCGCCGGTGCCGAGGAAGAGCCGCGACGACAGCGCCTCGCCTGCGATCAGGAGCTCAGCCACCCTGCACCGCCGTCACGATCTCGACGACGTCGCCGTCGGCCAGCGGGGTGGTGGCGTGCTCCGCGCGCGGTACGACGCACGCGTTGACCGCGACCGCGATGCCGGCCGGGTCGGGCGGCAGCAGGTCGGCGACGAGCGCGCCCGCCCCGACCTCGCGCGGGGATCCGTTGACGGTGATGGTCATGCTGCCTCCCTGGCATCGACGTGATCGGCGATCCGCTGCGCCGTGAGCGGCGCGAGGAGCACCCCGTTGCGGCCGTGCCCGGCCGCGAGCAGCACCCCGTCCTCCCCCGCCGGCCCGACCAGCGGCAGGTGGTCGGCGGTGGCCGGCCGGTCGCGCGCGACCGCCTCGACGAACTCGGCCCGGTCCAGCCCCGGCAGCAGCTCACGCGCCGCGTCGAGCAGCACGTGCACCCCCTCGACGGTGACGACCGGCGGCCCGTCGTGCTCCTCCGAGGTCGCCCCGATCACCACCTCGTCGGACCCGGCCCGCGGGACGACGTACACCGGCCGGCCGTGGACCAGGCCACGGACCGTGTGCGCCGGCCGCTGCGCCGGATCCGCCACGCGCACACGCAGGATCTCGCCGCGCACGGGACGGACGAGGTCGGTGAAGGGCGCGGGGAGCCGGGCGCCGGTCGCGACCACGGTCACCTCCGCCGCTCCCCCGGATCCGCCCACCGGCACACGCTCGAGCAGCGCCGCCACGACCCGCCGCGGGTCGACGCTGTGGTCGTCGGGCAGGTACGCCCCGCCCACCACGCGCCCAAGCCCGGGCTCACGGGCCAGCAGCTCACGCCGGCTCAGCGCCTCCGTCGCCAGCCCGGCCGCGGCGAGCAGACCCACCTGGCGGTCGATCTCCTGCAGGTCACCGGCATCGGCCGCGGCGAGCACGGTCCCCGTCGCGTGCAGAGGTACGCCGAGGCGCGCCGCCCACGCGGGCCACAGCTCCAGCGACGCACGACCCAGCCCGAACAGCTCGGTCTCCCCGTGCCACAGCTCGCCGGCGGGCGAGAGCATCCCGGCCGCGGCGTACGACGCCCCCGACCCGGGCGCCGGGTCGACGACGTCGACCGCGTGGCCGCGCCGGATCAGCTCCTCGGCACAGGCGAGGCCGATGATCCCGGCCCCGAGCACGCGGACCCTCATCGTCCGAGCGCCTCCGCGAGCGCGCGGACGGCGGCCACCGGATCCGGCTCGCGCCAGATCCCGCCGATCACGGCGACCCCGTGTGCGCCGGTGTCCGCCACGAGCCCGGCGTTGTGCGGCGCGATGCCGCCGATCGCGACGACCGGCAGCGCACCGCCGACGACCTCACCCAGCCCCGACGGACCCAGCGGCTCCGGCAACCCCGCCTTCGACGACGACACGAACACCGGCCCCACGCCGGCGTAGTCGGCACCGGCAGCGGCCGCCGCTGCGACGTCGTCAGCCGAGCGGCAGGTCGCCCCGACCAGCAGGTCCGGCGCGATCCGTCGTACGTCGGCCGCGGCGAGGTCGGTCGCCCCCACGTGCACCCCGTGGGCGCCGGCGACGAGCGCGACGTCGACCCGGTCGTTGACGACCACGGTCGCGCCGGTGGCGAGCGCGGTGCGTGTCAGCGCCACCAGCCCGGCACCGTCCAGCGTCTTGTCGCGGACCTGGAAGCAGTCCACCCCGGCGGCCACGAGGGCAGGCAGCAGGGAGAGGTCGTCGACGGACGACACCAAGCACATCAGCTTCGGCACCAACGGGTGCTCCTTCACGTTCCTTCGCCGGTATGAGCCGGATCAGGTTCAACGGTCGGAGCGGTGTCAGCTCCCTCTCAGCCCGCTACCGCGGACTCCCGTGTGGTCGGTGCCGACAGTAGCAGCCGTCGTACGGCGAGGGCAGCGGCCCGTCCGGCACGCGTCGCGCCGATGGTGCTGGCCGAGGGTCCGTAGCCGACGAGCTGCACGCGCGGGTCGGCCGCGGCGGTCACCGCGGTCTGCACGTCGTTGCTGCCGGGCAGCAGCGCGATCCCGCCGTACGACGAGCGCAGGTGCAGCGGTGCCAGGTGGTCGACCGCGGGGCGGAAGCCGGTGGCCCAGAGGATGACGTCGACCGGCTCGAACGAGCCGTCCGCCCAGCGCACCCCGTCCGGCTCGATCCGCTCGAACATCGGGCGTCGTTCGTAGGCGCCCAGCGATGCGGCCAGGGCCTCCTGCGGCCGCAGCGCCAGGCCCGTCACGCTCACCACGCTCGCCGGCGGACGGCCTGTCCGCACCCGCTCCAGCACCTGACCGATCGCGGCGCGGCCGTCGAAGCGGTCGGCGTTCCACACCGGCTCGCGGCGCGTGACCCACAGCGTCGACGTGAGCGGTGCGAGCTCGCCGAGGAACTGCACCGCCGATGCGCCACCACCGACCACGAGGACGCTTTTCCCCTGGAAATACGCGGGTCCTGGGTAGTCGACGGTGTGCAGCTGCTCGCCGCGGAAGGTGCCGGCCCCCGGGTAGTACGGGATGAACGGCCGGGTCCAGGTGCCGGTCGCGTTGATGATCGTGCGGGTCGTCCAGGTGCGTGAACCCGCGTGGACCACGAGCAGGTCGCCGTCGCTGGTGACCCGGTCCACCCGCACCGGCCGCTCGACGGGCAGGCCGTGGGTGCGCTCGTAGTCGCCGAACCAGGCCGGCACCACCACGTTGGCGCGTTCCTCCGAGCCGCCCGGCGCGGGCGCGTCCGGCAGGTCCGCGACGCCGTGCACGTCGGCCATCGCGAGGGAGTCCCAGCGGTGCTGCCAGGCGCCGCCCGCGGTCGCGTCGGCGTCGAGCACCAGATGGTCGAGTCCCAGCCTCTTCAGGTGGTACGACGCCGACAGGCCGGCCTGACCGGCCCCGATGACGATGGCGTCGTAGGTGTGCACGTGGGTGGAACAACCCGGCCGGGCACCCCATGCCCGATGCCGGATGTCTACTGTGCCACCAGCTCCTGCACCCTCACCTCGAGCCGGGAATGCTCGTCCGCCGTCAAGCCGACCGCGACCTCGTCCAGCCAGCCACCCACCTCGTCGGGACGGATCTGACGGTGCTCGGTGGGCTGCCCGGCCCGCCGGATCGTCACGGTCTGGTGGGTCAGCGTCACGTGCCGGTCGTCGACGTAGCGCGCCACCATCAGCCCGGACCGGAAGTGCGAGGCCGGGAAGGTGCTGGTGAAGTGGTGGCCCTCGACCAGATCCGAGGGGTGCACCGGGAGCAGGTCGATCGTGTGCAGCCGCTGCCACCCGCCGTCGCGCTCGCGGTAAAGCTCGAACCCGCCGACCTCCGGCGCGGCCACGACCCGGCTGCGCCAGCCGTAGTGGTCGGCCTCCCGGCCGTCGTCGAGCGGGATCGGCCGGATCAGGCTCATCCCGAAGCCCGGGTCGCACAGCCACCACCGCTCGCCGAGCCGGACACCCACGGTGAGGTGGGTGCGGGCCGCGACCCCGGTGGGGCTGTCGACGCGGCCGAGCTGGCGGCGCACGTCGTACCCCAGCCGCTCGAGGACCGCCGCGAACAGCGAGCCGTGCTCGAAGCAGTAGCCTCCCCGCCCGCGGCCGAGGAACTTCTCCGCGATCGCGGGCAGCGAGACGCCCGGGTGCTGGTCGAGCAGCACGTCGATGTTGTCGAAGGTGAAGGTCCGGACGTGGGCCTCGTGCAGCTCGCCCAGCGCGATCACGCTCGGCTCGCGCGGCTCGACACCGACCCGCGCGAGGTACGCCCCCAGGTCCACCTCGGCCACCTGCCACTCGTCCAGCACGGGGCTCAGCGTAGGACGTCGCTGTCGGCGAGGGGTGGCAGTCTGACGCCATGGACGACGAGCTCCCCGGGCGCCTGGGCGGCACGCCCGAGCGGCCGGCCCGCTTCTTCGCCGACGCCGCCGAGTTCGCGGCCTGGCTGGAGCGCTTCCACGCGACCGAGACCGAGCTCTGGATGGGGCTGTACAAGAAGCACGTCGCCGACCGCGGCCTGGTCTGGGAGGACGCCGTCCGCGAGGCGCTGTGCTGGGGATGGATCGACTCCAAGGTCGAGCGCATCGACGACGACGCGATCCGCCAGCGCTGGACCCCGCGCAAGCCCACGAGCAACTGGTCCCAGATCAACCTCGCGGCGTTCGAGCAGCTGCGCGCCGAGGGCCGGATCAAGCCGCCCGGCCTGGCGATCTGGGAGGTCCGCCGCGAGCCGACGATCTACGCCTACGAGAAGGCCGTGAAGCCCGAGCTGCCCGAGGAGTACGCCGAGCGCCTGGCCGCCGATCCCGCCGCGAGCGCGTTCTGGGCGATCGCCACCCCGTCGTACCGGCACCTGTGCGCCAACTGGGTGATCACCGCCAAGCAGGAGGCCACCCGCGAGAAGCGGATGCAGCAGCTGCTCGACGACTGCGCCGCCGGCCGGCTGATCCCGAGCCAGCGCTACGGCAAGCCGCCCGCGTGGCTCACGCGGGCGGCCGCCGCGGCCGCGGCCGCGCACTAGCGCTGCAGCGGTGTCGGCTCGTCGAGCCGCTCCAGCTTGTGCGGGTTCCGCATCGTGAAGATCCGGGTGATCCGCCCGTCCTCGATCTGCACGCTGATCGCCGTGGGGCCGAACGACCCCAGGTCGAGCCGCGCCGCCGGCGCACCGTTGATCCAGATCGTCTCGACGACCGCGTCGGGCACGACCCGCGGGAAGTTCTTGAGGAACGCGACGACCTTCTTGGCGCCCTCGATCGGCACCCGCGACGCGGTCGCGAAGCCCCCGCCGTCGGCGATGACGACGACGTCCGGCGCGAGCACGTCCATCAGGCCCTGGACGTCCCCGGTGGTCACGGCCTTCAGGAACCGCTCGACCACGGCCTGCTGCTCGCTGCGGTCCACCGCCACTCGCGGACGCCGCGCCTCGACGTGCGACCGGGCCCGGTGCGCGACCTGCCGCACGGCGGCCGCCGTCTTGTCGACGGCGGCCCCGATCTCGTCGTACGACAGGTCGAAGACCTCGCGCAGCACGAAGACCGCGCGCTCGGTGGGGGTGAGGGTCTCGAGCACGGTGAGCATCGCGATCGACACGCTCTCGGCCAGCTCGACGTCCTCGGCGACGTCCGGGGTGGTCAGCAGCGGCTCGGGCAACCACTCGCCGACGTAGTCCTCACGCCGCCGGGCCAGCGTCCGCAGCCGGTTGAGCGCCTGCCGGGTCACGATCCGCACCAGGTAGGCGCGCGGGTCGATCACCTCGGCCCGCGCGTCCTCCTCCATCGCCGCCCAGCGCAGCCAGGTCTCCTGCACGACGTCCTCGGCGTCAGCAGCGGAGCCGAGCATCTCGTAGGCGACCGTGAACAGCAGGCTGCGATGGGCGATGAACGGATCGACGGCGCTCACGGTCACGACCCTACGACCGCCGGCTCGGCCAGGGGCGCCAGGCCGCAGGCGGCCGCGAATCCCTCGGACTCGATGCCGAGCGCGACATTGCCGCGGGTGGTGAGGTTGGCGAAGCCGATGACGTTGGTGAGCTCCACGACGGCCGCCGGACCGAGCTGGCGGTTCAGGCTGTCGACCATCTCGTCGGTGACCGTGACGGGGGTGGCGCTCATCGCCTCGGCGTACTCCAGCACCTCACGCTCCAAGGGCGTGAACACCGTCGAGACCCGCCAGCGCGGGATCTCCCGGGCCTTGGCGAGGTCGAGGCCCTTGTCCTTGGCCATGAAGTAGTTGAAGTCCAGGCACCAGGTGCAGCCGATGTACGACGCCACCGCCATGTGCGCGAACGACTTCAGGCTCTCGTCGCACTGGTCCCACTTCTGCAGCTTCTGGCCGAAGCCCATGCTCGCCTTGAGGACCGGCACGTTGTGCCACATCACGCCGAGCGACTCCGGGACCTGGCCGAACATCCTGGTGGCGAACTTCTTGACCAGTGCGCCGTACAGACCGTTGATCTCCGTGGCAGGGATCCGGGTGGTCATGACTTCCTCCTGAGGGGGTATCGGTTGCTGTCGGCATGAAGACACCGCCCGCGTCACCCGTGTGACATCCTGTTCCCATCCCCTTGTAGGCCCCCCTCGGGATTCGGAGTCCCCTCCTATGAAAATGCGTTTCCTTCTCCCCGTCTTGTCGCTCCTCGGCGTCTCGCTGAGCATCGTCGCGGTGCCCACCTCGGCGCACGCCGCCACCAAGCTGTGGGCCTACCAGGCCAGTGCCGGTGCGACCTACGTCCGTCTCGGTGACGGCACGGTCAGCTCCGACCTCACCGCCGCCAGCACGATCACCGGCGGCCCGAACGGCGCCACGCGCTCCAACAGCACCGCCGGGGTGAACCTCGCCGGTGGCGCGATCAGGACCGGTGCGGTCCAGACCAAGACGACCGCGACCAAGAACACGACCACGACGGCGCTGCGCTCCTGGGCGCGCACCGCGAACGTCAACGTGCTCGGTGGTCTGATCACCATCGATGCGATCACCAGCAACATGTACACGACCGGTACGACGTCGGGCGCGATCACGACGTCGGCCAACACCCAGTTCGCGGGCATCCACATCGCCGGCGTGAAGCTGCCGCTGAACATCCCGCACAACTACCAGGTCACCATCCCCGGTGTCGCGAACGTCCAGATGAACTGGAGCCAGAGCACCCACGACGGCACCGGCTCGGCGAACATCGGGTGGGGCCTCAGCCTGACCCTGCTCGAGCCGCGCCAGGGCATGCCCGCCAACGTCACGATCCTGCTGAACCCGGAGACGCAGTTCCTCAGCAACGCCACCCCGTCGCCGGGCGCCGTCCTGTTCGGCATGGCCTACGGCACGCAGGCCAAGGTCGCCGCCGGCGACCTCGCCCGGATCGAGAGCGGCCCGACCGCGTTCATCGGCACCCCGTTCGACGGCAGCCACGGCAACACGCTGCAGAACACGACCGCGACGGTGAACGTCCCGGGCGTGCTCAACACGGGCGTGGTCACCACGACCAGCACCTCCACGAAGGACACCCTCGGCAACGCCGACATCCTCAACACCAGCAAGGTGGCGGGGCTCAACCTGCTCGGCGGCCTGATCAAGGCCACCGCCATCAAGGTGGCCGCACACGGGCGGGTGCAGGACGGGAGGTGGGCCCAGAGCATGGGCCTGTCGTTCGTGAACCTCGTCGTCGCCGGCCGCGCCATCCCGCTCAACGTCGCGCCCAACACGACGATCAACGTCGCGGGCCTGGGCAAGGTCGTCATCAACGCCCGCACCACCAACCCCACGACGCACAGCAACGAGATCGCCGCCGTCCGGATCACCCTGGGCACGCCCAAGGGCAACCTGCCGGTCGGCGCGGTCATCGAGCTGGCCGTCGCGGCGACGCAGATCAGCTGACGCCGATCGGCTGACACCGAGCACCACCGGCGAGGGCCGGGCCGCGATGCGGCCCGGCCCTCGCTGCGTCCCGAGGAGCGCCTATCCTCGGTGTTCGTGGCTGACGCAGAGTTCCGGTACTCCAACCTCCTCCCGACCTCTCACGACGACACGCCCTACCGGCTGATCACCTCCGAGGGCGTCGAGACCGTCGAGGGCCCCGACGGGCAGACGTTCCTGAAGGTCTCGCCGGAGGCGATCCAGCAGCTGACCGCCGAGGCGATGCACGACATCAGCCACTACCTGCGGCCGGCGCACCTGAAGCAGCTGCGCAAGATCATCGACGACCCGGAGGCGTCCGGGAACGACCGCTTCGTCGCGCTCGACCTGCTCAAGAACGTCAACATCAGCGCGGGCGGCGTGCTCCCGATGTGCCAGGACACCGGCACCGCCATCGTGATGGGCAAGAAGAGCGAGGGCGTGCTCACCGGCGCCGACGACGCCGAGTGGATCTCGCGCGGCGTCTACGACGCGTACACCAAGCTCAACCTGCGCTACAGCCAGCTCGCGCCGCTGACCATGTACGACGAGAAGAACACCGGCTCCAACCTGCCGGCGCAGATCGAGCTCTACTCGACCGCCCAGGGACCGAAGGGTCCGGAGTACAAGTTCCTCTTCATGGCCAAGGGCGGCGGCTCGGCCAACAAGTCGTTCCTGTTCCAGGAGACGAAGGCGATCCTCAACCCGAAGCGGCTGCTGGAGTTCCTCGACGAGAAGATCCGCTCCCTCGGCACGGCCGCCTGCCCGCCGTATCACCTCGCCGTGGTGATCGGCGGCACCAGCGCGGAGTTCGCGCTGAAGACGGCCAAGTACGCCAGCGCCCACTACCTCGACAACCTGCCGACCTCGGGGTCCATGGATGCCCACGGCTTCCGCGACGTCGAGCTGGAGGAGGAGGTCTTCAAGCTGACCCAGTCCTTCGGCATCGGGGCCCAGTTCGGCGGCAAGTACTTCTGCCACGACGTCCGCGTCGTCCGGCTCCCCCGCCACGGCGCCTCCTGCCCGGTCGCGATCGCCGTCTCCTGCTCGGCCGACCGCCAGGCTCTCGGCAAGATCACCGCCGAGGGCGTCTTCCTCGAGCAGCTCGAGACCGACCCGGCGCAGTACATGCCCGACGCCGGCGTCGCCGAGGACATCTCCGGCGGCGAGGTCGTGAAGATCGACCTGAACCGGCCGATGAGCGAGATCCTCGCCGAGCTGACGAAG